>JAJEBK010000051.1 GCA_022823945.1 Anaerolineae bacterium | reverse complement strand
CTCGCCACGAATGATTTCCAGCACGATCCTGACTTTCGTCTCCGGTGTGTACTTGCGATGCCTTCCCATAGGGCTGTCTCCGTCCCTGTGCATCCAGTATACTCTCTTTACTAGGTGTCCAGTTTTTCGGGACCACTACAGTAGCCAATGCTTGCTATAACCCCTCCTCGAAGCATCTGGGAGGGGGGTCAATGTTTGTGCCTCCCCCTGACCCGTCGGGGGGACCGAGGGGGGTTGGCCTCATGATCTTGTTTCTGCGGCGGCGTTTTGCCTTTTTCTTCTTCACCTATCTGCTCAGTTCGCTGATGATTTTCTTCTTGCTGCGCGTGCTGCCGGGCGACCCTGCGCGTGTCATCGCCGGCGGACGCGAAGCCACTGCCGAGCAAGTGGAGCAGATCCGCGCCGAGCTGGGGCTGGATGCGCCTTTGCCACAGCAGTATCTGGGCTGGCTGGGCAACTTTGCGCGCGGCGACTGGGGCACGAGCATCGCCTTTCGCGGCGCAGACAACCGCGCCCTGATCGGCGAGCGCAGCGTCAATTCCGGTCGGCTGGCGCTGGTGGCGCTGTTGCTTTCTGTTCCTTTGTCACTGGCGCTGGGGGTGGTCGCTGGCTTGTCCGAGAACAAATTTCCCGATGTCGTCATCTCGCTGTTGACGCTGTCGGTGGTCAGCTTGCCGGAGTTCGTGACGGGCTTGTTTTTGATCAATATCGTGGCGTTGGGCTGGTCGGGCAATCCCCTGGCAGAAGCGCTGGGCTGGTGGTTTCCAGCCAGCTCGGCTGTGCCCGCCAATTCCAGCTTCGGCGAGATGCTGCCGGCTTTGTGGCTGCCGGCTTTCGCGGCGACATTGGTGCTGCTGGCTTATATCTCGCGATTGACTCGCGCCGGCGTCATTGAAGAGCTCAAACGCGATTATGTGCGGGCGGCAGCGCTAAAAGGCATTGCCTGGCGGACTGTCGTGCTGCGCCATGTCTTGCGCAATGCCCTGCTGCCGACCATCACCGTCATCGCCATCAGCGTCAGTTGGCTGGTCAGCGGGCTGGTCGTGATCGAGTTTGTCTTTGGCTTCCCTGGCTTGGGCAGTTTGCTGATTGCCGCCATCGAACGCCGCGATCTGCTCCTGGTGCAAGCGATTGTGATGGTGACAGTCAGCGTGATTTTGCTGGCGAACCTGGCTGCGGACTGGGCGTATGCCGCGCTGAACCCGCGCATTCGCTTGTGAATGATTCGCCAAACTTTGCCCCGTTCGGATCGGTGGGCTGGTGCCGCCGCGGGTTGTGGGGAATCGAGCCGAATCATTTGACAGCCGCCACGCCACTCACTAGACTCTCTTTGGCAATTTTTATCTGCCGTCAAAAACCATAATCCACAGGAGAATCCCAGCTATGAACCGCTCTCGCTCGCGATTACGCAAGCCCTTCCTCGTCATCCTGACGCTGCTCGCAATAGGACTTTTCAGCCTCGCCCCATCCCTCGCCCAGGAAACCACCGAGATCCTCGTCTGGGGCATGGGCTACGACGACGATTACGACGAAATCCTCGTCAACCGTTTTAACGATGCGCACGATGATATAAATATCGTTTACGAAAATGTTTTGACCGGCGAGCTCAGCGAGAACAGCCAGAAAGTGCGAGTCGCCATGGAGAACGAAGCGGGACCGGATGTGCTTGGCGGAGTCGATACCGGCGCGAACCTGCAAGCTCTGGTCGCCACCGGACAGGTCCGGGATTTGACCGAATTCTATCGCTCCAGCGGCTTGATCGAGCGCATCCCCGACAACCTGCTCGCCCAGGTTTCCATCAAGGGGCGCATCTACGCCATCCCGCAGAACATGGAATCGGTCGGCATCTTCTACAACAAGGACGCCTTCGCCGAGCTGGGCTTGGAACCGCCCACGACTTTCGAGGAATACCAGGCTGTGCTGGAAGCGGTCAAGGATGCCGGGCTCTATGGTTACACGATGGGACTGGCCGGCGGCTGGCCCTCTGCGTTGATGGCCTCGATGTTCATGTACAGCAGCGCTGGCTCGGAGTACATTGATGTGCTCAGCGGCACGCAGCCCTGGCCCGACTGCGAAGCCTGCCTGGCGGGCTTGCAAGCCTTCCAG
Source organism: Anaerolineae bacterium (assembly GCA_022823945.1). Lineage (GTDB taxonomy): Bacteria > Chloroflexota > Anaerolineae > Aggregatilineales > Phototrophicaceae > UBA6055. Next base: position 9,167 of record JAJEBK010000051.1, on the reverse strand, counting down.
GACATGGTCAACATGGGCTATGCCAACCCCGATCCCCTGGGCATCGACTACAACCAGTCGCTCGACCTCTTTTATCAGGGTTTGTCGATCATGGTGCTGAACGGTCCCTGGTTCATCAACGACGCCATCTCCAGCGATCCGGACTTTGAAATCGGCTTCTTCTACCTGCCGCCGGTCAACCCCGCCACCGATATCAAGACTCTGGGCGGGATCGGCAGCTCGCTGATCGTCGCCGAATACGCGCCGGTCGATGCCGCATTCAAGGTCGTGGAGTGGATGATGACCGAAGAGCTGGCTGTGCAGGCGCTGCGCGATATCGCCGTGCTGCCCGCCTTTTCCATCGAGGTGCCAGAAGATATTCCGCCGCTCTATTACCAGATCGCGTCCGAGACAGCCGCCAATGTCGACAAAATCGGCTTCTGGCCCGTCACCTATCTGCCGCCCAAGGTCTTCGGCGATATGAATCAGATCGTTCAGGGCATGATCGGCGGGATGCTTTCGCCCGAAGACCTGCTGAACGAAATGCAGGCGACGCACAGCGACTACCTGGCCGAAAACTAGGGGCGCGGCCTACCCCCTCGGTCCCTTCATCGCAATGGGGGATGGTGTGCCCTTCTCCCCTCCCTGATGCTTCGGGGAGGGGCTGGGGGTGGGGTAGATCCCTTAGAGACCAAACATGACGCTACTCAGCGGTCAGACTGCGCGAACGGCTGGCATTCGTCCGCGCCTGGACTTGATGCCCTACCTGTTCATCTTGCCGGCTGTGGCGATCTATGTCGTATTCAATCTCGGTCCGGTGCTTGCGTCCTTCGTGTTCAGCTTCTTCAAATGGGACTTGCTCAGCCCGACTGCCGAGTTCACGGGCTTGTCTCATTACACCTTCATCCTGAACGACGACCGCTTTTGGAACGCGCTGGGGCACAACTTCATCTTCCTGGGGCTGGCGGTGGTCATTCCGGTCTGGATTGGGCTGCTGCTGGCGGTGTTCATCTACGAGATTCGGCGGGGGCGGGTGTTCTTCCGCGCGGCGCTTTTTCTGCCGGCTATCTTTTCGGGCGTTGTCATCGCCTATGTGTGGAAGTGGATTTATCATCCCTTCGCCGGCGTGCTGAACCCGGCCTTGGAATTGGTCGGGCTGGGCGCGTTCACGCAATCCTGGCTGGGCGACCACAAAATCGCGCTTTATTCCACCTTCATCGCCTATGCCTGGGCGACCTTCGGCTATTCGATGGTGATTTTCCTGGCGGGCTTGCAGGATATCCCGACCGATATTATTGACGCGGCGCGCGTCGATGGCGCGAACTTCCGCCAAAAGCTCTTTCGCATCATCATCCCAAGCTTGTATGATGTCTTCACCTTCGTGGTCACGCTGCGCATCTTCACGGCGATGGGCATCTTCGGCGTCATTTTCATCCTGACGGGCGGCGGTCCTTTCTATTCGTCAGACGTCATCGATATCTATGTCTTCCGCATGATTGGCAACTTCGAGATGGGCTGGGCGACGGCGGCCGCGACAGTTAATGCTGTCATCGTCGTCTGCATTTCGACCGGCTTCATCAAATGGCGGGAGTGGCGCTCATGGAGCTCGTGAGCGGCAACTGGCAGAGGCGGCTGCGCAGCGCTCCCTTTTATGCAACGCTGATCGTCATTACGGCGATCACGCTGGTGCCGATCGTTTGGGTCTTCACCAGCGCGCTCAAGACCAACAAGGAAATCCGCGAGAACGCCCTGGGACTGCCGGGCGAGTGGCGCTTCCAGAATTATGTCGACGCCTGGTTCGAGGCCAGCTTCGACCAGTATTTCATCAACAGCATTTTCATCAGCGTGACGACCGTGCTGATCGTGCTGTTTCTGGCGTCGCTGGCGGCTTATGCCTTCGCCAAGATGCGCTTTCCCGGCAACCAGCCGATCTTCTTCGTGTTTCTGATCGGCATGGCTTTTCCACTGTCGGCAAAATTGGGTCCACTGCTGTCGCTGATGTACGAGCTGAACCTGGCCAACAGCCGCATCGGTTTGATTCTGGTGTATGTGGCGGGAAGCCTGCCTTTCGCGATTCTGATGCTGCGCGCTTTTTTTCAGGGTTTTCCGCCAGAGCTGGAAGATTCCGCCGCGCTGGATGGCTGCAGCCGCTTTCAGTTTTATCTGCGCATCCTGCTGCCTCTGTCAAAGCCATCGCTGATGGCGCTGGGCATCTTCGTCTTCATGGGCACCTGGAACGAATTTTTCCAGGCGCTGCTGCTGATCAACGAAGACAGCAAGCGCACCTTGCCGTTGGGGCTGACGGCTTTCCAGGACGAATACTTCACCGACTTCGCGCTGTCCTTCGCTGGCATCAATATCACAGCTGTGCCCGTCATCATCGTCTACATCATCTTCCAGCGCAACCTGATTGAAGGCATCACTGTCGGTTCGATCAAATGATGCGAAACATTGAATCTGCCTGTTCCTTCTGTGTTTAATCTGACTCAGCCCATCCGCACTTCAAAAAGGACTTCAGCATGCCGACCTCAAAACCCAACATCGTCTTCATCATCGCCGACCACCAAGCCTTCTATGGGCATGACCGCGAGGGCGAATACGAATTCAAGCCACCCCGTTATGAGCAGTTCGCATCAGAGGGCATCCGCTTTGACCGCGCCTATTCGGTGTGTCCGCTCTGTTCGCCGGCGCGCAGCAGTATGATGACCGGCATTTATCCCAGCTCGCATGGCATCATCATGAATACGGAGGCCGACGGGGTTGGCAACCAGCCCGACCTGGATTCCGGACAGCAGCTCTACAGTCACTACCTGTCGCAGGCTGGCTATCGCAACGGCTATGTGGGCAAATGGCATTGCGGCCGCGAGCGTCTGCCCATTGACTACGGCATCGAGGGCTGGAGCCTGCCGGATTATGGCAAGATTTACATGTCGGACGCCTATAAAGCCTATGCCGAAGAACGCGGCTTTGGCGACGCCCGCGCGCTAATCGAATACAACATCAACTATCCCGAATGGCAGGGGCAGGAGATTGTCCTGCACGATCCATCGCCCTGGAAGTTTATGAATGGTTCCGGCATCTTGGTTGGTCCGCCAGAAGCGCATGAAGAGCAGTTTGTCGCCCATCTGGCCTGCGAAAAGCTACGCGAGTTTGCGGCTAGCGATCAGCCTTTCAGCCTCGTCGTCAGCCTGTGGGGGCCGCACCAGCCTTATTATCCGTCGGCAGAATACGCTGCCATGGTCGACCCCGCCGACATCCCCGAATACCCCAGCTTCAACGATGACTTGAGCGGACGTCCGCTGCGCCATTTCTTCCACCGCGAAATCTCGCACCTCAGCTCGCAATCCTGGCCCGACTGGTCGGACTGGCAGCAGATTCTCGCCCGCGCCTATGCCCAAGGCTTGCAGACCGATGCCGCTGTGGGCGATGTGCTTGACACGCTGGACGAGCTGGAATTGACCGACAACACCATCGTCATCTGGCTGGCCGACCATGGCGATGCGGTGGCGGCGCACGGCGGCTTGTGGGACAAGTCAAATTCTTTCATGGAAGAGGTTGCGCGCGTGCCATGTGCCATCCGTTTGCCCAACAGGATCGCGCCCGGACAACGCACAGACGCCCTCGTTTCCAACATGGACGCGACCGCCACCATGCTGGACGCCGCTGGGATTGCCGTGCCAGCGTACATGCACAGCCGCAGCCTGCTGCCACTCTGCGACGGCGATTCTGATGCGCAATGGTCGGACGAATTAGTCTGCGAGCACCTTGGGCACGGACACTTCTTCCCCCAGCGCCTGCTCATGACCGACCGCTACAAGTATGTCTTCTCGCTGCACGACATGAACGAGCTGTATGACCTGCAGGACGACCCTTTCGAGCTGAACAACCTCGCCCACCAGCCCGACTATGCCGATGTGGTCGCCGACTTGCGTGGGCGCTTGCTGCGTCATGTAGAGGCGTCCGACATGCGCAACCAACGCCTCAAGCGCATCTTTCTGCTGGCAATGGAATGTGATCGGTAGGGGCGAATCGCTATTGACTGCATGGCGATCAAACCTACCCCCATCCCCCGGCTCCTTCCCCCACAGGGAGGGAAGGGGAGCTAAGCAATCCGCGATTATAGCAAATAAGCCCCTCCCTCATTTTGGGGGAGGGGCTTGGGGTGGGGGATTAGCGCCGTGCGTTTCGGCTATCTACGGAAAAATGTCAGCCACAGGGATTTTGAAGCCAGGCAGCGCATCGCCAGCTGAAAGTGTGTCGCCTTCGCGGTAGTTCGCCGAGCCTGCGCGCGTATACACATCCACCTCGCGCAGGTCGGGGTCAACGATCCAGACCTGAATTGTGCCAGCCTCGAGCAACTGCCGCGTCTTGCGCTTCATGTCAGAGATTGTGTTGCTCGGCGAAACGATCTCGACTGCCAGGTCTGGCGCGCCTTCAATGACTTTGTTGGTGTACAGCTCGTTGGCGCGCTCGTTGCCCACGACGGCGATATCCAGCCCGCGCACGGTGTCGCCGCGGTATTCGCTGCGCTCAAGCACGAAGGCGGCATCAGCGCCAGTGATCTCGCCCAGGTTGTGGTCTGCCAGGTAATTTCCAATGAAGCGCGCGAGGCGAAACATCACTACGCCATGCAATGCTTTGGGCAATCCCATCGTAACAATCTCCCCTTCGACAAGTTCGACCCGGCGGTCTGCGAATTCGGGCAGGTTGGCGTATTCCAGGATATTGTCGGCGTTCACGCGTTTGGTGAGGACTTCCATGCGGTTTCATCCTGATAGTTGTGACTGTGAATATAGTATAGCGCAGCGTGGGTCGCAGAGGACACAGGCTGCGGCGGGTCAAAAAAGGAGATTCGTCGTGTGTGTTTTCGGCGTTGCGACAATGGCGAGATAGGGATTTACAACGGGCGATACAAGTATCGCCCCTACGAACCGTCGGGTTCGGCCACCTCGACGAACTGGCGCTGATAAAGCTCGTAATACATGCCGCGCCGCGCCAGCAGCTCTTGGTGCGCGCCCATTTCGCAGATGCGGCCTTCATCGACCACGCAGATGATGTCGGCGGTGGTGATGGTGCTCAGGCGGTGGGCGATGACGATGGAAGTGCGCTGCGCCAGCAATTTGCGCAGGGCATCCTGGATCAGCGCTTCGGTGACCATATCGACGCTGGATGTCGCCTCGTCCATGATCAAAATGCGCGGGTCTGCCAATATGGCGCGCGCGATAGAGATCAACTGCCGCTGCCCAACGCTCAGATTAGCGCCATCTTCAAAGATTTCTGTGTTGTAGCCCAAGGGCAGGTCGTTCACGAATTCGCCGACATTGGCCAGGTCGCCCGCGGCGATGACCTCGTCCAGCCCCGCATCCGGCTTGCCGAAGCGAATGTTGTCGGCGATTGAACCCGCGAAGATGAAAGGATCCTGCGAAACCAGCCCCATTTGGGCGCGCAGAGACCGCTGTTGCACATCGCGCACATCCAGACCATCAATCTGCAAACTGCCGCCGTTGACATCGTAAAATCGCGCCACCAGATTAGCCAGCGAGGTCTTGCCAGCGCCAGTCGGACCCACCAGCGCCACCATGGTGCCCGCCGGGATGCTCAGGTCAATATCGCGCAGCACCGGCTCGTCCTGCCGATAACTGAATTGAACCTGCTGGAAGTCGATGCGCCCCTCGATCAATGGCATCTGCCTGGCATTGGCTTTGTCGCTGATGGCCGGCTCGGTATGCAGGAGGTTGATGACGCGCTCGCCGCCGGCCATGGCTGTCTGCATGGTGGCATAGAGCTGGCTCAGTTCTTGCACGGGCAAAAAGAAGCGATTGACATAAGCCAGAAAGGCGATGACCGTGCCCAGGGTCAAGCTGCCTTGAACGACGCCCAGCCCGCCAAAGAGCAGCACAATCGCTGTTGCCGCCACGCCCAGAAATTCGACCGTCGGCAAGAAAACGAAAGACAGGGACATGGCTTCAATATGCGCGTCTCGGTTGGCTTGGTTGACCTCGTCAAACTTCTCGGAAGTGCTGTCTTCATTGGCAAATGCCTGGATGACGCGGATGCCGCTGAGGTTCTCGGCCAGATCGCCAATCATGTGGGCGTTGCGGGCGCGCGTCTTGCGGAAGGCCCGTTTTGCCCGCCGCGCGAACAGGGCAGTAGCCAGCACAATCAGTGGAATGATGGCGAAAGTGATCAGCGCCAGCTGCCAATTCAGCGACAGCATGACCAGCACGATGCCCGCCAGCAACAGGCTATCGCCCGTCAGCGTGATCAGCCCTTGTGAAAGCAGCTGATTGATCACGCCGACATCGCTGATGACGCGCGATATCGTCACGCCAATGATGTGCTGGTCGTGGTAAGCCAGCGGCAAATCCTGGATGTGCCGAAACAGCGCCGCCCGCAGATCAGCCAAAACGCGCTGACCCACCCAGCTGAGCAGATAGCGCTGCGCCATGGAAGCCGCGTACAAGCTGACGAAGGCACCCAGCATCAGCAGCGCCACTTCGTCCAACGCGGCGTAGTCGCCATTGGCGATAGGACCATCAATGGCGAGCTTGACCAGGTAGGGTGTTGCCAAAGTCAAGCCAGAGGCCAGCAGCATGGCAAAAAAGGCGCCGAGCATGCGCCAGGAATAGGGACGGATGAAAACCAGCAACTGCCAGACGACGCGCAGGTTGAAGCTGCGCCCCTCGACCTTGTCGGCATAAGCGTCTAGTGTGCCGCGCGGTCCGCCCGAGCGGATGCCGGCCGTGCCAATCGAAAAACCGATATGTGTCTCCGTCGTTGGGTTTGCGCTATGAATTATTCATCTTTGCTGCTCTGTTTGGGGTCTTGCAGCGTTTGTTCTGGCGGCGCGGGATTTAGGGGAGGCCGCTTGGGAGCAAGACGTTTGAGAAGCGGCGACCCATTGTCTTTAGGGTAACTTATTCGGTCTTGGGTAAGATGGAATACACTGACTTTCGTATCCTGAACAATCTTTGCGCGCAGTTTCGACATGATAGCTTAGCTCCTTCCCTGTTCGCAATTATCAAAGTTCCACTTAAGAATTTGCATAGCGAAACTCCAAGCTCGGCCCCGCCGATTCACGCGCGCAGGTTGCGATGATAAATCTCCGTATACAAGCCGCTGCTGTGCAGCAATTCTTCGTGTGTGCCAGCCGCCGCCACGCGACCGCCCTGCAAGACCAGCACTTTGTCCGCCAGCCGCACCGTGCTCAGCCGCTGGGCGATGATGAAGGATGTCCGCCCTTTCATCAGCCGCTCCAGCGCCAATTGGATCAAGCGCTCGGTTTCGGTATCCACGCTGGAAGTGGCATCGTCCAGCAGCAGGATGCGCGGGTCTTTCAACAAGGCGCGGGCGATGGCAATGCGCTGCTTTTGCCCGCCAGACAAGGTTACGCCGCGCTCGCCGACTTCGGTGTCATAGCCGTTTGGCATCTGCATGATGAAGTCATGGGCTTGGGCGGCTTTGGCGGCCTCAATCACATCGTCATCCGCTACATTGTCCAGGCCAAAAGCGATATTCTCGCGGATGCTGGCGGCGAAGAGCACCGACTCTTGCAGCACGATGCCGATTTGGTCGCGCAGCGAGTTCAAGGTGACGCCGCGCAGATCGTGCCCGTCGACCAAGATGCGCCCACCAGTCACATCATAGAAACGCGGGATCAAGTTGATGATGGTGGATTTTCCACTGCCGGTCGCGCCCAGCAGCGCCACCACTTCGCCGACCTGCGCGCTGAAGCTGAGCCCATCCAGCACCGGTCGCTGGTCAAAGTAGGCAAAAGAAACATCTTCGAAGCGCACATGCCCGTCAATGGGCGGCAGCGGCACGGCGCCGGGCGCATCGACCACTTCCGACTTCGCGTCCAGGATGGTGTAGATTCGTTCGCCCGCAGCCGATGCCATCGCCACCGCCGGCACAATGATGCCCAGCCGCCGCACAGGCGAAATCAGCTGGCCCAGATAGGTGGTGAAGGCTACCAACTCGCCCAGGCTCAAGCCGCCTTCAATGACCAGCCGCCCACCCAGCCAGATGATGACAACCGTGCTCAAACTGGCGATGAAATCCAGCAGCGGGATATGCTGGGTCGCCACGCGAACCTGCTGCGCCGCCAAATCTGCCCAATGTTGATTTTGGGCATCAAAGCGCGCGACCTCCGCGTCTTCCTGGGCGAAAGCCTTGACGATCTTTGCGCCGCGCAGATTTTGCTCCAGCACCGTGGTCATCTCTGCCAGTTGATGCTGCAAATCCAGCGACAGCGGGCGATAAATGCGCCCAAAGCGAAAAGCCACATAGCCCATCAGCGGCATCAGCAGCATCGACAGCAGCGCCAATAGCGGGTTCATCAACAGCAGCGCTGCAAATGTCAGCAGCATGAGCATGGATGACTGGAAAAGGCGCAGGATAGCCCGCCCGGTCAAAAAGCGGATGCGCTCTACATCGGAAATGGAGCGAGCCAGCAACTGCCCGGTTTGGGCGCGGTCGTGGTATGAGAAAGACAGCGAGCTCAACTTGCCAAAGATGGCGTTGCGGATGTCATAGGCGACCCCCTGCGAAGCCACCTCGGTCCAGCGCCCCAGCACGAAGTCGACGCCGCCCTTGCACAAGCTCAGCATCAGCAAGCCGACCAGCGAAGCCAGCAGAATCTGCATATCGCGCTGCACGATGCCGGCATCGACGATCCAGCGGATGGTCTGCGGGATCAGCACCGCCAGCCCGTTGGTCAGCGCCGCCAAGCCATACACGCCCAGCGCAATACCACGATATTTTTTCAGAAATGTGAAGCTGCGCAACAGCGAACTGTTGGACGCGCTATGTGCAGAAAAGGGTTTTCTTATCGCAATTTTTGCCATAACACAGCGAGGGGGCGCCAGACATTCCTTTCGGCGGGGTGGACAAATGTGACAAGTAGCATAACAAGCTCGGCGCGCCGCAAACAGGTGGAATCTCGCCCGTTCGACGCGCCCGGTTTATTTCCCTGACATGCTCATCAAAGAAATGCAACAACAAGCAGGAATGTCGTAGGGCCGATACTATTGCAAACTCGCCGAACTTCACCCCTGTAATGGTCCTATTTTATTGGACACAAAATCTCAGAAACTTTGAGGGAGTTTTGCTGCTGCCACTGCGCCTCGGTTTCTGCCGGCGTCTTGTAGCCTAGAGCGCTATGCGGTCGTAGCTGATTGTAGACTACC
>JAJEBK010000033.1 GCA_022823945.1 Anaerolineae bacterium | reverse complement strand
CGCCACGAATGATTTCCAGCACGATCCTGACTTTCGTCTCCGGTGTGTACTTGCGATGCCTTCCCATAGGGCTGTCTCCGTCCCTGTGCATCCAGTATACTCTCTTTACTAGGTGTCCAGTTTTTCGGGACCACTACAACCGCTCCTCCGGCTCCTCCCCGAATCGTCGGAGAGGGGAGCTAAATTCAACGGATTTGACGTTTCTGCCAGACAATCGCTGCAAAATGCAGAGCGCGGCGAAACCTTCCACCTATTGATATGGGGGGACTGAGGGGGGTAGACTGAAGTTGCTACAATCGCCTCATTCTCACTCACGAAGGGACAGCCGCTATGAGTTTTCAGCACATCCTGGTCGATACGCCAGCCGATGGTGTGGGCTGCATCACCCTGAACCGACCCCAAGCGCTCAATGCCCTGAATTCGCCGCTGCTGGACGAAGTCAAACGCGCCATGTACGGCTTTGACGGCGACCCGGCGATCGGCGCGATTATCTTGACCGGTGGCGACAAAGTCTTCGCGGCCGGCGCAGATATCAAGGAGATGGACGGAAAAACGCAGATCGATATGCTGATGGACGACTCGCTGGTCGACCGCTTCGATTTCAGCCGCGTGCGCAAGCCCATCATCGCGGCGGTGGCGGGTTATGCGCTGGGCGGCGGCTGCGAGCTGGCCATGTGCTGCGACATGATCGTGGCGGCCGATAGCGCCGTGTTTGGGCAGCCCGAGATCAATCTGGGCATTTTGCCCGGCGCTGGCGGCACCCAACGGCTGACGCGCGCGGTGGGCAAGGCGCTGGCGATGGAAATCATGCTCACCGACCGGCGGCTGAGCGCGGACGAAGCCTTGAAAGCGGGGTTGGTTAATCGCGTCGCGCCGCAAGCCGACTTCATGGCGGAGGCGATTCTTATCGCCCAAAAGGTGGCGCAGCGCTCGCAGGTGGCGGTGCGCCTGACCAAAGAAGCCATCAACAAAGCCTTCCAAAGCCCGCTGCACGAGGGCTTGGCATTCGAGCGGCGCAACTTCCTCATCGCCTTCGGCAGCGAAGACAAGGTCGAAGGCATGCGCGCCTTCATCGAAAAGCGGCGGGCTGTGTGGCGCAATCGCTGAGCCTGCTCTACACGGGCCATATCCGCGGCGACCTGTGGCTGCTGCCGCGCCTGCACACATTCCTGCGGCGTCTGATGCAACGCGCAGACGCCTGCCTTCTGCTGGATACCGGCGGGGCCTGCAGCGAGCAAGTCTGGCATTGCCGCGCGACCGGCGGACGCTCGTGCCTGGTGGCGCTGGATGGCCTGGGCTATCACGCCGCCAATGTCGAGGGCGCGCTGGATGACGCAGGCCGAGAAAAACTGGCGGGGCAGGTTAGCGTGGGCTTGGTCGACACGGCGCGGGACTGGCAGCCTCCGAATGGCGAGATTCTGGTGGCGCTGGAGCCCGGAAAAACGGCGCATCGCCTGCAAATCTGCCTGCGGCCCGCCGAGCGCACCCGGCTAGATGGCAAGGCGCTGTGGCTGGGCGAAGTGCAGGCCGGGCAGGTGGGCGAAGTGCGGCTGGAGCTGGGCGATCCTCCACGAATCATGCGGGCGCAGGTGCACGACATGCCGCGCAGCACGCCGCCCAATCCCGGCATCGCGGGGCTGGTGGAGTTCATCGAAAGCGAGGCGCGCTATTTCCGCCACAGAGACGCAGAGACACGGGGGTTTCAGACTTAATCACAAAAGACACGAAGGACTGGTCAAGCCGTGCCGGTCATGTAGGTCCTAAAGATGCGCCAGTTTTCACCCAGTGGGAAAGTCACTAACTCAAGGATTTTGGCAAGAAAGTGATGCACCATTGACAGCGCCAACTCTATTGGCGAGATAAGCAGCACAGAGTTTTCATCCAGTGTCGGCGGACAGTCGAAGTCATTGTCAAACATCACTTTGCCGGGCTCTCGACCGAAGAGATTGTGCCCAAATCCATTCCGCAAAAGACGATACATTGCGTCCGCTACGGCTAAGTCCAGGTTGGGAAACATCTCCTGCAACCCTGCCTTATAACGAGTTTCTGGTGGCGCACGCCGCAGATGCTGGAGCCGATACATGGTCTCCGGCACCGGATTTATGTCCATCAGGATTGCGAAGTTATTGTCAGGTCGGCCCGCGTTAATCCTGTCGATTAGCGGATATTCCCACCAACTGCTTAGCGTATAGATGAAGTAACTGAGCAGCTCGTCGTCGCCGAGTTGACCAAGCATCGAGTCGCCGTGAACTGGCAGGTAGGCTCGAGGCGAACTGCGGCTCGTTATACCAAGCAGTCGCTCCGCTACCGTCCAGCCATGTTGCCAACGCTGTGAAAACTGCTCCTGGATGAAGTACGGGTAAGCCATGCTATGCGGCGGCGTCAGCGATTCGACTCATAATTGCATCAGAGATCATTGCGGGAACTCGCATCTTCCGCAGCATCACCATCACAGTATCCCGCGAGACATCGGTGTACTTGAATTCCATCTCGACTTCAGGATATTGTGGCAGCAAGGGATTCTCATAGCCCGGCTGCAATGTCCACTTCAACTTGATAAACTCGCCCTCAAGGCGATGCTCCAGCTTGTAAGCGTCTACATCCATGACAATCCCCCGCCCTGCCGCTTGACACCAATTGTAGCATTGCCTGCGCGCCTGTTTCAAGCGAGGCGCGGCGCGTAACTCCTGACAGGTCAGGCAAAGGCTCAATCGGCTCTGCTTGACACGATAGCAGAGCGCGGCTATGCTTATAGTCGCGGAGATTTTTATGGTACGCTAGGAGACGCTATGGAATTGGCCGAGCTTCGTGAACAGCGCGTGGAACAAGATATTGAGACACTGCGCAGCACACAGAATGCTGTCCTGGATCGATTCGACCGCTTCGCCGAAACGCACAGAGAAGTGCGCGACATCGTTTACGACAACCGAGACCGGCTGGGACGACTCGAATCTCGAATGGACCGACTCGAAGTCAGAATGGATCGGTTTGAACTGCGGCTGGAAGCGCTCGACCTTCGACTGCAAGCGCTTGAAGCCCGGATGGACCAGGTCGAGCAAGGTTTGGCAGAAAACCGCGCCATGATTATCGAAAACGGCGACGCAATACGCGAAATCCGAGCTATCACGGGCGAAAACCGCGACGCATTACTCGAAAATCGCGCCATCCTGGTTTCCATCGCCGACCATTTTGGCCTCAACTACGAGAAACCCGGCCGCGACTCCTAACCGGACTCCCCCGCCCGCTCCAAATTCAACGCCAGCAGCCTGCGCAGCATCTCTTCCTCGTCATCCAGCACGGCAACTTCCCAGCCATAAGCAGCACACACAGCACGATCCAGCGCGCGATGCAGTTCGTCCAGGCGCGGGGCGAAGTCGGCAGCGGCGGGCTTCGTCTTGATGTCGCTTTCGCCACGCCAGACTTGCAGGGCGTTATAGAGGTTGGTCAGCGTGCGGTCTTTAACCCCCCTCGGTCCCCCCGACAGGTCAGGGGGAGGCTCGTCCGCAGATTGCGTAGACATAGCGGGATTCTGCCAAGCCTGACGCTCTGCATGCAGCTGCCGGGCGGCGGCGCTGATGGCGGCATGCGCGGGGTGGGATTCGTCTTCGTGGCCGGGGGACCAGGGGAAAGGGAAGGTCTCGAATGTGGTGGTGGGCGTGTAGCGGGGGTCGTTGCCTTTGCCGAGCCATGTGCCCATGCGCAGCGACCAGACTTCGTGCAGCTTGGAGTGCAGGACGCCGAAGAAGTAGTCGTCGTCGCGGGCGATGGCTATGAGCGCATGGTCGGGCATAATGTCCTTGTCCATCCATACAAACAATCTATGTTTTGATGTGTGTGTGGTGGCGATATATTTTTCTAGCCCCCGTAGGGAACGTCGCATAGAAGGCCGTGCTTCATTGTATATCCACCATCTTTCACGATACGCTTTGCGATTGTTTTTTTCTCTTACAGGCTTGACGTGTCTCTCAACATGCTTGAACGGCAATTCGTACTCCATTGCTTCAGACAAGGGCATATTTGTGCCGAAGTCTATGATCCACATGCGTCGCGGCCTTCTGGTTATATCGAGACCATTCCACCATGGTTTCACTACGTCACGATTAGATTTCCCGCTAGTATTGACCGCATCTATAAACTGCATGGCAACGGGTTCCTCAATATCAAATGCGCCTCCTCTTTGATTTCCTCGAAATGCGATTTTCGCATTTTCATGCAATACAGCGGCACCAGTAATATCAACTGTCGCGGTCAAATCTGGAGATATATTTTGTGCGGGTACGCCATCCAAAATCCGCATAGTTTCTATATCTTTGTCAAACCCCACCATCGACACGCGCACAGCAGCGCCATCAAGTATCCATTCGCGATCAGACCAAGCCATGAAAATATCGCCAGTATCCTTGATGCGCTTTAGAACTTCCCGATTTGCGCCGCCACGGATCGAGTTTGTCGCCAAAAGTCCCGCGCGTTTGGCTTTTCCGCTTTCGATCTGCTCTCTCGCTTTCTCGAACCAGTAACAGACTAAGTCAGCAAAGCCAGGCAATCGACCCGAATAGAAGTCTGTCAGTCGTTCATAGTATTCATCACCCAACTCGCCGCGCATTTTGCTGCCACCCAAAAACGGCGGATTGCCGACGATGACATCCACGCGCGGCCAGTCCACCCCTTGCGGGCGAGTCAATGCCTCGCCCCTACGCGCATCCTGGTCGGGGTCTGTCTTCCCTCCATCCCGAGGGGGGTCTGGCAATATCGCATCCTTGCGCACGATGTTGTCGGCCAGCTCTTCCAATATCGGTTCGGCGAATGCCTGCGCATAGCCATTGTTCTTGCGCCACTGGATGTAGCCGATCCAGACGACGATGCTGGCCAGCGCATGGGCGATCGGGTTGATCTCTATGCCGTACATCTGGCGCGGGTGGACTTCTGGCGTCGTCAGTTGAAAGCTCCGCCACAGCGCGTGGTGGATGACTTCTTTTTCCATATCCATCAGCAGCTGCAGCGACACATAGAGGAAGTTGCCGCTGCCACAGGCGGGGTCGAGCACTGAAATCGTGCGGATGCGCTCCAGCATGTCATCGCGCAGAGCCAGCAGTTGCTTGCGCGCGTTGGTGCGGGCGCGGCCCGTCTTGGCTTGGTCATGCCGCTCGCGGATTGGGGCGGCTTTCAATTGGATGGTTTCCCAGTGATAGCGCAGCGGCCGCATCAGCACGGGTTCGACGATGAGCAGGATGTCATCACGCGAGGTGTAATGCGCGCCCAGCTGCGACCGTTTGCTGGGGTCGAGGCTGCGTTCGAAGAGCGTGCCGAATATGGATGGCTCGATATCCGACCAGTCCAGCGCCGCCGCCTTAGCCAGCCCGTCCAGCGCCTCGGCCGACAGCTCTTCGACTGTGACGACCTGGAAGAGCGTGCCGTTGAAGTAGGGGATATCTTGCATCAGCACTTCGCCGCCGTTGTTCATGGCGACAAACAGGTTGCGCACATATTGCTGGAAGACGCTGGGTTTGCGCCGCGACTGCTCGATGATATGCGTGAAGATGCCATCCATGCTGGCGGCGGCGCTGGGCAGCAGCCCGATATCTTCGGCGAAGAGGCAAAAGACCAGCTTGGTCAGAAAGAAGGCGATGCGCTGCGGCTCGGCATCCCAGTCGCGCATGTTATCGGCGATTAGCTGGAAGGCTTTGGCGGCTTCGCGGGTTACCTGCTCGCTGTTGACGCGCGGATTCAGACGTTGCGGCGCGTGGAACAGGTCGTTCAACCAGCCGAGAACCCGCTTGTCGCCGGCGATGTCTGCATGCGTGAAGCGGTAGACGCGCTTTTGCGTATTGGGGAAGTTGCTGTGGATCTCCCAGTTGTTGATGTCGGTGACGACCAGCAGCGGCGGGTTGTTCAAGGCTTCGCGATAGTCCAGAAGCTGCTGGTAGGCCGCGTCCAGGTCTTTGTATTTCTTGGGCGCTTTGTATTCGATTGCGAAGTGGTCTTGCAGCCAGACATCGGCGAAACCATGCCTGCCCTGCCCGGTCTGCACGGTCGGCTCGAACTGAAAAGTTTTGCCCGCAGCTGTCTTGCCATCGCCAGCCGGCGTCTCGTGCCCGACCAGCCGGCACAAATCCATGAAATGCGCCTGATAACTCTGCTTTTCGCCCAGCGAGGTACCAGCCCACTTTTGCACGAATTCGTCTGGAGTCATCTCGCTTCAATCTCGGTGAACTCGGTGGCGAATCTTTGCGCTTTTCCCTGTGCCCCCGGCGCACTCTGTAGTTCCGCCTTTGCCTCCCCCTGACTCGTCGGGGGGACTGAGGGGGGTTAGGGCACAGCGCGGTGATTCAGCATCTCGTTGAGCACGACGACCAGGCGGCGCAGTTCGTCTTCCAGGTCGTGGCTGATGCCATCCTGGATGAGCGCCTCGCGGAAGAGGTCGCGCGCCTCGCGGATATGCTCTTGGCCCTGTCGCAGCCGCTGCAAGCCCGCCCGCATCTGTGCCCGCGCCTCGCGGCTGGCGGTGTTGGTGTAATAATCAGGAAATTGGAAGCCATGCTGGGTGGCGACCCGCTGCAAGCCATTGACGAATTCCTGCAGCGTGTCGATATCTTGCGCGGCACCTCTTTGCAGCAGTTCAGCGATGCCCTCGCTCAGTTGTGGCTCCAGGCTGAAGTCCAGTTGGTCTATGCCGCTGTAGCGCGCCTCGACCGCATCGCGGCTGCTGGGCTGGGGACGCAGCGCTGTCATCTGCGGCGACATGCCCGTGAAGATCGGATAGAGTACGCCCACGCACAGGCTGTGCACATCTTTTGCGTATTGCTGTGGCGCCTGGAGGTGGTCATCATCCAGCCGGCGCGAGCTGTTGAAGTCGATGACTTTTAGGTGCGCGCCATCCCAATAGACATGCTCCAGCTTGTGATCGAGATAGACGATTTTGTTGTCATGCGCCATTTCCAGCAGCGCGCAGAATTGCAAGGCCAGCGCCAAGCCTTCTTCGCTGGGCAGACGCCAGCGGCTGTTGGGGCGGTTGGGTTTCATCAAATAAAAAAGGCTGTTTTGGCGAGGCAGTTTTTCCAAAGCCAGATAAGGACGCCAGCCAGCCGATGCGAATTGCTGCATGGCATCGACAAAAGCGCGCACATTGACCTGGAAGCTGTTGATATCGCCGGCGCGGGGGGCTTCTTCGCGAGCAGAGATATAGCCGCAATCAATCAATTTGACGATATTGGGGCTGTGCCACAAGCGCGCCAGAATATCGGCTTCGCTGCCAAACGCGCGGTACTCCCAGCGGATGTCGCCATCATCGGCAAGATGCTCGGGCCGCATGACCTTGAAAGCGACTTGCCGGCCGCTGCGCTGGTCGATGGCATCCAGCACACGCGCATAATGACCCAGCGCAAAGGTGTCGATGTAATTCTTCAGCTGATATAAATCAGACAATTGCGGCATAGGCAGAGCGGCTCGCTGCGCAAGTACAAGTCGTCATTGTAGCACCGATGCCAGCGCGGATACAGGGCTTGACATTTTCGGGAGTGGCGAACTTGCTGGATATGATTACCTCACCCCTGTAATGGTCCTATTTTATTGGACACAAAATCTCAGAAACTTTGAGGGAGTTTTGCTGCTGCCACTGCGCCTCGGTTTCTGCCGGCGTCTTGTAGCCTAGAGCGCTATGCGGTCGTAGCTGATTGTAGACTACC
>JAJEBK010000032.1 GCA_022823945.1 Anaerolineae bacterium | reverse complement strand
CTTGAAAACCATTGTACGGTATCGCCGTACCGCAGGTTCGAATCCTGTCCTCTCCGCCTTGAACCGATTAACAGATGAATACGCAATGGAGAGGTGCCAGAGTGGTTGATTGGGGCCGCCTGCTAAGCGGTTGTACCTGTCATAGGGTACCGCAGGTTCGAATCCTGTCCTCTCCGCCTTATTTTGAACTGCTTGAATAACTTTCGAGAAGGGAAGTCGATGAGCGAGAAGATTGTCGTCGAATGCCTTGTCAAGCGTTCCCGCCAGTTCGTCTGGACTTGCTACAATCACCCCGAACACATCGTCAACTGGAACTTCGCCAGCGCTGACTGGTGCTGCCCGAGCGCCGAAGTCGACCTGCGCGCAGGCGGACGCTTGCATACGCGCATGGAAGCCAAGGACGGCAGCATGGGTTTCGACTTTGAAGCGACTTATGACGAGGTGCAAGATGGAGTCCGGGTGGCCTATTCGCTGACCAATGGGCGAAAAGTCCAAACCACATTTGAAGATCGTGGCGCGGGGACGCAAGTCACCACCTGTTTCGATGCCGAATCCGAGCACCCGGTCGATATGCAGCGAGCTGGCTGGCAAGCGATCCTCGACAACTTCAAGCGCTATGTCGAATCAAGCTAGTCTGTCTGGCGCATACTGACATCCTTGCGCCTGCATATCGTCCGTTAGCGCAGGAGTCCACAAAATGATCGCCAAGCCCCAGTTTCGCGACTTCGCCGCACTGTGGTTTATCGCCGGCAACTGCGTCTGGCTGCCGGCTTTTGGCTTGGGTGTGCTGCTGTTTGGCGGCGGGCTGGAAGTCTTCAGGTTGGTCAGCGGCTCGCCAAACCCGGCTGATTGGGCTGCCGATGCCTTCTTCGGGATTGTGTCATTTGGCATAGCAACAGGATTTTGCGTCGGGATCGTGCAGCAGTTGATTGTGTCCAAGACGCTGAAGCTGGACATGCGCGGTTGGTGGCGAGTTTCTGTCCTCGGCGGGCTGCTGGGTGCGCTGCTCTTCCAGGCCTGCATTGATTTGACCGCCCACTTCCAGTTCGGCTGGGGATTTGAGTTGGGTCCCAGTGTGAGCAGTATTCGCTATGTCGCCGTTCCGAGCATACCGTTGGTGATCAGCCTCGCCGCCGTGCAAGCAATATGGTTGTTGCGCAAAGCAGTCGGCGCAAGATTCTGGTTATTCACGCATGTCCTTGCGATTGTTCTGCCGCCAGCGCTTGCTGTGTACGCCGCTCTCGCGCTGGACCTGGACGATCTGTTCCGCTCTTCGCTCTGGTGGCAAGTCTACTTGTGCATCGTTGTCATCGCATCGGGCTGGGCAATGCAGCGAATCGCCCGGCGCAGCCTGCGCGGTGATAAAGCCAAACGCAAACCTGTCGCATTGGCTGCATGATCATTGTCGGCTTGATGTCGGGCACTTCCGCTGATGGCGTCGATGTCGCCGTTTGCGCGGTGCGCGGACAGCCGGGCCAGTTACGCGCGGACATCATCAGCGGCGCAACCTATCCCTATTCGCGGGATCTGCGCGAACGCATCCTGCACAGTTGCGATCCACGCCAGAGCCACGCGCCGGCCATCGCCAACCTGCATGTCGAGTTGGCAGGAGTCTTCGCGGATTGTGTCCTGCGGCAGCTCGAACTGGCGAGATTGGCGGCGGATTCTGTAGATCTCATCGCGTCGCACGGGCAGACAATCTGGCACAATGCGCTGCCCACAGGCGAAGTTTGCGCGTCGCTGCAAATCGGCGAAGCGGCTGTCATCGCCGAGCGCACGGGCATCACCACCATCAGCAACTTCCGCGCCCGTGACATCGCCGCCGGTGGGCAAGGCGCGCCACTTGCCAGTTATGTGGACTGGCTGCTGCTGCGCCACCCAAATCGCTGGCGCGCCATACAGAATATCGGCGGGATGGGCAATGTGACATTCTTACCGCCCTCGTCTGATAGTGATTCTCCGCCAATCGCCTTCGACACGGGACCTGGCAATGCGCTGCTGGATATGGCTGTCGCGCAACTCACAGATGGCGCGCAGACTTATGATCGGGATGGCAAATTGGCGGAGCAGGGCAGGCTTAATGAAGAGTGGCTGGACGAGCTGCTGGCTCATCCCTATTACCAGCGGGGTTATCCCAAAACCACCGGCCGCGAGACCTTCGGGAGCGCCGCGGCGAGAGAGATTGTGCAGGCTGCTTTGGCGCGCGGTTTGGACGCCAAAGACATCATCGCCACGTTGACAGCCTTGACCGCATCCAATATCGCCGATGCCTACCAGCGATTCGCGCCCGCGCCAATTGCTGAAGTGATCTTGGGCGGTGGCGGACGGCGCAACCCCGTGATGGTGCGCATGTTGCGGCAGTTGCTGCATCCGGCCCGCGTGATGACGCACGAAGACATCGGCATGGACAGCGACTTCAAAGAGGCTTTGGTGTTTGCTGTGCTGGCGCACGAAACCTGGCATGGGCGGGGGGGCACTTTGCCCGCGCTGACCGGGGCTAAACAAGCCAGCCTGCTCGGACAGATCACGCCTGGCGACAATTATGCCGATCTGCTGCGCCGCACCTGGTGGTCCTAGCCGACTCGTTTGAGCCGGCCAGTGCGTTTGGCATAATTCTCCGCCGCGCGGAACAATCGCAAGCCAATCGGTAGCGCCAACACGCCCAATATCAGCAGCGGCAGGATGTATTGCCACAACTCGGCTATGCCCGCGCCCTCCAGCACAGCCGCCCGCGTCCCATCCAGCACGAAGGTAACGGGCGATATCACGGCGATGGCTTGCATCCATTCGGGCAGCACCGTGATGGGATAATACACACCCGAAATCAGCAAGAACGATGCTTCGACCACACTGGTCATCTGCGCGCCGCGTTCCGGGTAGAGCAGCGGCAAGATGCTGGCGACGATGCCGATGGCGATCAGCGACAGACTGCCGGCCAAGATGACTGCGCCCGCGCCCAGCAGATTGGCATCTGCCAAATCCAGCTCGAAAAATAGCGCCATGGCGATGCCGATCGCCAGTGTCGTGATCAAGCTGTAGATCAGCGAATAGCCAGTTTGGCCGACCAGGTGCACCCATCGTTGCACTGGCGCCATCAAGGTGTATTCAATCGTGCCTTCCCAACGTTCCCAGGCGATTACTTCGCTGGTGAGCATGAAGATATTCGACAAATAACGCCAAACCAATGTGCCGATGATGAGATACATGGTGAGGTATTGGACATCAAAGCCGGGCGCACTGCCTGTCAGCGCCTCGGCCCCTTGCGCGATGAACACCACAGACAGCCCGCTGGTCAATGAATAGAAGAACCACACCACCTCCCAGCCCCAATAGCGCTTGGTCAGGTGCCAATTGCGCGCCATAAATCCATACGATTGCAATAGCTCCAGGCGCAGGGAAGCGATACCGCGGCGCAGCTTGTTTGGCATGGGTGGGCTCCCCCGTCAGGCCCCCGGCGCTTCGGCGGCGTCGCGGTCCACCAGCTTTTCGCCGGTCAGGCGCATGAAGACATCTTCCAGTGTGGGCTGCTCGCCGTTGGTGGCGATGCTGCGTTTGAGCGCGGCGGGCGTATCGGTGGCCACCAGTCGACCTTCGTGAATCACCGAGACGCGGTCGCAAAGCAGGTCGGCCTCTTCCATGTCGTGCGTGGTGATCAAAATAGTCGCATCGTGCGAATCGCGCAATTCTTCAATGAAGGCGCGCACTTCCCGCTTGGAACGCGGATCCAGCCCGGTGGTTGGCTCGTCCAGCAGCAGCAAAATGGGCGAAGTCAAAAAGGCGCGGGCGATAGCGACTTTTTGCTGCATGCCGCGGCTCATTTCTTCCATTGGCTCAGTATAGGTCGCGCGTTTCAAGCCCAGCCGTCCCAGGATATCATAGGCTTTTACTTTGGCTTCTGCGCCTGTTACGCCATAAAGCCGCGCGCCATACAAGAGATTCTCCATCGGGCTGAGCTTTTTGAAGAAAGCCGCATCCACAGACACGCGGCTGATCAATTGCTTGGCAGCCATTTCGTCGGCGCGGATGTCGATGCCAAAGATCCTCGCGCAGCCGCGGTCGGCTGTCAGCAAGGTGGAGATCAGGCGGATCAAGGTTGACTTGCCAGATCCATTGGGTCCCAGCACACCGAAGATCTCGCCTCGTTCAATCGTGAATGACACATGATCGACAGCGGCGACAGGCGCTTTTTCGCCCTCGCTGATGACCGGCAGCTCGCCCGGCGCCGGCAGCTCCACGCGCGCGCCCAGCAGCCGCTTCCAGAGCGGTGGCTGGGGCAGGTGGAAGAATTTGCTGATATTTTCGACGACCAGCGCCGGTTGTTCCGCTGGACTATGCCGAGCCGACATCACAAAATGACCTCGCGTTCAGGGGCTGCCTGCACTGGCATTGTAAACGCCGTCTGCCAGCGCGTGAAGGCTGGAGCCCCCACCCCAAACCCCTCTCCCAAAATGAGGGAGGGGCTTCAAAACCTGCTTGCATCGCTGATAAAACTCCCCTTCCCTCGTTCTGGGGGAAGGGGCTGGGGCTTGATTACCGTATCCACACAAATTGACTCTCCCCGCCAGTCGCTGCTATGGATAAGGCACGCGCTTTGGGCTATACTGATGGTGACTTTGGCGGACAAGCGATTGTGAGGCAGCGTGAGCGAGGGCATTCGGGTAGAGCTTCCCCTGCCGTTGATGCATCTGCAGCCGGAAGAAGCTGAACTTGCAATCACATCGGAGCTGGTCGAGCCAGAGATCAGCCGCACCGATCGATCGATTGCGCGGCGAGCCAGCCTGCAAATTCTGTATGAATTGGACACGACCGGCCATTCTCTTGCTGCTGTGATGGACACGCACTTCTATGCAAGCGCCGATTCTCGACAAGTGCGTCCCGTCATCCGCCGGCTGGTGCAAGGTGTGTTGGAAAACAAGCTGGCCATCGATACGGTGCTGCAAGAATACGCGCCGGAGTTCCCGATCGACCAGGTGGCGGTCATCGACAGGAATATCCTGCGCATGGCATTTTATGAACATCTCATGCAGCAGCGACATACGCCCGTGCCTGTCATCGTCAACGAGGCTGTGCAGTTGGCGCGTCGCTTTGGCGCGGAAAATGCCCACAGCTTTGTGCACGGCGTGCTGGGCGCGCTGACGGCAGACACTGCGCAAGCTGCCCCGGCAGCAGAGCCAGAACCAGAGACGGAGGGCGCATGAATATCCTGGGCGTCGGCGCGTGGGAATTTGTGGCGATCCTCTTAATCATGCTGGTCTTCGCCGGCCCCAAGCGCATGATCCACTGGTCGTATGTGCTCGGGCAGCATGTCGCCAAGTTCCGCAAGATCTGGGCGGAAACTGTCGATATCGTGCAGAAAGAATTTGACGATGCCGGCGTCGACATCAAGTTGCCCAAAGAGCCGCCAACCCGCCAGAATCTCAACCGCAGCATCGCCGCCGCCGCCAAACCGCTGACCAAGCCCGTGCAAGACTCGCTGGATGAAGTCAAAAAGGATATCGATAGCGTGCAGGAAGTCAGCGACGCGCTCAACCAGAAGAAGCCCAAGCCAAAATCCTCGGCGCAAAAACCAGCCGTCAAGCAGCCAGCCAAAGCGACGACAAGCGCCCCAGCCAGCCAGCCAGCCGCGCCCGAACCTGTCCCAATGGGCAGCTGGAGCGGCGAGGCAACCGCAGCCGGCCGCTCCAACGGCAGCGCGCCCGACCTGGGCAGTTGGTCCGGCGCTGGCGAGCAGGACAAGGCATGACAGAAGCCGCCGAGCTGCACGAGGTTGAAGATGGTCATGAACTCCGCATGGGGTTCTTTGAGCATCTGGACGAGCTGCGCCATCGGCTGACGCGAGCAGTGCTTTCGCTGGTGGTCGGCACAGTCGTCGGCGTCTTCTTCACCGACCGCGTGCTGATGCTGCTGCAAGAGCCCTATTGCCGCATACCCGGCGTCAACAGTTGCGAGCTGGTCATCCTCGACCCAACCGGCAACATCCTGATTTACTTCAAGGTCGCGCTGATGGTGGGGGGCATCCTGTCCATCCCCATGGTCACCTATCAACTCTTGATGTTCATCTTGCCCGGTTTGACGCGCAAAGAAACACGGTATGTATTGCTGTCTATTCCGGCGACGACGGCGCTCTTCATCATCGGCGTTGTCTTTGCCTGGCGCATTTTGATGCCGCCGGCGCTGGGCTTCCTCAATGAGTTTCAAGCGCAGATCTTCGAGCCCGAGTGGACGGCGGATGGCTACATCAGTTTTGTCACATCGCTGCTGTTTTGGATGGGCGTGGCTTTTCAGACGCCGCTAATTTTTTTCGTGATATCGTTGCTGGGGCTGGTCAGCGCAGGCACACTGGTGCGGCAATGGCGCATTGCTGTGGTGGGCGCTTCGATCGCCGCCGCCTTGATCACGCCGACCATCGACCCCGTCAATATGTTCCTGGTGATGGCGCCGCTGCTGACGCTGTATGCGCTGAGCATCGTGCTGGTCTTCTTCGGACGCAAGTTGTCTGGCATCGACCGCGCGGACTGAACCTGCCCTCTGCCTTCGCCCGTCCGCTGTGCTACAATCGCGCCGCTGCGCCCAGATACTTTCGGAGTTCTCCATGCCACAGTTGATCTCGCCCTATGCTGGCGAGCTTGTCGACCTGCTTGTCCCGCGCGAGCAGTTGCTGCAAAAGACCGCTTTTGCCAATACACTGCCCTCGATCCAGGTGAGCCCTCGCATCGTCTGCGATCTGGAATTGCTGGCTGTTGGCGCTTTTTCGCCCTTGCGCGGTTTCATGAACGAAGCCGATTTTCGCAGTGTGCTGGATACCATGCGCCTGGCTGATGGCACACTCTTCCCTATGCCCATCACGCTGCCGGTCGAGCCGAATCCCGATCTGCAGCCGGGCATGCAAGTCGCTCTGCGCGACAGCCGCAACAACTTGTTGGCCATCCAACAGATAGAAGAGATGGTTGAATGGGACCTGGAATCGACAGCCGCAGCCGTCTTCGGCAAGTTTGACGCGCGACACCCCATCATCGCCGAGATGCACCGCTGGGGCCGCTGCCACATCAGCGGACGGCTGGAGGTCCTGCAGCTGCCGCCCCATTTGGATTTCGCCGAGCTGCGCCGAACGCCCACCCAGACTCGCGCCGAACTGGAAAGCTATGGGCATCCCAATGTCGTGGCTTTCCAGACGCGCAATCCGCTGCACCGCGTGCACGAAGCCTTGACCAAACGCGCCGCCGCCGCCGTCGATGGCGTGCTGCTGCTGCACCCGGTCGTGGGCATGACCCAGCCCGGCGATGTCGACCATTACACGCGCGTGCGGGTGTACAAGACGCTCATTGACAACTATTACCAAGCCGACCGCAGCTTGCTGTCTCTGCTGCCGCTAGCCATGCGCATGGGCGGACCGCGCGAAGCTGTCTGGCATGCCATCATCCGCCGCAATTATGGCGCAAATCACTTCATTGTCGGGCGCGACCACGCTGGACCAGGCAGCGACTCCAGCGGCCAGCCTTTCTATGGTCCTTACGATGCCCAGGATCTGGTCGTGCGGCATGCAGATGAAATCGGCGTAAAAGCTGTGCCTTTCACCGAGATGGTTTATCTGGAAGACGAAGACCGCTATGAAGAGAGCGCCAAGCTGCCGCCCGACGCTCGTACGCGTAGAATCTCGGGCACGCAGGTGCGAGAAGACTACCTGGGGGCGGGCGTTCCCCTGCCGGCCTGGTTTTCACGCCCGGAAGTCGCAGAGATCCTGGCGCAGAGTTATCCGCCGCGTCATCGCCGAGGCGTCTGCTTGTGGTTCACTGGCTTGAGCGGCTCGGGAAAATCTACCACAGCCGAGCACATCCTCAACTTGTTGCTGGAAGCCGGGCGCAATGTAACTCTGCTGGATGGCGATGTCGTGCGCACGCATCTATCAAAGGGGCTGGGCTTCAGCAAAGCCGACCGCGATACCAACATCCGCCGCATCGGCTATGTGGCGAGCGAGATTGTGCGCCACGGTGGACTGGTCATCTGCGCCGCCATCAGCCCCTACCGTGCGACCCGCCAGGATGTGCGCAATCTGGTCGGCGCTGGCTTCATGGAGATTCACATGGCCACGCCGCTGGAATATGTCGAGGCGCACGATGTCAAAGGCTTGTACGCCAAAGCGCGGCGCGGCGAAATCAAGGGCTTTACGGGCATCGACGACCCCTACGAGCCGCCGCTCAATCCCGAATTCACGCTGACTGCCGAAGGCACCACCGCCGCCGACAACGCCCGCCTGGTCATCGACAGATTGATCGAGCTAGGCTACATCCTGCCCTGTTGAAGCCGGCTGCCAAACGCGTCGGAATGCCGCTTTCTCGATCTCGACGAAGACCAATACCAGCAAGCCCGCCAAGACCGACACGATGATGTGGCTGCTATCGAGCGCAGCGGTATCAAAGAGCGGTTGGAAGAAGGGCGCATAAATCACCACTAACTGCAAGATGAATGTCGAAAGCACCGCCCAGAACATCAGCGCATTGCCTTTGAAGTGGGCTTGCCAAAATGTGCTGCGGTCGCCAGCGCGGATCGCCACGACCTGGAACATCTGGGTGAATGCCAGCACGGTGAAGGCGATAGTGCGTGGGATTCGCTCAGCCTGGCTCAGCAGATGCCGGCCTGGTTTTTCGCCATGTTCTTCCAGAAATCCGGCCGGCGCATCGCCCACTGCCACGCCCAGGAAGGCCACTCGCTCGCCGCTTGACCAGTTGTCCCAGGCCACAGGTGCCGCTTCTTCGCCAGCCAAGGCGACTACTTCCGCGCGTCCCAGCCTTTCCAAGCGCAGCGATGGGCTGAAGCCGTCCAGGCCGATTGTCCTGTATCCCCAGACATAACTCACCAGCGTCAGCGCCGCGATGAGCACGCCGACCAGCACAATGTGCGCACCTGTGCCCTGCGCGAATATGCTTTCCTTGGTGGGCCGGGGTCGTCGCTGCATGACGCCTTTTTCGGCTGGCTCGAAACCCAGCGCGATAGCTGGCAAACCATCGGTAACCAGGTTGATCCACAGAATCTGTATCGCCAGCAGCGGGATGGGCAGGTTGATGAGCAAAGCCACGAACATCACCAGAATCTCGCCCACATTGGAGCTGAGCATATATTTGATGAACTTTTTGATGTTGTCGTAAATGGCGCGCCCTTCTTCGATCGCGGCGACGATGGAGCGAAAATTGTCGTCAGTCAAAACCATGGCCGCCGCGCCCTTGCTGACATCAGCGCCAGTGATGCCCATGGCCACGCCGATATCCGCCTGCTTCAAGGCGGGCGCATCATTGACGCCATCGCCTGTCATGGCGACGATCTTGCCCTGGTCCTGCAGCGCGCGCACCAAACGCAGCTTGTCGGCTGGCGATACCCGCGCGAAGCAAGCTGCCCCGGCAATGGCAGCGCCGAGTTCGTCATCGTCCATGTCCTCCAGTTCCAGGCCCGTGATGGCTCGCTCGTCTGCGCCGATGATGTTGAGGTCGCGCGCGATCGCCTCGGCGGTCAGAGCATGATCTCCGGTAATCATGATGGTGCGGATGCCGGCTTCTCGCGCCCGCTGCACCGCCAGTTTGGCTTCTGGCCGCGGCGGATCCAAGATGCCGACCAAGCCGACCAGCGTCAAATTGCGCTCCAGCCCGGGCGTGATTTCGTCCGGCAGCGCATCCAGCCCCCGCCAGGCAATGCCCAGCAGTCGCAAGCCATTCTGCGCCATGTCATCGACGCGCTGTTGCCAGGCCTCGCTCGCTGAGTCGTCCAGGTCGGCGATTGCCTCTGGATTCTGCTGCCTGGATGACCAGTGAATCAGTCGGTCGGGCGCGCCTTTGCAGATAGCGATATAGCGCGCGCCGGGGAAGAGCAGGCGGGCATTTTTGCCGGCGACTTCATGCACAGTCGTCATGGCTTTGCGATCGCTGGCAAAGGGCAGTTCCGCCACCCGCGGCAATTCTTTTTCCAGCTCTTCGCGCGTATAGCCAGCCTTGCGAGCCGCCACCAGCAACGCCGCCTCGGTGCGGTCGCCGACCACTTTGAAAGCGTTCGCGCCTGGCTGCGCTTCCAGGTATCCATTCGTGCATAGCGCCATGGCCGCCAACATGCGCTGCGCGGCGAGATTTGCCTCTATGTCCAGCGGCGCGCCGTCTGAAAGCAGCTCGCCTTGCAAATTGTAGCCGCTGCCTTCAATGCGGATATCCGCCTGCTCTGGCAGTACGAGGATAGACGCGGTCATTTCGTTCCTGGTCAATGTGCCGGTCTTGTCCGAACAGACGACGCTGACCGAACCGAGAGTCTCGACAGCGGGCAAGCGGCGGATCAGGGAGTTGCGTTTGACCATGCGGTTTGCGCCCAGCGACAAGCCAATCGTAACCATGGCCGGCAGCCCCTCTGGAACAGCCGCCACAGCCAGGCTTATCGCGATGAGAAACATCTGCTCGGCGGGGATGCCTTGTACGAAGAAGCCCACAAAGAAGACGATGGCGACCACAACCAGCGCTGCCGTCGCCAAAATGCGCCCCAGTTGGTTCAAGCGCCGCTGCAAAGGCGTGGTTCCCGCCTCGACTTGCAGCAGCATGGTGGCGATATTGCCGATCTCCGTGCGCAAGCCCGTCGCCGTCACGAGCAGCTCTCCGCGCCCATAAGTCACTTCCGTGCCCATGAACGCCATGTTGTTGCGGTCGCCCAACGCGGTGGCCGCTTCGCCCAAAAGCGCGTTAATCTGCTTGTCCACCGGCAGCGACTCGCCGGTCAGCGCGGCTTCTTCAATGCGCAGGTTGATCGCCTCAATCAGCCGGCCATCGGCTGGCACGCGGTCTCCTTCTGCCAAGAGAACGATATCGCCCGGCACCAGGTCTTCGGCGCTGATTTCCAGGACTTTCCCGCTGCGCCGCACGCGCACCTGTGGCACTTGCAGCCGGCTCAACGCTGCCAGCGCCTGCTCGGCTTGATATTCCTGATAGATGCCCAACAAGGCATTCAGCGCAACGATAGCGAGAATGACGATGACATCGGTGGCTTCTCCCAGCAGCGCGGATATCAAGGCGGCCACAATGAGGATGATGACCATGATATCGGTGAATTGCGCCAGGATCAGTTGCGCCCAATTCACGCCTTGGTCGCTGGGCAGGGCGTTGCTTCCATGCACTTCCAGGCGCGCTTGCACAGCTTCTGGGGGCAAGCCCAGCGACTTGTCTGTGCCGAACTCCTTCAGTGCGGCGCTTGCGCTTTGCTGATACGCTTCTGAACTTGCCGCCTGCGGGTTCATAGGCTGGACATTCTTGTCTTCGCTTTCATCACTGTGCAACCAAGATTCTAACGCATTTTATCCCCTCGCTACCCCCGAAAAGTTGGTGGGGAGCGAAAAATCTCTCGGTCGCATTGCCATGGCACCGGCAGCTCGCCCGCATATACTCGCGTCATTGCGCTATTGCAAATTCGGCGATTTCGCTCTACTGTTTCGTTAGATAGGTGCAGTCCTTTGGTTGAGCCGCAGCATGAAAACGATCGATCTGCGCAGCGACACTGTTTCGCATCCCACACCCGCCATGCGCGAGGCGATGGCGAAGGCGGCTGTTGGCGACGATGTCTATCATGATGACCCGACAGTCAACCAGCTGGAGGCGGATGCGGCGGCGCTGCTGGGCAAGGAAGCGGCTGTCTTCGTGAGCAGCGGCACCCAAGGCAATCTCTGCGCGTTGCTGGCGCATTGTGGGCGGGGCGAATCCATCCTCGTCGGCGATACTTCGCATATATTCCGCTATGAGCAGGGCGGCATGGCGCAGTTGGGCGGTATCCTCCCCCATACTGTGCCGGTTCAAGCCGATGGGACAATTTGCCTGGACGACCTCCAGGCTGCTATCAACCCTGACGATGAACATATGCCGGTGACACGTCTGGTGGCAATCGAAAATACGCACAATGCCGCGGGTGGCGTCCCCCTCTCTGCTGAATACACGGCGCAGGTGGCTGACTTTGCACGGCGCAATCGTCTGCGTTTTCATATTGATGGCGCGCGCATCTTCAACGCGGCTGCGGCTTTTGATGTCGAGGCGAAAACCCTGGCAAAAGACGCCGATTCGCTGACATTCTGTTTGTCGAAAGGGCTGTGCGCGCCGGTTGGATCGGTGCTTGTGGGCGATGCCGCTTTTATCAGACGAGCCCGCCGCGCGCGCAAGGTCTTGGGTGGCAGTATGCGCCAGGCGGGAATCCTGGCTGCGGCTGGCTTGATCGCCTTGCACGAGATGCGGCTGCGGCTGCGCGATGACCACGACAATGCCCAGCTGCTGGCGGAAGGCTTGAGCGAAATCCCCGGCGTAAAGATAAAAAGCCAAAGTACCAACTTCGTCTTTTTTTCGCTGCATGCTTCGGCAGGCGTCACTCCGCATGAGTTGGCGAAGACTCTGCGCGAAGACCATCAGATTTTGATTTCGCCTTATGGCGGCGAACAAGGACAATTTCGTTTGCGCACCCATTATTGGATCGACCGAGCGGCAATTGACAAAGTCGTAAAGGCAGTGGGCGCGCTCTTGTCATGATGCCCGAAGCGCCTTTCGACCCGCTTCAACACATCCGTGACGAAGACGATGCCGACGCGAGCGAAACGCCGCCAGAAAGCCAACCGCCGCCGCGAACCAGGACAGCCGCCCGCATCCAGCAGCGCGGCGCGACCGACCCCTTCTTCGGCTTCATCATCGCCGCCGGTTTGAGCATCGGTCTGACGCCCCTGCTGCCAGAAAGCGTCGAATTCCGTTATGCGCTGGCTTGGGGGGCGCTGGCTGGCGTGAGTGTCTTGAGCTGGCTGTTGGGCAATATGGAGCGCATAAACCAGGAGAGCCCGGACGATATCGGTTGGGGCATTCTCTTCGGCGTCCTGCTGGGCATCCCTTTTTTGGTCTTTCTCAGCGAACATGTGCTCGCGCCGACCGCCGACCGCCTGTTCCCCGAGATGTCGCCGGGCAGCCTGCTGGCTTTTCTGGTCTTTGTCATGCCGCTGGCCGAGACGTTGTTCTTTCGTGGTTTGCTGCAGGGACAGTTGGCCTTTTGGATCGTCGGCTTGCTGGCCACGCTGTGGAATATCGTGCTCTTCTTCCCGGTGATGTGGGAGGCCGTGACCCTGCTGCCGGCGGTATCGGCGGTGATTATCGTGCTGCTCTTGATGATGAACTGGCTTTATGTTTATGTGCGGATGCGCAACGGACTGGCTGCTGCCTGGATGTGCCAGATCGTTGCCAACCTGATTATCTTTTATGTGCCATCGCTCTAGGGGCGATCACTCCGCCAGGTGTTCCAGCGGGTCGGGCTTGGGCAGTGGTTTGAAAAATCCCGCCAGGAATACGAGCACCAGCCCGGACAAAAATCCGCCGATATGCGCCCAGTGCGCGACATCGGTTTCTATGCCGACCCAGCCGATCTGCTGCAAGATATCCATCAGCAGCCAATAGCCCAGGAACAAATAAGCTGGCAAATTGACCGACCAAACAAAGGGGCGGAAGAAGCCCAGCATGGTCTTTACCTTGGCTCCAGGTTTGATGACCAGGAAGCCGCCCATCACCCCTGCCACCGCGCCGCTCGCGCCGATGACCAACCCCGTATCAGAAATGCTGCACGCTGTATTGCCCAACGCGATGTGCGCCAACGTCGCAATTGCGCCAAACCCCAGAAACGCCAGCACAAATTTCAGGCTGCCCAGATAGCGTTCGACCAGCCCCCCGAACAGATACAGGAACCACATATTCGCCAGCACATGGGCGATGCTGCTGTGCAAGAACAAGCTGCGGAAGCTGTCCAAAGTCGTGGTCAGCAGCGATTGCTCACCGATCTTGCAAACTTCCAGCCCATAATTGCGCAGCGCTTCCAGCAAGAAGCCGTCGCCGCGCGCGTCCACAGAAAGCTCCCACAAGAACACCAGCAGATTGATCGCGATGAGCGCCAGCGCCGCTTTGGGGATCGTCTTGTCGCGTCCTACGACTGTTAGGGGAAACATGGCACATCCCTCAGTGTTCCTGAATGCCTATACGATAGCACGGCGACGCGGTTTCGCGCAAGTTTATCGAAACGGTCGTGGCGGCGGGATGAAGAGGGACAGCAGAAAGATCAGCGCCAGCCCACAGATGAAGCCGCCAACATGTCCCCAGTGCACATTGATGCGCGGCGCGACTGAGCCCACCTGGTAAAAGAACTGCAGGAAGAACCAGTAAATCAGATAGACCCAGGCTGGCACATCTACATCATATTTGAAGACCGAAAGGATAACTATTTTTGACTTGATGCGCGCGGTGGGGAACAAAAACAGAAACGCGCCGATGATGCCCGATATCGCCCCGCTCGAGCCGACCATGACCTGTGGCTCTGGGCAGCCGCCCGCGCCAAAGAACAACTGCCCGAGATGTCCGCCGAAGCCAACCAGCAGATAAAATGCCAGGAAGCGCAGACGTCCCAGGTGCTCTTCTATGCGCGATCCAAAGACATAAAAAATAATCAGGTTGGATGTTAGATGCACGAAACTCATGTGCAAGAAAATGCTGCGCGCGCCATCCAGCAAGGTCTCGGTCAGTGGCTGTTCAAACACCGCGCAGACATCCAGCGCATAGTTGCGATAAACTTCCTCCAGCGGCAGTCCGCCCAGGAATGCGTAGGCGACGATGAGGGCAAAAGCGGCGACATTGCCGACCGTGACGAAGAATGCCACATAGGGTCGGTAGGCTGTTGTGCCGACGATTTTATAGGGGATCATCTCGCCAAACCCATCGCAACTTGCAAGCAAAGCCTAGCACAGGGGCTGGCGGCGGGGCAAATCGCCTAGCGCTCGTCCAGGGGTAGCCAGGGCAGATCGCGCGGACCCACATAATTGGCTTTGGGGCGGATCAGCCGGCCGCCCATCTGCGCGATAACATGCGCTGCCCAGCCGGCAATGCGCGCCATGGCAAAGAGCGGCGTGAACATATCGACATCGAGATCGAGCGTGTACAGGGCGATGGCGCTGTAATAATCGACATTGGGGTATAGCTTGCGCTGGATAAAGTAATCATCGGCGCGGGCGGTCTCTGCCAGCTTGTCGGCGATATCAAACCATTTTCGGTCGCCACTGTTGTCTGCCAGCGCCTTTGCTTGCCGCTTGAGGATGGCTGCGCGGGGGTCGGGTGCTTTGTAGACGCGGTGGCCGATGCCCATGATGCGCCGCTTGCCCGACTTGATATTGGCATCGAACCAGGGCACAACATTGTCCACTTCGCCGATTTCCAGGAACATGTTCATGGCTGCGGAGTTGGCCCCACCATGCGCAGGACCTTTCAGCGCGCCGATGCCAGCCACGATTGCGCTATGCAGGTCCGAGCCAGTCGCAGTGACCACACGGGCAGCAAATGTGCTGGCGTTCATGCCGTGCTCGGCCAGCAGCACCAGATAGACATCCAGCGCGGCGCTGGCGGTCGCGTCTGGCTCTTCGCCGCTCATCATATAGACGAAGTTCTGCGCGACTCCCAGATCGCTGCGTGGTTCTACAGGCGTTTGGCCGCGCACGATGCGCATCCAGGCTGCGCAGATGGTCATGATTTGCCCGGTCAAGCGCAGGGCTTTGCAAGCAGCCAAATCTTTGTCGAGCAGGTTTTCCGCATCGGGATCAAAAGCCGAAAGCATGGAAACAGCTGTGCGCAGGGCGGCCATGGCTGAGGTAGCTTTGGGCAGCGACTGCAGCATGGTAATGATCGCGTCAGGGATGGCGGCATTGGCGGCGATGGTCGCGCGCAGCTCTTCATATTCCTGGCGCGTTGGCAGCCGCGAATGAAAGAGCAGAAACAATACTTCTTCAAATGTGGCGTTTTCGGCAAGGTCTTCAATTCGATAACCGCTGTAAATCAATTCGCCCACACTGCCGTCTACAAAGCTGGTTGTGATATCGGCAACGGCGATGCCTTCCAAGCCACCTTGATTCGCCATCTGCGCTTTCTCCTTGCGTGCCGCGTTTGTCAAAACACAATGCGCGCTAGTATAGCACTCGCCAACCATGCGGACAATATGGATAACCCGGCGTTGCCATACCGTGTTTTTCTTGCTAGGCTATGCATTATGTATGCTTCCCGGACAGTTGCGACCGCCAGACAAACAGGGATGAAATGCGCCTGTCTTTGTTGCTGTGCCAGAGCCACTCGCTGCATGGGGGAGCGCGCTGTCTGACTTTCGTGTAAACAAGTACCAGTCAGAACACGAGGAGCTAACCCAGAGCGGTTGGTTCTTTTGTTTTGTGGGGAAAAGCCACCAGGGCAAAAACATGATCATTCACATCAGTCACGATTTGCAGCGTGCAATTGCCGAGCAATTGGAAGCCACCTATCCCAACGAAGGCGGCGGTTTCTTGCTGGGGAAGGGCGAAGCGGACCAAATGCAGATTGTCGACATCGTACAAGTGGACAATGTCTTTGCAGAAGCCGAGCAGCATCATCGCTATGCCATGCGCCCACAAGACTGGATGCGTCTGGAAGACATGGCTGACGCGCGCGGATTGAGCCTGGTCGGTTATTACCACAGCCACCCGGACTCGCCATCTGTGCCTTCGGAATACGATCGCGAGCATGCGCTGCCCAACTTCGTTTATATCATCACCGCGGTGCTGATGGCGCGGGCAAACGACATGCGAGCCTGGCAGTTGCGACCCGACCGCAGCGCTTTTGATGAGCTTGACATGGCAGCGCGCGGAGTGTTGGCAGAGTAAGATTCGTGTGTGTTATCGCGTATAAAGACCAGACCCGCATCACAAGCTATTTGGAGAAACCCATGGCAAAAATCCGCATTCCCACGCCTCTGCGCGCCTTCACAGACGGAGAAGCCAGCATAGAGGTCGCTGGCGGCACAGTCGGCGAGGCGCTGTCCAATCTCGTGGAACAGCATCCCGACTTGCGCGCGCACTTATTCAACGACTCCGAACTGCGCAGTTTCGTCAACATCTTTCTGGACGATGAAGATATCCGCTTCATGCAGGGCTTGGATACCGAAATCGCCGGTGACGACAGCCTGCGCATCATCCCAAGCATCGCTGGCGGCAACCCCCCTCGGTCCCCCCACAGCATTGGGGGGAAGACATTAGTAAGTGAGGAGACGTGACAATGCCAGCATTGCATCAGCGGCTCGCCGATTTGAGCCATGACGAAGTCAAACGCTACAGTCGCCATGTCATCATGCCCGAGGTGGGTATCGTTGGTCAGCGCCGCTTGAAAGCATCCAGCGTATTGCTGATCGGCACCGGCGGCTTGGGCAGCCCGCTGGCGCTGTATCTGGCGGCGGCTGGCATCGGGCGCATCGGTCTGGTCGACTATGATGTGGTCGATTTCACCAACTTGCAGCGACAAGTGATTCACGGCGTCAGCACAGTCGGCATGTCCAAGCTGGATAGCGCCGCGGCGCGCATGCTCGATCTGAATCCCGATATTCGGGTCGTCAAATACAACGAGCCGCTTACATCAGAAAATGCCCTGCGCATCTTTGGCGAAAGCTGGGATGTCGTCATCGATGGCACAGACAACTTCCCCACCCGCTACCTGGTCAACGACGCCTGCGTAAAGCTGGGCCTGCCCAATGTCTACGGCAGCATCTTCCGCTTTGAAGGGCAGTTGAGCGTGTTTTATGGCGAGCAGGGTCCCTGCTACCGCTGCATGTTCCCAGAGCCGCCACCGCCGGGCCTAGTCCCCAGCTGTGCAGAAGGCGGCGTCTTGGGCATCTTGCCGGGCACGATCGGCACCCTGCAAGCGACCGAAGCTATCAAGCTGCTACTGGGGATTGGCGAGCCGATGATCGGGCGCATGCTGCTCTTTGACGCGCTGGAGATGAGCTTCCAGACTATCAAGCTGCGCAAAGACCCCGATTGCCCGGTCTGTGGCATCCCCAAAGAAGACATTGAACTGATCGACTACGAGCAATTCTGCGGCGTGCCGGCGCATGATCACAGCGAATTCAGCGCGGTCGACGACACAGCGAATATCGACATTCAGACCGTCACAGTCCACGATGTGCGTTCGGCGCTGGAGAACGGCTCGGAAGTGGTCGTCATCGATGTGCGCGACCCGCACGAATGGGACATCAGCGCTATCGATGGCACGTTGCGCATCCCCAAGCCCGATATCCAACTGGCGAAGAATGGCATCCAGGCTGGGCGGACATTGTGGGAAGAGACGGTCTTGCGGCAGATCCCGCGCGACAAGACTCTATATGTGCATTGCCGCAGCGGAGTGCGCAGCGCCGACAGCATCGCCTATCTGTCCGAAGTCGGTTACGACCTGGACAAGATGTACAATGTCACCGGCGGCATCCTGGCCTGGGCGGACGAGATCGATCCAGCGATGGCGAAGTATTAACCTTCCACCGCCAATTCCTCCTCGAAGAATCGGAGAGGA
Organism: Anaerolineae bacterium; assembly: GCA_022823945.1. GTDB lineage: Bacteria > Chloroflexota > Anaerolineae > Aggregatilineales > Phototrophicaceae > UBA6055. Next base: position 248,920 of record JAJEBK010000032.1, on the reverse strand, counting down.
CAGAACAGTTTGTTTAACCCCACCCCCGGCCCCTCCCCGACGAGTCGGAGAGGGGAGTTTCAGGGGCTGTCACACGATATGACGACAGAATCCGTGCGTGATTTGCCTCCCCCTGACCTGTCGGGGGGATTGAGGGGGGTGAGTGGGCGATACAAATATCGCCCCTACGGCTGCTGCAACTTGGCGCGGTGTCTAGCTCGGCATTAGCCTCTGCATGACGCCATCCAGAGCGGACTTCGGCGGGCGCATGTCCTTGGCGCGCAGCTGTGCCAGCGGCGTTTCCACCAGTTCTTCGGTCTGCGCCAGCGTCGGGCGCGGCTCTTCGTAGTAGATCAGCCCGGTAGAGAAAATCTGCTCGCGCAGGGAACTTTCCAGCACATCAATCGCCATGCGTCGGTTGCGCGGGTCGTGGTCGTTTTCCAGCTTTTTCAGGCGGATGAAGCTGCCATCGTGCATCTCCACATCGATGATATCGCCTTCGTCGTAATCCTCGACAGTGATCTCGTCCTGGGCGTGCACATAGTCGGGCGCGAGGATCTGGATCTCGTGCAGCGGGATCTCGTTGTCCTTGCCATAGGGATAGCTCTTGGTCGAGGTCTCGGCATTGTTGAAAGTCACGCAGGGGCTGATGATATCCAGCACCGCTGTGCCAGGATGACGCACAGCCGCCTGCAGCAGCGCCTGCACCTGCTTGGCATCGCCACTGAAGCTGCGCGCGACAAATGTGCAGCCGGCGATCACGGCTTCGAGCGCCAGGTCAATCGGCGGCATGTGATTCGTCCCGTAATACTTCAGGAATTGTCCTTCGTCCGCGGTCGCCGAAAATTGCCCTTTGGTCAAGCCATAGACACCGTTGTTTTCGATGATGTAGACGAAAGGCACATTGCGGCGGATGACATGCTTGAACTGCCCCATGCCGATGCTGCCGGTGTCGCCGTCGCCGCTGATCGCGATGCAGGCCAGGTCGGTATTTGCCAGCATGGCACCCGTCACCACCGATGGCATGCGCCCATGCAGTGCGTTAAAGCCGTGCGAGCCGCCCAAGAAGTACGCTGGAGTTTTACTTGAACAGCCGATGCCACTGACCTTGATGATGTTGTGCTGCTCCAAGCCCAACTCATACGCCATGCTGATCAGTTGATTGGAGATCGAGTCGTGCCCGCAGCCGGGGCAGAGCGTGCTGGGTTTGCCTCGATATTCGGTTCGTTTCAAGCCCAGTTGGTTTACGCGTGGCGGCATGATTAACCCTCCTGCTCTATGAGGTTCTGGTAGATCCAGCTTGGCGTCATGGGCAAGCCATCGCCCAGCGCCAAGGGACGCACATGCGAGATATTCTCGGGATGTTCCAGGCGGATGAGCTGCGTCAACTGCCCATCAAAGTTGTTTTCGATGACGAATATGCTCTTGTGCGCATCGATGAAGTCGCTGACGGAAGGTGCCAGTGGCAGCGCCAACACGCGCAGGTAGTTGGTTTCGATGCCTTCGTTTGCCAGCCAGTCGCGCGCTTCTCGGATAGCTTCATCGTTCGTGCCAAAAGTGATGATGCCGATATCGGCTTCGCGCCCGTCGTCAATGATCGGCTGTGGAAGCATGGCGCGCGCCGTATCCATCTTAAGGCGCAGGCGCTGCATATTCTCGATCCAGTCGTCGCTGCGTTCGCTGTAGGTCGCCATCTCATCGTGGCCCGTCCCGCGCGCAAAATACGCGGCGAAAGGATGCGCTGTGCCTGGCACCGTGCGATAGGGGATGCCATCGCCATCGACATCCATGTAGCGCCCCCATTTGCCGTGATCGTCAATGAAGGCGCGCAAAGCATTTTCATCCAGCCGCTTGCCGCGATTGATGGCTTCGTCCGGGTAGTCGAATGGGTCGCTCAGCCAGTTGTTCATGCCCAGGTCGAGGTCGCTGATGACAAAGACCGGCGTTTGCAGGGACTCGGCAATATCAAAGGAACGCCAGCCGAATTCAAAGGCTTCTTTCAGATTGCCCGGCAGCAGGCAAATCTGGCGGCTGTCGCCATGTCCCAGAAAGTGTGTGAAAAGCAGGTCGCCCTGGCTGGTGCGCGTGGGCAAACCGGTGCTCGGTCCCATGCGCGTGATATTCCAAAATACAGTCGGGATTTCGGCGAAGTAAGCCAGGCCGGCGAATTCCGCCATCAGGCTGATGCCGGGACCGCTGGTGCTGGTCAACGAGCGTGCGCCAGCCCAGCCCGCGCCGGTGATGATGCCAGCCGCCGCCAATTCGTCTTCGGCTTGCACGATGGCGATGGTGTTTTCGCCAGCTTCTGTTTGACGCAGGTTGCGGAAGCCGATGATGCCATCTACAAAGCTGGTCGATGGCGTGATGGGATACCAGGCTACGACATTGACGCCGCCGAAAACTGCGCCCAGCGCGCCAGCATCGTTGCCTGTCATCATGATCTTGCCCTGCGTTCCATCCATGCGCTCAAAATGGTAGGGGTCGCTCTTGACGATATTCTCCGCCGTCCAGTCATACGCCAGTTTGATGACATCGTGATTCATCTTGGCTGGTTTTTCACGCCCCTTGAAATTGTCCAGCAGCACCTGGTAAATCAGGTCCAGCGGAATATCGAATAGCTGGGCGACAGCGCCGACATAGGTCATGTTCTCCACCAGCTTGCGGAATGCCGACGGCACAGTCGCCTGCCGCATCAGCTTCGTGACAGGGATTACATAATAGGAAATGTCATCGCGCTGGCGGATGATGCGGGCGATTTTGTCGGTGGTGATGCAGACGCCGCCCGGTGGCAGGTTCATCACATCTTCGGGCGCCGTATCGTTGTTGTAGGCGACCACAACCTCGGTGATTTCCTTGCGCGCCGTATAGCCCTCTTTGCTGGCGCGAATGGTGTACCAGGTCGGCAATCCCTTGATATTGGAAGGGAAGAGGTTCTTGCCGTTGACCGGGATGCCCATACGAAAGAGCGACATCACCAGCACATTGTTGGATGTCTGGCTGCCAGAGCCATTTTTAGTCGCCACCGAAAAGGCGAAGTCGTTGCTTATCGGCGCGCGCTTGTCTAGCGTTTGGTGGAGTTCTGTCTGGATTGCCATGAGGTTTACGCAGTGTGTTGCGCCTCACTCCTTTCGCAAAAGTGATACTGGATCGGTTATCGACGCCACCTGGACGCCACTTTCCTGCTGCCACGGGGCTGGGTCGCGTTCGTGCCACAACAGCCGCGTGTGTTCAACAAATGCCTGCCGCGCAAAGTCAAATTCGCCGACGCGGATGAGCTGCAAGATGCGCGCATGATAATCCCAAACGCGCCGCAGATAGCCATAATCCATATATCGGTTGACGCCAACTTCTTCATATAAATCCCAATAGGCTTCCAATATGCCCAGCACAAAGGCATTGTCCAGGCGCTTGAAAACACCCAGGTGAAAGCGGCGGTGCTCGGGGTTGGGGATGTGAATGGGCGGCGAATCTAGCTTGTTGTTGGCGCTGTCGATGCAGGCTTTCATGTCCGACAAGTCACTGGCGGTGAGCAAGGCGCAGGCTTCGTTCCAATAAGCAGCTTCGACATGGTTGCGCAGCGATGCGAAAGACTCGAAACGCTCGCCACAAGCCAGGGCATACAGCGCGCTCAGACGCACAGCCGGCGTGAAGTTATAATCCTTGACGCGCGTGCCTCGCTTGCTGCGCACTTCTACCCAGCCCAGCGCCCGCGCCACTTCCAGCTGCTCCCGCACCTTGTTGGCGCTCATGTCCAGGTGGGTATCAGCCGTCAGTTCCTGGATGGAGGGCAGGCGGTCGCCTGGCTGATAGCCCTGCCGTACGATGTAATTCAGGAAGTCGGAGCCGAGATTGATATCGAGCATTCGTAGGATGAATATGTTGAATGGGATGTTGCTATCAATTGTATCATTTGATGATTTGCGCGTCTAGTGCCAGTTCGCTGGAATCGTGCTAGCGAGACAATGCCTCGCCCGTGTTGCCAATCACCGCAGCCGGCGCATTCTCTCGGCCGCGCGTTCCAGCGTTGCGTCGCTCTTGCAAAAGGCAAAACGCACATGATTCTCTGCGTGATGGCGGTGCCGCGCGCTGAAGAAAGCCGAGGGCGGGATGGTCGCCACGCCGATCTCTTCGATGAGGTGTTTGCAGAACTGGACATCGTCCCCGTCAAACACAGCGGAGAAATCGCCCATGATGAAGTAGGTGCCTTCGGGCTGCATGGCGCTCATGCCCGCGGCGTCTATCACCTGCATAACCAGGTCGCGCTTGCGGCTATAGAGCGCCTGGTATTCTTCGTAATAGCCGCTGCCCAGCGTGAAGGCGTAGGCAGTCGCCACCTGTGTCGGGTGGTTGGTGGCGAAAGTGACAAACTGGTGCGAACGCCACACGCCCGTTATCAATTCCGGTGCGCCATACACCCAGCCGATTTTCCAGCCGGTCATGCCGAAGGTTTTTCCCGCGCTGCCTATGGTCACCGTGCGCTCAAACATGCCGGGCAGCGAGGCGATGGCGATGTGCTGATGCCCCTCGAAAAAGAGATGCTCGTAAACTTCGTCCGAGATGACGATGACATCGTGCTGGATGCACAAGTCGGCCAGCAGCTGCAATTCTTCTCGGTTGTAGACCCGGCCAGACGGGTTGTTGGGCGTATTGAGCAAAAGCGCGCGCGTATTGTCGTTGAAGGCGGCGCGCAACTCGTTTTCGTCGAATGTCCAGTTGGGCGGGTGCATCGGCACATACACCGGTACGCCCCCCGCCATCTGCACGCCCGGAACATAGCTGTCATAATATGGCTCGATGACGATGACTTCATCGCCGGGGTCGACCAAGCCCATGATCGCGCTGAAGACGCCTTGGGTCGCGCCGGCTGTCACGATGACTCCGCTTTCGGGATCGACAGTTAGCCCATAGAAGACCTCGGCATGGCGGGCGACGCCTTCACGCAAGGCTGGCAAACCCGGACTGGGCGCATATTGATTGACCGAGTCGCTGCGCAGGGCTGCGACCGCCGCGTCAATGATCTCTTGCGGACCATCAAAGTCGGGGCGTCCCTGCCCCAGGTTGACGGCATTGTGCTGTGCAGCCAACTGGTTGATTTCAGTGAAAATCGTCGTGCCAAAAGGAGCGACGCGCTTGGCAAAAGTTGGCATAGGTCGAGTCTCGTTATGCAGTCAACAAATTTGAGGACACTATAGCACAGGCCAGTGTCAAAGGCAGAGAGCGATCAAGCACGTCGTAGGGGCGGGATTCACGCATCGGGCGAGTCACCGCCTCGCCCCTACAAAGGTGGTACGTCTATTGCAGACGCCGCCAGCTCCTTGCCGCGTTGGAAATAGGGCAGGTCATCGCGCGCCTTGACGAAGCGAAAATAGAGTCGCCGCCCCGCTTGCAAGTCGCGCAGCTGCCGCCAGTGCCGCTGATGTTTGACCGGCTTGCCATCGCGCGTTCGCCAGCCTCGCGCCTGCCAGCCCGCCAGCCACAGATTCATGCCTTTGGCCAGGTATTCCTGCGCTGTGAGCAAGGTCGCATCGGCATCCGCGGGCAAGCTCTGCAGCGCCGCAATCGCGCCTATCAAGCTGCCTTCCAGCTCACTGATGTCTGGCAGGCAACCGTGAATTTGCCGCGTCTCGCCGTTTGTGACAATAACCGCGCCCCAGCCGGTCGACCTGCTGCTGCGTTGGTAGCTGGTCGACAGGTAGATTGTGAAAAGCGTATCCGGCAGCGGGGCAGGTTGTTTCGCAGGTTTCTGCCGCGCCCGTTTGCTCCGTTCTGCCACCGCCAGCTTGTCGCAACGTTCGTTGAGGGCATCGCCACTGTGCCCCTCGACATAGCGCCATTGGATGTATTGCCCGGCTGTCAGTTCGTGGAATTCGCGCCACAGGGCTTGGTTGGCTTTTGCTTTCTTTGCGCCGCGAGCGATATCGATGACATAACGCGAATCGCTGATGACGGTTACCTTGGCGGGCCGGTCCAGCGCTTTGATGCCTTCAATGACCGCGCGCAGCTCCATCTGGTTGTTGGTCGTGTTTTCGTCCCCGCCACTGATGACAATTTCTTTCAGCAGTGTGCCGCTGTCGTCACTGGCGCGCAGGATTGCCGCCCAGCCGCCTGGTCGATTTGGGGCGTGTATGTCACATGCGCCATCGGTATGGATGGTGATTTGCATAGAGCCGCCAACCTGCTGTATGATGAAGGCAGTCTAGCACAGGTGGGCGAAAGCGAAAACGGGCGTGGCAGAAACAGCCGATCTGCAAGCATTGCGCTACGAGGCGCTCCTAAAGATCACGCGCACCATGGGCGGTGTGGCGCTTTCTGGCGCTGTGCCAACCCCCACGCTGGAACTGGCGAAGCAACTGGGCATATCCATCACCGATGCCTGGATGTGTTTTGATATCTATCGCACCTATTTTGGAAAAGACCTCAAAAAGCAGGACCTGACGCGCATGCTGCAGACAACCGGCGTGATTTTTCTGGGTGGCGGCATCGCTGGTTATGTCGGTATCCGCCTGGCGCAGGCATTGCTGCACGACTTGCTTGAGCAAATCCCCATCGCCAACGCCATCATCACGGGACTCGCCTTTGGCAGTTCGACCCTGCTGGTTGGCCTGGCCTGGCTGGCGTTGGTTGAACAGAGCTACTTTGCGAAAGCAACCGACGAAAGCTAGCTTGGCTGCAGAGCCAATTGCCGCAGCGAAAGGGTGCGGATCAACGCCAGCAGCGCCAGCGCCATCGCGCCACCGCCTAGGCTGACGAACAAGAATCCACCCAAGCCAAACAGGAAACCGCTGCTCAATGTGCCCAGCCCGGCGCAGAATGCCACCAGGGTATCGTTGAAACCAGCCACGCGCGTGCGATTTGCGCCACTGAGGGCATCTGCCAGCATGGATGAGCCCGCCACATAGCCGAAGTTCCAGCCCAAGCCCAGCAAGAACAAACCGGCCAGCAGGTAGGGCATCTGCGTCGAAAGCGGCGCGATGATGGTCGAGACGATCAATATCAGCGCGGCGATCACCATCATGCTGACACGCCCATAGCGATCGATGAGATAGCCGGTCAGCGGCGACAAGCCGAACATGCCAAAAACATGGACGGCGATCACCAGCGAAACCTGCGCATTGCCGTGGTCGGCCAGGTGCATGTGCCAAGGCGTGATCGTCATGAGCGTGCTCATCACCGTCTGGCAAATGACCATCGACAAGATCGCCAGTTGCACATTGGGCAGGCGCAGCAAGTCGCGCAGTCTGTCGCCGCCGGCTGCTTTTGCGCTTTCGCTGGGCGCTTCTGAATATTGTTGGGCGATCAGCGCGGGTTCCGGGCGCAGCAACAGCCAGGTGATCAGCACTGATATGCATAGCAGCAGGCTGGCTATGACCCAGGGTCCGGTCGTCAGCTCGCCTATGGCATTTGCTTGCGGCATAACCGCTTGCGCCAGCTGCGACTGGGCGAGAACCGGCTCGGCAACAATTTCCAGGCGCAAAATGCGAGCCAACTGGCTGCCCGGCTGGATCAAAGCAGGACCAAATACCGCGCCGATGGTGCCGGCAAAGACAACGCGGCCGATCATCTGCGCGCGACGATCTACAGGGAAGATTTCGCCCACGACAAAGCGGCTCATCTGCGAGCCACTGCGCGCTATGCCCATGCCTGCCGAGCTGATCAGCAGCAGCGCGAACCAGCCGTTCAGCACCGCCACCAAGCCCAGCAGCGCGCCCAGCAGCCCAAAGCCATAGGCAGTGAGCAAGCCCATGCGCCGTCCATAACGCCCCATGATGATGCCCATGCCATACGCCATCATCGAATGTGAAAATGTAACCACAGTCGTGGGCATGCCAGCCGCCGCATCCGAGCCACCCAGGATGCCCGCCGCGATGGAATGCAATGTGAGAATCGAAATCTGCGCAGCCGAAAACAGACTTTGTGAAACGAAAATCGTGATTAGCAGCCGATGACTGACGCGGAGTGGATATGCGGATGTCTCTTTCATTCCGACAAAAAGTTCCGCAGCACCAGATGCAAAATGCCGCCGTGACGGTAATAGTCGACTTCGACAGGCGTGTCCAGGCGCACAGTGACAGCAAACTGCTTCTGCGCGCCGCTTTCGTCAGTGGCGGTCACCGTTAGTGTTTGCATGGGCTCGACAATATCGGTTATGGGAATGTCAAATGTCTCGTGCCCGTTCAATCCCAGCGACTGGTACGACTCGCCCGCGGCGAATGTCAGCGGCAGCACGCCCATCATGACCAGGTTGCTGCGGTGGATGCGCTCGATGCTTTCGGCGATGACCGCTTTGATGCCCAGCAGCATGGTGCCTTTCGCCGCCCAATCGCGCGAGCTGCCCATGCCATAATCCTTGCCAGCCAGCACAAGCAACGGTGTGCCATCGGCCTTGTAGCGCAGCGCCGCCTCATAGATCGACATCTCTTGCATAGTCGGCAGGTAATAGGTCGTGCCGCCTTCGCTGCCCGGCACCAGCAGGTTGCGCAGGCGCACATTGGCAAATGTGCCGCGCGTCATCACCCGGTCGTTGCCACGGCGAGAACCGAAGCTGTTGAAGTATTGCGGGCTGACATCGCGATCGAGCAGATATTGCCCGGCTGGACCATTGATGGCGATAGCGCCAGCCGGCGAAATGTGGTCGGTCGTAACTGAGTCGCCGCCTTTGACCATGACGCGCGCGCCCACAATCGCTTCAATCGGCGCAGGCTCGCGCGGCAGATCGAGGAAGAAGGGTGGTTCCTGGATATAAGTGCTGCCGTCATCCCAGGCATAGACCGGTTCATCGGCGCTGGGAATGGCATTCCATTGTTCGTTGCCGTGGTAGACATTGGCGTACTGCTCTGCGTACATGCTGGCATCGAGGCTGTTCTGCACTGTGGACAGGATCTCTTCCTGTGGGGGCCAGATGTCGCGCAGATAAACCGCCTCGCCTTTGTCATCGTGTCCCAGCGGTTCGCTATTCAGGTCGATATCGACAGTCCCAGCCAGCGCATAGGCAACGACCAGCGGCGGCGAAGCCAGGAAGTTGGCGCGTACATCTGGTCCGATGCGCCCGCCAAAATTGCGATTGCCGCTCAATACCGACGCGGCGACCAGATCGGATTCGTGTATGGCAGCGCGCACTGGCTCGGGCAAGGGACCGCTGTTGCCGATGCAGGTTGTGCAGCCATAGCCAACGGTATAAAAGCCCAGAGCTTCCAAATGTGGCGTTAAACCAGCTTTGTCGAGGTATTCCGTGACGACTTTTGAGCCTGGCGCCAAGCTGGTTTTGACATAGGGTTTGCGGCGCAACCCTCGCATAGCGGCATTCTTCGCCAGCAGACCCGCTGCCACCATCACCGATGGGTTGCTCGTATTCGTGCAGGAAGTGATCGCCGCGATCACCACTGAGCCATGTCTTAATTCAGCACTTTCGCCATTGCTCTGGTAGCTGCCGCTGGCATTCAATTGGTCTGCATCCAGCGCGAAGCCCTGTGGACCGAGCGGCGCTTGCAGCACACTGTGAAAAGTCGGTTTCAAGTCTCGCACCAGAATGCGATCTTGTGGGCGCAGCGGACCAGCCACACTGGCTTCGACCGTGCTCAGGTCGAGCTCCAGGCTGTCGTTGTAGGCAGGATCTGTCATGCTGTCGCTGCGGAAGAGACCCTGTTCCTTGCAATAGACTTCGACCAGGCTTACGAGGTCTTCGCCGCGTCCCGTGCGCCGCAGATAGCTCAATGTCTCGTCATCGACCGGGAAGAAACCGGCCGTCGCGCCATATTCAGGTGCCATATTGGCGATAGTCGCGCGGTCGGGCAGGCTCATGCTGCTCAAGCCAGGTCCATAAAATTCAACGAATTTGCCGACAACGCCTTTCGCGCGCAGCATCTGTGTGACCACCAGCACCAGGTCGGTGGCGGTTGCGCCTTCTGGCAGCTGGCCGACCAGCTTGAAGCCGATTACTTCGGGCATGAGCATATATATCGGCTGTCCGAGCATAGCGGCTTCGGCTTCGATCCCCCCGACGCCCCAGCCCAGCACGCCCAGCCCGTTAATCATAGTGGTATGGCTGTCTGTGCCCACCAGCGTATCGGGCAGCGCCACCAAGTCATCTCCGCGAGCGTCATCGTAGAGCTGCACGACATTGGCCAGGTATTCCAGGTTGACCTGGTGCACAATGCCCGTTGCGGGCGGCACGACCTTCAAGTTTTCAAAGGCTTTTTGCCCCCAATGCAAAAACTCATAGCGTTCGCGGTTGCGCACAAACTCCATCTCGGCATTGCGCAGGATAGCATCGGCGCTGCCAAATACATCCACCTGCACCGAATGGTCGATGACCAGGTCGACTGGCACTTGCGGGTTGATCTTTTGCGGGTCGCCACCCATCCGCTGCATAGCGCTGCGCAGCGCCGCCAGATCGACCAGCGATGGCACGCCGGTGAAATCTTGCAAGATCACGCGGGCGGGGCTGAAAGGGATCTCGACCGCTTGATGATTGCGCGCGTCCCAGCCTGCCAAATGCGCAACATCGTCGGCATGAAAGTGCCGCCCGTCCAGGTTGCGAAGCGCGTTTTCCAGCAAAACCTTGATGCTGAACGGCAAGCTGTCGATATTGCAGATGCCCGCCTGGCGCAGCTTGTCCAGCCGGTAGATAGTCGCTTTGCCGCCAGCAAATGCGATCGTGCTGCGCGCGCCAAATTGATCGTTCATGTCTGGGTCCCCTGCCGCTGCTATGTTTGCAGATGCACCAAGCCAGTGTAGCAGGTATCTGCGCGCTTGCCAGCCTGCCAGTTCCTGCTGCGGGGCAATTTACAAAGCGCGTCCGTTCGGTTAGACTGGCGGGCGTCTCGTCCGCAAAATCCGTAAGAGGTGCTGCCGTCTATGGCAAAGAAGACATCTAGTCGTACCCGGGCCGCCCGTCAACGGCGTCAACGCCAGCGCCGCCAAAGCCGCAGCGTCCTTCTGCTTGCCGCCATCGTGGTGGTGGCCGTGGTCGCGATCGCCTTCATTGTGGTCAGAAACCAGCCAGTGGATGCCCATATCCCCGACGACTTGTCCGCCGCCTACGCTGGCATCAGCCGCTCCTATTCGCGCGATGGCTATCCGCAGCTGGGCGAGATTGAAGCGCCGGTAACTCTGGAAGAATATGCCAGTTTTGCTTGTCCGGGCTGCCAGCAATTCCATGAGGACAGCCTGGAATCGGTGCTGGAACTAGTGCAGGCGGGGCAGGTGCTCTTCACTTATGTGCCCATGCAAACCGGCAGCATTCCCAATGCGCAGGGAGCATCTCGCGCAGCTTTGTGCGCCGGGCAACAAGGCTTGTTCTGGGAGATGCACGACATGCTTTTTGACTGGCAGACGCGTTATGGCAATACAGCTTTTTCGCAAAATCGCTTGCTGGCCGGCGTGGAGGGCTTGGGCCTGCGCGAGAGCCTGTTCACCGGCTGTTTCAATTCCAGCGCGATAAGCACGACTCTGAATGCGGCGCTGAACGAAGATGTTTCCACAACGCCGACTCTGCGCGTCAATGGCGTAACACTGGAAGCCGATCAGGGCTTGCCCTCTACAGCGACCATACTGCAAGCGATTGACGATGCCACGCCCGACGACTGGGGGCTGTCGCACGTCCCGCCTGAAGCAGAACCTGCCGCCGAGCCAGTCGGAGAACCCGCCGCGGTCGAAGCTGAAGAAGCTGCCCCCTCTCCTACCGAAGCGGTAACTGAGCAAGAGCCGATGCCGGAGCCGGCAATCCCGGAAGTACAGGCGGCCGATGCCCAGACGGAAGCCGAAGCGGAAACAAGCGCCGAGGCATCCGCGCCGAGCGATCCCTAAGCGAGCACGTATAGAGATCGGGAAAGTTTGCTGCGAGAGTCTTTTACAGACTCCTCGCGTGCTTTGCCTCCCCCTGACTTGTCGGGGGGACTGAGGGGGGTAGAAGAAGCCGGGATTACTTCGCCAGCATGGGTCCCAGACTGCGCCCGCCCAGCAAGTGCATGTGCAGGTGGAAGACTTCTTGCCCGCCATGCTCGTTGCAGTTGATGATCAGCCGATAGCCGTCTTCGGCGATGCCTTCTGAAGCTGCGATCTTGGCGGCGACCAGCACCAGCCTGCCCAAAGCCGTTTCGTCCGCGGGCCTGACTTCGTTGGCGGTGGGGATCTCGCGCTTGGGAATGATTAGAATGTGCACCGGCGCTTGTGGCGCAATATCGCGAAATGCCAACACCAGCTCGTCTTCATAGACGATATCAGCCGGGATCTCGCGGGCGATAATCTTTGCGAATATGCTGCTCATCGGCTGCCTCCGCTTGCTTCACATCACCATGCCGCCATCGACCACCAGGGTCTGCCCGGTGATATACGCGGCTTGGTCTGACGCCAGGAATGCGACTGCATTGGCGATATCTTCTGGCGCGCCCAGCCTGCCCAAAGGAATCGCCGCCAGCGCGCTCTGCTTGAGCTCGGGCGACAGGCTGGCTGTCATGGCGGTGTCTACGAAGCCTGGCGCAAGCGCATTGACGCGCACGCCGCGCACCGCCAACTCCTTTGCCAGCGATTTGGTCAAGCCGATGATGCCGGCTTTGCTGGCGGCATAATTGGTCTGCCCGCCATTGCCAGCGATGCCGACCACGCTGGTGATATTGACGATGCTGCCGCTGCGTTTGCGCATCATCAGGCGCGCCGCGGCTTTGCAGCACAGCCAGCAACTGCGCAAGTTCGTCGCCAGCACATCGTCAAAGTCGGCCGGCTTCATCATCATAATGACATTGTCGCGCGTCATGCCGGCGTTGTTGACGAGGATATCCAGCCCCCCCGCCAGCGCTCGGGCTTGTTTGAAAAGCTCCGCAACCTGCGCTTCGTCGCTGACATCGGCTTGCAGCGCGCTCGCCTCGCCGCCATGGGCTGCTATTTCCGCCACGACCGCCGCCGCCGCCTCGGCGCTGCGATGGAAGTTGACCAGCACAGTTGCGCCGCCAGCCGCCAATTCCAGGCAGATCGCCCGTCCGATGCCGCGACTCCCGCCTGTGACCAAGGCTGTTTTTCCTGCGAGCAATGTCATGGCAGCTCCCTTCTGGTCTCATCCGCCTGGGCGTTGTACAGGCTGTCAGTCTAGCAGCCGCCGCTGTTGGAGGCTATGGTCAGCCGCCCACCCAGCCGATCAGCTTGATCTGGCCCCGCAAGTCGCTGGTCAGGCTGGTCGCGCCGAAGCCATTGGCGCTGGCGATATACACATCGTTGCGCCCATCCACGCGCGGATTGACGCCGCTGAATGCCAGGTATTCGCCATCCGGCGAATAGCGCGGGTCGCACATGGTTGGTGGCGGATTGCCAGTCGCGACCGATGCGAAGGCGCCATTCTTGACGCGCACGCCATAAGGGCAATTGCCTCCTCTGCCGCCAATCGCCAGCCTGCCGCCGTTGGGAGACCAGTCCGCCAACATGCCAAAGCGCGGGAATGCCAGACTGCTGTCTTCTGCCACCAATGTCCCATCCGCCAGCAGCAGAGCAGCGCGATTGCCGGCGTCCGCCCGCTGCACCAATACGCGAATCCCGCTGGGCGACCAGACTTCGGACAAATAGCTGGCTGTTGGCTCGCCTGGCAAGCGAACCTCGCGCACTTCTCCGCTTTCTACATTTGCCTGCCAAATGCGCCGCTGTGGATTTAGCAGATCGAATGGGTTGCCGCTGGAAAATGCCAACAGCGTTTCGTTGATCCAGCTTGGCGATTCGTGTGTCTTGACACCGGACAAACGCCTTACTTCGCCGCTGGCCAACTCGCGCAGATAAATATGCCCGCCATTGGGGGGCGGCTGGGTTCGCGCATCGCAGGCATCAGGCTGGTTCGGGTCCCAGCTGGGGCAAGCGGCGCGGTCGGAAACAAAGGCGATGCTGCGCCCATCTGGCGACCAGCTTGGCCAGAATTCATACGAGCCGCTGCGGCTGAGCCTCGCACTGCTGCCGTCAGCCATGTTGACAAGGAAGATATCCAGGTCAAAGCCCGAAGCGACTGTCAACGCCATTTGCGAGCCATCGGGCGAAAAACTGGGTTCGGAATAAATCCCGCGCTGCAACAAGGGGTTCTCGCCCGGTAGCACACGCGCGACAAGCCCCAGGTTCATGTTGAGAATGTACAAGCCAGCCCGATTCGGGTTGTCATCCAACCGCGCAAAGGCCAACGCATTGCCTCGTGACGCCAGGAAGACTTCCAGCAACTGCGCCGATTCCAGTTCCAGCACAGGGATGCGGCTGAAAGCGCGCGCCGGCGAGGCGAAGTAGAGCGTCTGGACGCCAGTGAAGGGCTGCGCCGTGGCGATATTGCCGATGGTCTGTTGGTGGTTGGCGCTGATAAATGCGACTAGCGGGCTGTTTATGCCCCCGCGGATCGTTTCTGGCAGGTCGCTGAGCTGCCAGTTGTCAAAGACCAGTTGGGCGGATGGTGGCGGCGCAAGGGTTGGCGTGGGCGTAAGGGATGGTGTGGGCGAAATTGTTGGCGTGTCGCTGGCTGTCGGCGTGGCAGTGGGGGTCGCGGAAGGGGTGACAGTGGCGGAGGGCGTATCGCTTGGCATTGGCATTGGCGTCGGCGTCGCGGTGGCGGTGGGCGAGGCGGTCGGCTGGCTGAGCGCGCTGCAGGCCCCCAACAAGAGCAGGGTGATGACCAATTGCAACCTGCGCAGCGTCGCCATGACCGGCTGGCGCATCAATCCGGCGCGCCGGGCTCTGGCTGGCATGTTTCCACCACTGCAAGCAAAACGAGCTCCAGCACTTGTTGCATGTCATCGACGAAGCTGATCTGCACATCGCGCAGCACCGCTTTGGGCAGATCGCGCAAATCTTTGCGATTGTCTTTGGGCAGGATGATCTGCGGGATGCTGCGCCGCCGGGCTGCCAGGATCTTTTCTACGACGCCGCCCACTGGCAAGATCGTCCCGCGCAGGGTGATCTCGCCTGTCATGGCGATATCGGCTCTGGCAGAACGGTCGGTGAATGCCGATATCAACGCGGTGGTCAGGGTGATGCCCGCCGAGGGACCATCTTTGGGCACGGCACCTTCGGGCATATGTATGTGAATATCAACATTTTCGAAGCAGTCTGTTTGCAAGTTGAATTGCGCTGCTCGCGCCCGCAGGTAGCTCAAGGCAATATGCGCCGACTCTTGCAGCACATCGCCCAACTGCCCGGTCAGCATCATGTTGCCTTTGCCGGGCACCAGCGTCACCTCGACCGTTTGGATCTCGCCGCCGTTGGGCGTCCACACCAGCCCGCTGACGATGCCGACCGCGTCGCTGCGATTGACTTTAGAATCCAGCACCCTTGGCGGACCCAGCAGCTTCTCGATCGTGGCGGGCAGGATTCGCCGCGGATAGGCAAGTTCAGCCGCCACCTTGCGCGCTGTCTTGCGGCAGACTTTGGCGATTTCGCGCTCCAGGTTGCGCACGCCGCTTTCGTATGTGTAATGGCGGATGATATGCTGCAGCGCCGCCGTCGAAAAGCGAATGCCCGCCGCAGCGATTCCGTTGGCTTCCAGCTGCTTGGGGATCAAAAAACGCCGCGCGATCTCGATCTTCTCTTCTTCTGAATAGCCCTTGAAATCAATGACTTCCAGGCGATCTTCCAGCGCCTCGGGGATGGCATACAGGTCGTTGGCGGTGGTGATGAAGGTCACCTTGGACAGGTCGTAAGCCACTTCCAGGTAATGGTCGACGAAGTTGCTGTTTTGTTCGGGGTCGAGCAATTCCAGCATGGCTGAGGCTGGGTCGCCGCGAAAATCGGAGCTCATTTTGTCGATTTCGTCCAACATAAAAACGGGATTGATCGATTCGGCGCGTTCCATCTGCTGCAAGATGCGGCCAGGCATGGAGCCAATGTAGGTGCGTCGGTGCCCGCGAATCTCTGCTTCGTCGCGTACGCCGCCCAGGCTGATGCGCAAGAACTTGCAGCCCAGCGCATCGGCTATGCTTTTGCCCAGCGATGTCTTGCCGACGCCGGGCGGACCAACAAAACACAATATGGGACTCTTCATTTTGTCCCGCGCCAGCTTGCGCACGGCAATATGCTCGATGATGCGCGCCTTGACCTTGTCCAGCCCATAATGCGCCTGCTCCAGGATGTCTTCGGCATGCGCCAGGTCCAGATTCTCTTCGCTCACGACTTGCCAGGGCAGCGTCAGCAGACGATCCAGGTAGGTGTGAATGACGCCCGATTCTGGCGACATGGGCGGAATGGCATTCAGACGCGAGACTTCTTTCAGCGCTTTTTCGTGCACATCGGCGGGCAGGTTGGCGCTGCCGATGCGCTCTGTCAATTCATGCACCTCTTGCTGGAAGGCATCGCTTTCGCCGAGCTCCTGCTGGATGACGCGCAGTTGTTCGCGCAAGTACATTTCGCGCTGGTTGGCAGCGATCTCTTCTTGCAATCGCGAATGCACCTCGTCGCGCAATTCACTGTCGCGCAGCTCGGCGGACAAAATCAATGTCAACAAATCCAGCCGTTCCTGGATATTCGCCAGTTCCAGTAGCTGCTGCATTTCATCGGCAGGCAGCGGCAAAATCGAAGCCAGCGCATCGCAGAGCAAGCCCGGTTCTTCCAGCGACAAGATGTACTTGACGACATGTTCCGATAATGTCTCGTGAAACTGGCTGCTTTGCTGGAAGAGTTCAAAGAGTGCCTCGATCTGCGCGCGCTCATCGGCTGTTGCCGGGTTTTCATCCAGTGGGCGGGCGCGGACGACAGGCTGGCTTTCATCATGCCGCGCCGATACGATTTGCACGCGTCGTCGTCCCTGCGCCATGACATACGCGCCTTCGCCAGGCAGGTTGATGAGTTCGCCCAGCGCGACTTCTGTGCCGATGTGGTGTATATGGTCGAGCGTGTTCGGTCCCAGCGGGCTGGCGGATATTTTGCAGGCGATGACTGTCTGCCCAAGCAGCCTGGCACCCAGCGCAGACTCTTCAAAATCTTGCGAGGTGAGCGGGATCATGCTCAAGACATGCGGGAAGACAACCTGGTCGGGCAGCGCCAGCAAGGAGCGCTCAAAGGTGCCATCGCGCCGCAGCCTGGCATTGCGGATGTCGTTGAGTGCGCGAGTCTTGTAGCCGGGCAAGTCGCAACCTTTTCATCAGTGCAGCCGATGCGAACTATTCTAGCACAGACGGGCAGGGCAGAAGAGACAAAGCGCGATTGAGCACAGGCGAATCGCGACGATAGCGGGTGCCTTGGCGCACTTGCGCGGCGCCATTCTCAACAGTAGACTTATGGGCATCCAGGCTTGACGAGACGATTGCAAATGCCGATACCGCGCCTGCCAACCCTGTTCGCCGCCGCTGTGGGCATCCTGCTCGTGGGCGTTGTTGGCGCGCTTCTGCTATCTCCGCCATTGCCTCTGATACTGTCGGCCAGCTTTGACCGCGCATCCATCAGCCCGAATGCCGATGGCACAAACGATGTCGCAACATTTGCCTATTCGCTGGCTCGTCCGGCGACCATCAGCCTGTCGCTGACGGCAGAGACGGGCAGGACCTTTTATTTTCGCGAGCGGCAGGTCCGCGGCCAAGGCGACTACACGGTGCAGTTCAGCGGCGTCGTTGATGGCTTTTTGCACGATGGCGAGTCTGTCGCTGGCACGATAGAGAGGCGGCTCATCCCCAATGGCAGCTATACCTGGCATTTGGAAGCCAGCGCCGGGGACGAGCAAATGAGGCAGCAAGGCAGCCTCTTGATTGAAGAAGGCGATACCCCACTGCCCATCATGTCGGAATTCGCGATCGCACCGGCAGTTTTTTCACCCAATCAGGATGGCGTCGCCGACCGCGTCAGCATCAATGTGTATCTGTTGAAAGATGTCGCGCGGCTGGATATCTTTCTGCTGGGACCTGACAATGCGCGCATCCCCATCTCGGCGCGAGTCGAAGAGCGGGCGTATGGCGAGGCGGGCAGACATCGCTACGATTATGAAGGCGGCATCGATCTGGGCGTCGATCCACCACCCGATGGCACTTACACGGTGGTCGCGCTGGCGCAAGACCATGTCGGGCAACGCATCCGTCGGCAGGGACAGCTGACAATCGAGCTGGGCGGCAAACCTTATGCGGAGATTGTGCCGCAGTCGCCGGGCGTTGATGTCGCTTTCGCCGTGCAGCCCTTCGACGACCGCTATATCTCCAGCGCCGCGGGGATTGGCGCGCCCTTGCCCTTGCCGGATGATTCACGGTCCTACGCTCACTCGCAACAAATCACCGCGCCCATCGATAGCCTGCTGGTCTTCCGCCTGACGGTTGAGAATTATGGCGATGTGCCCATCCGCACCAGTGGTCCGCCACCGGGCACGGTCTATCGGCAAGATCAACTGGCGGGCAGCCTGGATTTCTTTGACGAGTCAGGCGCCTGGCGCGTCGGCATCCAGTGTGAAACCTCGACCAGCAACTTCCCCTGGCGCTGGGCGATCGCTCCCGATGCGGCGCTGACAGCGGTATTTGACGAAGCCAGTGGCAATACCTATCGCTACTTGCCGGCTGGCGAAAGAGCCGTGGTCTGGGGCGGCATCCAGCTGACGCAAGTCGCAGCGCGCAACCCGCAGAATTGCTGGGCGGGGCTGATTCATGAAGATGTCGCCATCAGCCTGCGCAACAACCATGTCGGCCTGCGCTCCATCATGATCGTCGATCCAGCGGGCGATCCCGACAGCTAATGAGCGGCGCGAATGCTTCTCTGGATCTCGCTGTCATCATCGTTTCCTGGAACAACGCCGCTGTCATCCTGCCGGCGCTGCAAAGCCTGCGAGCCGACCTAGACAATACCAGCCTGCGCCACGAGGTCTGGCTGGTCGATTCAGCTTCGAACGATGCGACTGTCGAGTTGGTGCGCGAGCACTTCCCTCAGGTCAAGCTCCTGGTCTGCGAGCGCAATCTTGGCTTCGGCGCGGCGAATAACCTGGCACTGAACAGCCTGGGCTTTGCTGGCGGCTCGAGCAGCGACACGCCGGCTGCGGTCTATTTGTTGAATCCGGATACGCTGGCGCAGCCTGGCTCCACGCAGACCCTGTACGATACACTGATGGGCAGTCCGCAGTTGGGGGTGGTGGGGGCGCGATTGAGCTATGCGGATGGCAGCTTCCAGCACAGCGCCTTTCGCTTTCCCGGATTGCGCCAGGTTTACTGCGAGCTGTTTCCTGTGCCGGGTCGTCTGTTGGACGGACGTTTCAATGGTCGATACCCGCGCAGCCTGTATGAGTCGGCGGCGGCTTTTTTTATCGATTTTCCGCTGGGCGCGACCATGATGCTGAAACGCGCAGCCATATTACAGTCGGGCGGCTTTGACGAAGACTTCTTCATCTATTGCGAAGAGGTCGATTGGGCGTGGCGCATCCGCAAACTGGGCTGGCACATTGCTTGCGAACCGCGCGCGCATGTCATCCACCTGGGCGGGCAGAGCACTGGGCAAGCGAATCCCAGCAGCTTCGTCCATCTTTGGCGAAGTCGGCTAATATTGATGGATAAACACCTGCCCGGCTGGAAGCGCCGGCTGGCCCGTTGGCTGATCGTACGCGGTATGCGGCGCAAGCTGCGAGGTCTGGACGCTGCCGAACTTGCCGATGCCTGCCGCGAGATAATTGAAATGGCGCAACGATGATTCACCTCACAGCCATTGTCTTGACACGGGACGAAGCCGAGCAAATCGCCGATTGCATCAAGACATTGCGCTTCGCCGACCGCGTTATCGTCTTCGATTCGTACAGCAGCGACGACACGGTGGCGATCGCGCAAGCCTGCGGCGCAGATATCTTCCAGCACGAATTCGAGAATTATGCCGAGCAGCGCAATGCCGCCCTGGATGCCGCCAGCGAAATGACCGATTGGGTGCTTTTTGTCGATGCAGACGAGCGCATCAACGAGGCTTTGGCTGCCGAGATTCGCAACAAGATGCGTCTGCCAGAATACGCGGGCTGGCGCATACCCCGCCACAATTATATTTTCGGCGTGTTGACCAAAGGCGCTGGCTGGTATCCCGATTATCAGACGCGGCTGCTGCGCGTGGGGCATGCTCGGTATGACCTGGCGCGCCCCGTGCATGAAACGGTATCGCTGCACGGCGCGGAAGGCACCATGCGCAACCCCATCATCCATTTCAACTATCGCGATCTGGCGCACTTCATCGACAAGCAAGAGCGCTATTCGCAGGTCGATGCCCACAACTTGTTTCGGCAAGGCATCAAAGCCAAACCGCAAAACTTTATCTTGCAGCCGCTGAGGCAATTTTATTGGCGCTTTGTCACGCTGCGCGGCTATCGCGATCGATGGCACGGTCTGCGGCTGTCGCTGCTGATGGCGCGCTATGAATATCGCAAATACCAACTGCTGGCGGCGCACTGGCAAAGGCGTTAGGCCTGCCTATTGCGGGACAAGGATGCCATAACCGCCATTGTCGCGCCGATACAGCACATTGATCTGCGCGCTTTCGGCATTCATGAACATATAGAAAGTGTGGTCCAGCAATTCCAGCTGTTCGATGGCTTCTTCTTCGTTCATGGGCATCATTTCCACCTGTTTGCGGCGGAAGATGTCGGTGGGCGCGCCGGCCACGGTCGCATCGGGAATGTCGTAGGCTGGCACTTCTTCCGCCATGTTCAGCTCGGCCATGGTGGCGCGGTAGCGATCGCGAACCCGTTGATTTTTGGCTTTGCGCTTGCTCTTGAAGCGGTCGATCTGTCGATGCAGCTTGTCGACAGCTTTGTTAATCGCCCAACGGATGGTATCGCGGTTCTCGATGCCCATTCGTTCTTCGGCGCGCAGAATCGCCCCGCGCGCGTGTTGCACGGTGATCTGCGCGATCGCCAGGTCTGCGCCGCGATGCGTGCGAATGATCGCAAGCTCGACACCCACATGCGCGATATTGGGCAGATAACGATCCAGCTTGTCGACCTTGGAGCGCGTATAGTTGTCCAGCGTCTCCGATATGCGGATGCCATCGCCATGAATGCTGATGTCCATTATTTCCTCCCGGGTGTTTCAGCTTTGCCCGCCCTTGCTGACAGCGATGCCATATACCGCTGCCGCGCCATGTTTACGCAGTTCGCTGGCGCATTCGTTTAGCGTCTCGCCAGATGTAACAACATCATCCACCAGCAGAATTCGCAAGCCCGCGACATCCGTAACGACTTCAAACGCGCCTTTGACATTGCTTCTGCGCTCTGCGCCGCGAAGCTGCGCCTGCTGCTCTGTGTTGCGGACCCGGGCAACGCAATCGGTTGCGCAGAACAAGCCAAGTTCAACCGCTACCCTGTCGGCGAGCAACTCAGCCTGATTATACCCTCTTTCGCGCAGACGTTCACTGTGCAGCGGAATCGGCAGGATTATGTCGAATGACCAGTCCAACCATCTCAGCGCATTTATCAGCCGCTCTGCCAGCGGCTCCGCCAGCTCTTTATAGCCCTCATACTTGAGCGCTTGTACAGCCGATTGCAACAGACCAACATGTGGGCCGGTCGCGGATTCCATATCCAATTTGTCGGCTCTACGCGCTGTCACCTGCAACGGCGCTGCTTGCAAGGCGCGCAGGCAATCCACGCAAGACCGCACATCGACGCGACCGCAACACCAGCAAAGCGGCGGAAAAACCAGGTCAGTCAGCCATTCGGCGGCGAGCTGTAGGCGACTCCAATTGCCTGCCCGGGCGGAAGTCCCTTGCACGATTATCCTTGTCCTTCACCCAAATCCTCTTAAAGAGCGCTGCGCAACCCGGCAGCCACCACAACAAGATTCTAGCACAATCAGCCGCCGCGCCAGGCTGTCGCCAAGCCGAAAATGCAGTAGAATCAAAGTGGGTGAATCGCAACGTGTCTGAGTCAGCCAATTGAACTGCGAAGTCGAGCGCATTAGCCGCAATGGCCTCACTTTCTACCGCAACGCTGCCTGGGCGGGATTGCGTCATGGCATCTTCACGCGGCGAGGCGGCGTCAGCAATGGTGCCTGGTCGTCGCTCAACCTGGGCGCTTCCATTGGCGATGACATCCATGCTGTGCGGGAAAATCATGCGCGATTGTATGCTGCCTTGGGTGTCAATGCCCAGCGCGCCACGAGTTGCTGGCTGGTTCACAGCACCGATGTCATTGTTGTCGGCGAGACGAAAAATGGGCGGCAGCTGCCAAAAGCCGATTGCTTGATAACCGACCTGCCCGATACGCCTCTGGTGATGCGCTATGCCGATTGTGTGCCGTTGATCGCTTTCGACCCGGTCCAGCGCGCAATCGGGCTGGCGCATGCGGGCTGGCGCGGCACCGTACAAGGTATGGCCGCCAACCTGGTGCAGGCGCTGCAAGCTGCCTATCACTGCCGCCCATCCGATATGGAAGTCCTCATCGGTCCCGCCATCTCGCGGCGCAACTACCCGGTCGGCGAAGAAGTCGCGAGACAAGCGCAGGCATATTTTAGCGAGTCGGCGCAAGTCATCTGGCGAGATCCCGTCAGCGGCGCGGCGCACTTTGATCTGTGGCGAGCCAATCTGCTGGATTTGCAGCTGCGGGGCGTCAACAAGGTTCAGGTTGTCGACATCTGCACGCATGACAATACGCGCGAATTCTATTCGCATCGGGCGGAAGCCGGACGCACCGGACGTTTCGGCGTGGCGGTGTCGTTATGAGCATCGCCGACAACATCCAGCGCGTGCATGAGCGCATCGCCGCTGCCTGCGCTCGTTCGGGCCGCGATACCAGCGAAGTGACATTGGTCGCGGTCACCAAGCAGCAGCCGGTCGAAGCTATGCTGGCGGCTGTGGCGGCGGGTTTGCAACAGCTGGGCGAAAACCGCGTAGAAGAAGCAGCGCTCAAGATCCCAAAGGTCGATGCGGAAGCCATTCAGCCGGTAACCTGGCACATGGTCGGACATATCCAGAGTCGCAAAGCCAGGCAAGTTGCGCCGCTATTTGACCTCGTGCAATCTGTCGACAGCTTGCGCCTGGCGCAGCGATTATCACGCCTGGCGCAGGCACGAGAGCGCGATTTGCCTGTGCTGTTGGAAATCAATGTATCGGGCGAAGCATCGAAATATGGATTTGCGGGTTACAATTGGCATAAGGATGAGGCGGTCCGACAGCAATTGTGGCAGGAGCTGTCGGTGGTCATGGCGCTGCCCGGCCTGGAGGTGCGTGGACTGATGACCATGGCGCCATTTGGGGCGGAAGAACAGGTCATCCGCCGCGTCTTTGCGGACATGAGCGCGCTGCGCGAGGCGCTGGATGCGAACTTGCCCGAGTTGAGTATGGGCATGACGGACGACTTTCCTGTCGCAATAGAAGAAGGCGCAACCATGATCCGCGTTGGACGTGCCATTTTTGGAGAGCGGAACGGATAGCCGGCAAAGAGACGAAAGGCACAACCCACCATGAGCGAGATATTTGTTGTATTGATTTGGGCGCTGCAGGCTTATCAGTTAATTCTGCTGGCGCGCGTTTTGATGAGCTGGATACCCAATCTCGACCCGAACAACCCGATCGCCCGCTTTCTGTATCAGGCGACCGAGCCGGTGCTTGCGCCCATCCGCAATGCCTTGCCGCCGCTGGGTGGCATTGACCTCAGCCCCCTGGTTGTATTCCTGGGTATCAGCGTGTTGATGCAACTCGTACTCTAGCGCCGCCACTCACAGGCGCAGCAAAATCCTGCCGCAATTCTGGCAGTGCACGATGCCGTCGTTGCGGCTGATGGCGTTGATGACGACGACATTCTGTTCGATCCCGCAGCTGGTGCAGGCATTGTCTCGCAGCGCCGCCAGCGGACGATTGGCTTTGGGCGCGCGCATGCGAATGTAAGTCCGGAATAAATCGGGGCTGATCTCCGCGACCTGGCTTTTGCGCTCCGCCAGCATGTTATTGACGGCCGCGGTCAGCGTATCTTTTTCTTCTTGCAGTTCGATATTGGCTTCTTCTCGCGCTTCGGTCAATTCGTCCAGGCTCGCTTGCACCGCGCTCAGTTGCTCGCCCAGGTCATCCCTCTCCAAAATCAGATGCAGCATTTCGTCGTCCAGCGTGAGTTTGCGACGGCTCAAAGACTCGACCTCCATTTGCAGATCTTGCAGCTCTTTTGGATTCGTCACCGCGCCGCTGTAGAGAGTCGTTTCGGAATTGGTGCGCTTTTCGACCACTGCGCGGATTTCGTGTTCATGCTCTGTCGCGCGTTTGGCTGCATCTTGATGGGCTGCCTGCGCCGCTGCGAAGTTGGCGCGCGCCTCTTCCAATGCGGCATCACCCGCCATCTCCGCATTGATCGACTTGATACGCTCGGTGCGCGCGATGATATCCAACTCGAGTTCCTGAACATGATACAGCGCGAGAAGGTCTGACATTCGATTGATTCCCTTCGGCTTCCATAGGTATATTCACAAGCCCTATAATAACCCAAGTTGCCGCCGCTGGGTGCAGCAATCGTCAAGCTGGCATGCTTGCGTTCAGCCGGCAAGCATAGAGCAAGAAAAAGGCGAATATGAAACGCGCCTACCGTTTGCGCGGGCTGGCCAGCTTGTATGATCAGCTGCGCAGCGACGACTTCGACCGCCGCGAGCATGCCTTGTTCCAACTGGCGATGCTGCTGCGCCACAATCGCAACGATGCGCGCCAACAGGTACAGCCAGATTATGTGAGTGACAGCCTGCCGCGCGACTTGCTGCGCCTGCGCCTTTTCACAGACGAAAAACAACAGGCTATCGGGCAGTTGACGCGGGTGATCAGCGAATACCCGCAAAGCCGCGCCACTGCCATCTGGGCGCTGGGCGAGCTCGAAGCAGAATTCGCGCTGGAATCGGCTGTGGCAAGCATCGCCAAAATCGGCGGACAGCTGCAAAACGAAGCGGCATTTCAGGCTTGCGTGGCGCTGGCGGGCTGGCTGCCGGCGAATGAAGCAGCGTTTGCGGTCGTGGATCTGACTGACATGCGCGCGTTGTTGAGGGGCTGGGCAGGTGCATCGGACGCCCGGCTGGCCAAACGAGCTGTGGACCTGCTGGCACAACTGCCTACGCCATGACTGCGCTATAATGAAAACCGATGCGACGCACAGGAAGGTGCTGCCATGCCCAGTCTGCTCGATAAACTCTCGGTCTTGCTGAATGCCCAGGTCAACGAGTTGATAGGGCGCAATCCAAGCTCGCCATTGGCGCGCATTCGTCTGAATGCCAAAGAGACGGCGACAAATCCACGCCATTCGGCCGGGCAACTGCGCGCGCGCCTGGAAGAGGCGATACTTTACGAAGACGAATTGCAAGCCAGAATCGATGAGCTTGTGGGCGAAGCGCTTGACCTGGACGAGCAGGTCGATGCGGCGCTGGGCGCAGGCGATACATTTGGATCGCGGCGGCTGCAAACGCAGTTGAACCTGAAGCAGCAGCAGCTTTCCATCGCCGAATCCGAGTTGCGAGATCATCAATTGGTGACGCGCCACCTGATGCAAGAGCTGGTCGCGTTGGAAGCGACGCTGGACGAAAACGCACGGCTCGGCACGCGCATTCCGGTTGATGAACCGACGGAGAGCGCCGGCCAGACTGCAAAAGCAATTGCCCGCGATGCCGCCGCCAGGTTCAATGAGACCCTGGACGCGCTGGATAGTCGACTGCCCAAGCCGAAAGCAGCCAGTGCCCGCCCGACTCGCTATCAAATCGTAGAAGAAGCGCCCGACCCGAACTCTCCCAAGCCACAAGGCAAAGATGCCAGCGTTATGAACCAACGCCTGTCACGCCTGAGCCGGCCCGACGACTCTGACGAGCCGACAGATTTATAAGACAGATTTGTCTACAAGACGACCCCTCCCCCAGCCCCTCCCCGTCAGGACGGAGAGGGTAGCCAAAGCCTGGTTCGCCATTACACTGTCGGGGGGACTGAAGGTGGTGGCCTGTCCAACTGCATGAGGAGATCGTGCATGGAGCGCTCTATATGCGGGAAGCCCAGCCAGGCGCACATCAAACCGAAAAAGCCGCCGGTGACAATGCGCAAGAACGGCGCGCTCTCCCGCGGGGACCACAGTTCAAAAGGCGGATAGCTCAGCAACTGGCTGCCACCATCCAGGGCGATTGGCAGCAGACCCGCCAGCGCAAAGAGCCATAGTGGCAAGGGGTGGATGCGCCAGCGATAGCGCCGATATACAAGCCCGCCGACAAAAAGCATCGTATAAATCGCCAAATCGCGCGCGCACAGGCTGGTCTTGTAACCGAATGTCTCATCGCCGATGAAGTGTCGCGCCGCCAACTGCTGTATCGCGCTGAATAGTTGCAAGTCTTCTGCGCTGGCCGGTTGGCTCTCCGCGCCAAATCGACTCGCCCAATAGCGATATTCCCCCTGGAAAGCCGCAGACTCTGCTGCGAATTCTTCAAACGATCCGAAGCCAGCGCCGGCTTCCGCGCGCGGATAGAAGGGTTGCTCGCCGTAGACAAAGACCGACCGAAATGCGAATTGGTGGCAGAAGGGGCTGTAGATCGTGTATATGATGTCGGCGGTCGACTGCATGCCGAGCTTGGCCAATGTCGGCGCCAGCCAGGGCAAACTGATGTATAGCGCCAAAATCGTCAAAGCCATGCGCAGCCAATTGTGTGCAGCGGACAGCAAAATCCGCCTGGCAAGCCATCGAAAACCGCGCAGCGCCCTAATCATGCCGCGCAGTTCCAGCCATGTCGCGCCGCAACCGGTCAATGCTGACAGCACCAAAATACACGCGAACAATGCGATATTCCGCATCGATCAAAAAAGCGCTGGGCAGCCCGCGGATCTGGTAGGCGCGCGCAACAGCCAAAGCAGGATCGAGCAGCACTGTGTATCTCAACTGCAGTTGGTCGACCCAGGCGCGCACCCGCTTCGCGCTTTCCCCCATATTCACAGCCAGGATGCGCAGCGGCTCGCTATTGTGCAGCTCGTTAAGCGCGGGCATTTCGTGGCGGCAAGGCGCGCAGTTGGTCGACCAAAAGTACAGCAGCGTAAAAGCAGAGTCGCCCCACAGCAGCGAAATTATCTCGCCAGACGAGCTGAGCAGCTGAAAGATCGGCGCTGGCTGGCCCACCGCAGGCGCAACAGTTTTGGATTGGTCGCGGCCGGTTTCCCACCGTTGTGGCAAGCCAGTTTGGATGATGAGAACCAGCGCCAAACCGCAGCAGAGCAGCGCTGCCAGCCAATGCGCGAGCCTGTGCAAGCGGCTCATCTGCGTCTGGCAGGCGCGCTATTCATCGGCGAAAGCAGCCGCCAGCATGTCGTCTAGTTGGACTTGCGATAACACACCGAAATGCCGCATCCTGATGATGCCGTCTTTGTCCAGTAGAAAAGAACTGGGTCGCGTCTGAATGGCATAGGCATCGTTGACCGCGCCCGTGTCATCCAGCGCCAGAGGGAAGCTCAGACCGAATTCGTCTCGGAAGTCGGACATGGCCGCTTCGCTGTCGTTGTAGGCGATGGCAAGGATCTCAAAGCCGCGCGCCGCCCATTCCTCATAGACGCGCTGGAACTCGGGCATCTCGCGGCGGCACGGACCACACCAGGTGCCCCAAAAGTTCAGCAGCGTCACCTTGCCGCGCAGGTCCGCGGGGCGAAAGCGCTCACCATCCAGCGTGGTGATATCAAATGCGGGGGCGCGCTTGCCTTCTTCCAGCCCGACTTCGCCAATTTCGCTGACCAGGTCGCTCAGGCTGCTGATGCCATTGTTGGCCAGAGCTTGCGAGCTGGGTTCTTCCTCGAGCGGCAGCGCATGGCGCACTTTGACGCGGATGCGCGCGTCGTTGTTGAAGTCTTCGGCGCTCAGGCTTAGCAGATGCAAGCCGCCACGTTCCACTATGACAGCCGTCATGGGATACAACTTGTCATCGACCTGGCGACTTTCGGCTGTGTTGGCGCGCGCCACGATTGCGTTGTCGGGCGCGTATAGCGCGATATCCAGCTCAAGCTCGCTGTCTATCAAACCGCGCGCTTCCACATCAATGCTGTCGCCGGCCTCGGCATGGAACAGCAGCTGACGCAATTGCGCGTCGGCAGTGAAATGCAGGCTGGCGCTTTGATTGATCGCCACTGGCAGCAGCGTGCCTGCCAAACAATCGCCAAGATGATGCAAGTGCAGATCGCCTTCGAAGACGGCTAATCCGCATTCTTCAACGCGGAAGGTAAAATCGGCGAATTCTCCGCGCGAGAAGGTTTGGCTGAGGCTCTGCAAGCGCCCGCTCGCCACCAGCAATCCGATGAGGATCATCAGGCAGCCACTCAAGAGCTCGATTTTGCGCATGTGCCGCTGCAAGCGCCTCAAGACTCCACGCGCGCCATCCATCAGCATGGCTGTGATCAAAAACGGTATGCCCAGCCCGATACTGTAGGCCGCCAGCAGCAGCATGCCCTGGGCGATATCGCCGCTGGTCGCGCCGGCTGTCGCCGCGACAGTGAGGATCGTGCCCAACAGCGGACCGATGCAAGGTGTCCAACCGGCCGAAAAGACCATGCCCATGAATGCAGAGCCAACCAAGCCTTCGCGTCCGCCACTGATATCGCCGCGCGTATCGGCATAAAGCGCGCCCTGCATCCGATCCATCAGCGCCATCCAAAAGCGCGCCGGCTGAGAAAATGCGCCGCCAGCAAACATGCCCAGCAGCAGCGCAGCGATGACCGGCAGCGCCAGGACCACTTCTTCCAGCAGCGCCCAATAAATCAAGACGCTGGCAACGAAAGCGACCGCCAGGCTAAACAAGCGGCTGTCCAGAAACGGAGCGCGGTTCTTGCCCCGCAGCCAGTTGAACAAGCGCGGCAGCAAGCCCATGAATTGCAAGCCAAAAAAGATGATTACGACGCCACCCACTCGGCCCAGCGCTTGCGTAAAGGCTCCGACATATTGGCCCGCCACGCTGGAGAGCGCCGTCGTCAGCAAGCCGATTAGCACGAAGATCAAGGTAAAGCCCGAAACGAAGGCGGCACCATGCATCAGCATCTGCAAACGCATGCCAAAACTGATTGAGGGCGGCGCTCCTGTTGCGTTCTGTCGGCTGACCTGGTGTGTCAGACGCCCACCCATATATCCGATGTAGGCGGGCACCAGCGGCAGCACACAAGGCGAGATAAAGGAAAGCAAGCCCGCCACCAGCGCCAAGCCAATCGTCACATTATCCATTGCCACCATCTCCGCATCAGCCTGTGTCCTGCTTTTGCCAGCAGTCTGCCAGAAAATCCTTACAGGAGCCTTGCACCGGGTTGAACGGCAGGCGCAAACTCGCCGCTTTCCAGCAATTGCTGCAGCAGCGCCTGTTCAGCTGCGCATGACCGCACATCGCCATCGATCCATGCGCCACGCAGCCGCTTCAGAATCTGCTTGTAGCGCGGACCAGGCGGCAAGCCCAGCGCGCGCAGGTCATGCCCATTTGTGCAGGGGCGGATAGTCCGCCAGCGCTGCATGGTCAAGCGCAATCGTTCCTGGGCGGCTGACGAGTCATGCAGCAACAGCCAGCCAGCGTGCAGGGCGGTGGACGGCAAGGTTTCCAGGCGCGGGGCGATCTCGCTGGGGCGGAGCCTCGGGTCGGCGAGTTCTTCGGCAATCGCCATAATGCGACAAGTGGCGATTACGCTGTCGGTCTGTCGGCGATTCAGGTCCAGGCGCTTGGCGATACCGCGAGCGACAGGTTCTTCACAGCCTGCCAGCAGCAAGCACCAACGCAATGCCAGCGCATCATGGTCTGGCGATCGCCAGGGTGGTGCCTGCTTGCTCGCGCGTTTGAGGTCGCTCGCCAGGCGCTTTGGCATGTAAAAGCCGGGCTGAATCGCTTTCAATGCGCCCAGGTCATTCAAGCGCAACAGGATCTCGCCAGCCAATTCCTCCGCCAAAATCAATTTTGTTTCGTTGCGCAGGCGCGCACCCGAAACCCGCCCCAGCAGTGGCAGCGCATGCAGCAACCAGCCCGCCGTCTGGGCAGAGATTTCGAAATTAAGCCGAGTTGCAAATCGCAGCGTGCGCAATATCCGTGTGGGGTCGTCAATGAAGCTGCGCTCATGCAAAACGCGAATTTGACGATTACGCAGGTCTTGCAAGCCGCTGCAGGCATCCAGCAGTTGCCCGTAGCGCGCTTTTGGGCTTAGGCTCAGCGCCAGCGCATTGATCGAAAAGTCGCGCCGCTGCATGTCGTCCTCGATGCTGCCCGGCATGGTAAGGGGCAGGGCGGCCGGCTCCGCATAAGTCTCTTTGCGCGCCCGAGCAAAGTCGATATGCTGCGGCAGATCGTCCAGGGGCAGCCCGAGCCTGTCGGCAGATTCAGCATTCAGCGACCATTTCGCCGTGCCAAACGGTTTGTGTGCGTGCACCTGTCCGCCATATCGCTTCTGCAAACCACGAGCGAATGCAGAAGCATCGCTTTCAATCACGAAATCCAGGTCGGCGCTGCCTCCCCCCAACAGCAGATCTCGCAGGACCCCGCCAACCAGGTAGAGGGCGTGTCCCTGGTCTTGCGCCTGTTTTGCCACAAGGTCTGTCAGACGCGCCGGCGCTTCACCCAGTCCGCGAACCAGCGCGCTGCGGTCGAAAGAACCTGGCTTGTTGTTTGTGCTATCTGGCGGTGTCATGGTTAGCCAGCTTGTAACTTAAGAGATGGTGACCCAGGGACCAATCAGTTCGCGCTGTATCATGCTGACCGAGGTGCTGAAGTTGAAGAAAGCCAACAGGGCGTAGGCAAAAGCCGCCTGACGATCATCGCGCCCGCTCATCAGGCTGAACAAGCCCGGCATGATGATGGCCAGCCACAGCATGTACAGCACATACACGACAGTCCGTCCCGAACGCAGCTCAAAGCCCGTCAATAGCAGCCCGACTCCGACCAGCAAGGTAATGCCCGCCAGCAGCGCATAGACGACCACCGCACCCCAGTAATGCCCGCTGAGCGACTCCTTGCCGCGCGCCAATATAGCCGCGAACGCCGCCCAAATGCCCAGCGCCAGCGAGTAGAAAATGTGCATGTTAAATAGGATTTGGTGAATATCTGCCATGTGCCTGCTTGCTCGCGTGTGCCTGCCCGTATACTAGCACAAGCATTTGCGAGTCGGTCAAGCGGAGAGCGGCTGTTCAGACGATGGCCAGCAGGCCCAGATTGGCTGCCAACCATATCCATGCTGTCAAGTTGGCGACAAGCAAGCCGGGCCGCTGCAAATTCGCGCTGAATGCCGCTTTGTTGCCGCGCATGTCCAGCTCCCAGGGAAAGACGCCGCAGGCCAAGACACCGATGCCGACGATGACGCCCAGCCAGTCGGGGAACAATCCCTGCGCAATAGCGCCGACAATGCAAACCAGCGCGCCGGCAAACGACAGATGCCCCAGCCAGGCGGTCGTTCTTTTACCCAACAGCACGGCTGTGTTCTGCAAGCCAGCCGACTTGTCGACATCATAATCTTCGACCTGGTTATAGAATTGCCCATAAGCAGAAAATAAAACAGCCGCCAACACGACCAGCCACACATCGTCAGCAGCGCTGCTGTAAGTGGCATATCCAGCCGCCACGAGCAAGCCGCTCAACATGAGCGCATGCGAAAGGAAGTCGGTCAGCGGACGCGCTTTGAAGCGAAAAGGGTGCGCCGAATACAGATAACACAACGCCAGCGTGACGCCACCCAGCGCCAGCGCCCAGCCGCCTGCCCAAACATAGAGCAGCAAAGACAGCGCAAATGTCCCCGCGCAGACGCCCAAGCCTTGCCGCCGGCTGAGCAGTCCGCTGCTGATGACATTGTGAGCGCGCTTGGACTTGTCCAGCGCATCGTCCGGCGCATCTTCCACATCGTTGAGCATGAACGCGAAGCACATCGCCAGCACATTGGCAGCCAGCACGACAAAGAGCCGCCAGTCGACCGCAGCGCCAATCGGTTCCATCGCCAGCAGACCGCCGACCAGTGTCAACGGAATGGTGAAAGGAACATGCTCTCGCCAACGCGACAACCGTAGGATCGCGGCGAGTTTGCTGCTGGTTGCGCGCGGGGCTGTTTGGCTCATGCCGGATACACGAATTGACCGCTTCTTATCTTTCGCGACAAGCATAACACAGGACGCGCCTGGCGCATACGCGGCGCAGATGAACCCTGCATTGTCGGCGTGGCGCGCGGGGAGTATGATGCCGCCTATGTTTCGCGACTGCCTGCTTATTCTGCTCAGTGGCTTTTTGCTGGTCGGCTGCAACTTGAGCCGAGCCACATCCGCCGAAGACGCCACGGTCGTCGGGAAAACCAACTTGCACCTGGAAACATTGCAGAAAGAAGCCACACCGCTGACAGTCCACAGCGATTCACAGGTCGCCCAGCCCACGCTTGATCGCAAACCAAATCGCTGTCCCCAATCTGCTCCCGAGCTGGCGCGTCGCGTTGAAGCCGATGTGAATGTCGATTATGGCGCGCGCACCGCTGATGTCTCTCAACGCATCGTCTTCCACAATCTGGAAGCAGAGCCACTGAACAAGCTGGTTGTGGATGTGCAAGCCAATCAATGGACAGACGCCTTCTCGCTGCTGGATCTGCGCATCAATGGCGAAAGCGCCGCTTATCAGCTGGATAGCAACCGCCTCGAGATACTGCTGGACCCTCCGCTGCAACCGGGCTGCTGGCTGGAAGCCGCGCTGACTTTTCAGCTGCGTCCGAGCGCCATACGCGAAGGCTTGCGCTCTTACCGTGGTTTCTTTGGCTACAGCCCGCGCCAGCTCAATTTGAGTCACTTCTTGCCAACTGTCGCCGCCCGGCTGACTGGCGACTGGCGGATACATCAGCCCAGCGGCATCGGCGAGCAAATCGTCTATGAGTGGACGGACTGGCAGGTGCAGATCACGGCGAAAAATGCGTCAGACAAGCTGCAGTTGGCTGCGCCCGGCGATGTAACGCGCTTGGGGGCGGGGCAGTGGCTGGTGGAGCTGCCGGCATCGCGCGACTTGGCCATCAGCCTCAGCGAAGAATTCATCCTAACCGAGCGGGAAGTCGCGCCAGGGCTGGTGGCGGCTGTCTACAATTTTGCCGATGCCCAGGTCAATGCGGGCGGTTCGCGCCTGGATAGTGTCTCGCATCTGTTGGTTGAAGCTGGCAAGGCGCTCGATCTGTTTGCCCGCTACTTCGGCGCGTACCCCTACAAGCGGTTTGTGATCGTGCAAGGCGACTTTCCTGATGGCATGGAATTCACGGGGCTGGTTTATGTGGGCAGCGCCTGGTTTTATGGCTTTGATGGCACGCCCAAGAATTACCTGACATTAATCGCTGTGCATGAGATCGCGCATCAGTGGTGGTATGCCCGCGTCGGCAGCGACTCGGCGCTGAACCCCTGGCTGGACGAAGCGCTCGCTACTTACAGCGAATACCTGTATATTGAGGCGTTTTATCCAGCAGAAAGGAATTGGTGGTGGAGCTTCCGAGTGGCTGGCTTTTTCCCACAAGGCAAGGTCGACAGCGCCGTCTACGAATTCACAACCGCGCGCGCCTACATCAACGCCATCTACTTGCGCGGCGTGCAAATGTTGCACAACCTGCGCGATGATATCGGCGATGAGGCTTTCATGCAGCTACTCGGGCAGTACAGTCAGGCTGCCGCTGGTCGCATTGCCGACCCCGCGCTCTTTTGGAGCCTGCTGCCTGATAACCAGCAAGTTCTCACACAAGCCACGCGGTCTGAATTTCTGCGCCAGCCGGGAGTAGCCGGGCAATAAACAAGCGCTGTCTCTCTAGCCCGTCGTCTTCATGCCTGCCGCGATGCCATTGATGGTCGCCAGCGTGGCATCCAGCACGGGGCGCCACTGCGCATCGTCTTCATCCAGCCCCCGCAGTTCGCGCAAGAGAGCCACCTGCATAAAATTGAGCGGGTCGACATAGGGGTTGCGCCGCTGGATAGAAGTCTGGATGGCTGGCATATTCGCCAACAGCGCGTCTTGCTGCGTCACGCGCATAATCATGTTGCTGCTGCGGGTGTGCTCGGCTTTGATCCAGCCGAAGAATCGCTCGCGCAGCTCGACAGGTTCGACCAGCGAAGAATAGAGCGCGGCAATGCCCATATCGGCTTTGGCGACATCGAGCTGGGCGTTGTCGATGATCGCCTTGAAGAAAGCCCAACTGCGGTACATCTCTTGCAGCAAGCGCAGTCCTGGCTCGTCCTGCTCGGCAAAGGTCTCGAAGGCTGTGCCCACACCGAACCAACTTGGCACGATTGCGCGGCTTTGCATCCAGCTGAACATCCAGGGGATGGCGCGCATGGCGGTGAAACCAGCGCGTTCGGCGCGTTTGGCGGGCCTCGAGCTGATCTGCATACGGCTTAGCTCGCGGATTGGCGTGGCTTGCTGCCAATATTCAATGAACCCATCGCTTTCATAGACGAACTGCCGATAACAAGCGCGGCTTAACTCTGACAACTGTTCCATCGCTTCGTAGTAATGCGCCGGCACATGATGCTGCTCTGGTGCGCCCATGCCAATCAGCACGGCGTTGAGCACCTGGTGCAAATGCCGATGACCGATGCCGCGGTTGCTGTAGCGATAGGCGATGACTTCGCCCTGCTCGGTGATTTTGACGCCACCGCGCAAGGACTCGGGCGGCTGGGACAAGATAGCGCGGTTGGTGGGTCCGCCGCCACGACCGATGCTGCCGCCACGCCCATGAAATAATTCCAGGGAGACGCCGTGCTTGACGCAGGTTTCTGTAAGCAGTTGCTGCGCGTGATACAAGTTCCAGTTTGACGCCAGATAGCCGCCGTCTTTGCTGCTGTCGGAATAGCCGATCATGATCTGTTGGCGCAAGCCGCGTTTCCCCGCACGCGCCGACAGATAGGCTTGATACTCGGCGATGCCAAAGAGCTGCTCCATAATCTGCGGCGCGCGGTACAGGTCATCTATTGTTTCAAAAAGCGGCACGATGGTGATATGGCGGTCAATGCCGACTTCGCTGGCAAAGACCAGCATGGCCAATACATCGCTGGGCTGCTGGGACATGCTGGCGATGACCGTGTCGATGACGATGGCGTCGTATTGCGCATGCGCCGCGCCGATCATGCGCCAGGTGCGGATGATGCTTTGGGTGCCATCGCTGAAGCTGTCGATGTCTTGCGGGAATAGCGGCCGCCGGCTGCGGATCTCGGCTGCCAACAACGTCTGCTTCTGCGCTTCGGGCAGAGCCAGGTACTTTTCGCAAATGTCGTATCGGGCAAAAATTTCATCCAGCGCGGCGCTGTGCAACTCGGCATTTTCGCGCACTTCCAGCGGCACCAGATGCAATCCAAATAGACGCAGCTTGCGCACCAGTCGCTGCACTGTGCCCAAAGCCGAGCGCAGGCCGCCGTGTGCTTTCAGGCTGTCTTGCACTTGCAGCAGGTCGCGCAGAAAACCGCGGCTGGATCGATAATCGTCAGTCGCGAGCTTGCGTTGGATGCGGGCCAGTTTTTGACGGTACAACTCGGCCGGAAAGCGCTTCTCCAAAGCATCATCACCGTCTGTGGCAGCGCGGATCTCTGCCGACGCGCCGAATCGCTCGGTGTCTTGCGTCAGGTGTTGCCCCAGCAGCTCAATTTCGTCCAGGTAGATCTGCCGCGCTGTGCTGCGCAGGGTCGCCAGCGTCTGCAGGGTGACATCGGTGGTCACATTGGGATTGCCATCGCGGTCGCCGCCTATCCACGATGCATAACGCAGCACCGGCGGCAGCGCTGTCCAATTTGCTTCGGGGTAGCTTTGTTCCAGCGCCATCTGCAAATCTTCGTAAATGTCGATGACGACATCAATAATGACCGAGCGGATGAAATAGACGCCAAAGTCGACTTCGTCCGCGACTTCTTTTTTCGAGGCGCGCACCTGGCGAGTCTGCCAAAGCTCTTCGACCTCTTCCGCCAGCGCGCTTTCCAGCTTGCGCAGCTCTCTGGGCAGCAGGTTGTGGCGGTCGCGGCGTTCCATCATGCTGGCGATATGCCGCAGCTTGACCAATGTTTCCTGGCGTTTTGCTTCCGAAGGGTGGGCTGTCAGCACGAGACGCAGACGCGTTTGCTCCAGCAGGGCGCGCATGTCGGCGGCTGTCTTGCCATTCTTCTTCAAAGCGCGGACCGCCCCGATAATCGACTCTCTCAGCCGGCCCTTGGCTTCGCGCTGGCGGATTACGCGGATTCGCTGCAAGTCTTCGGCGATGTTTATCAGTTGAAAGTAATTGGAAAATGCCTTGATGAGCACATGTTTGGAATCCAGCGGCAGATTTTCCAGGCGGTCTGCCAGTTGGAAAGCGGCTTCGGCATCGCCATTGCGGCGCGCCTTGGACATGGCGCGGATCTCTTCGACCAGATCATAGGCTTCCTGGCCGCATTGTTCCTGGATGATGACGCCAAGCCAACTGCCCAGCAGGTGAATATCTTGGCTCAAAATATTGGAGCCAGGTTTGCGCGCATCGCTCATTTTCCGCTCCCCAAAAAAATCAGCCCGGCTGTCGGACCACGCCAGTCACAAAGCGACTTGCAGACAGGGCGTCGACGCCGCTCGGCAGATTTGCCAATATTCATCAATATAGTGCAGACAGGGCGATGATTCCAGTGTGTCGGGTTACTGCATGCGGGGCAAACCGTGCGTGGCTGCAAGGCTTAGCGCCGCACCCCGATAGCAGGCAAATCTTCAAACTTGGGGCGATAGTTCAGCGCTTCCAGGATATGCGGCACTTCAATTTCTGGCGCATCCTCCAGATCGGCGATGGTGCGGCTCAGCTTGATGACGCGATGATAACTGCGCGCGCTAAGATTCATCTTGCGCACCGACACCGACAAAATTTGCTGCGCGTCCGCCCTCAGCGGGCATAATTCATCGATGTCGCTGATGCCCATATCCGAATTGGCATGCAGCCCGGGCGCGCCATCAAAGCGCTGTGTCTGCAAGCTGCGCGCTTTTTCGACGCGCCTGCGGATGTCCGCCGAGCTTTCTGCCTGCTCTGTGCCCAGCAGCTTGTCATAGTCGACCCGCGGCACCTCGACATGGATATCAATGCGGTCGAGGA
Organism: Anaerolineae bacterium; assembly: GCA_022823945.1. Lineage (GTDB taxonomy): Bacteria > Chloroflexota > Anaerolineae > Aggregatilineales > Phototrophicaceae > UBA6055. Next base: position 212,029 of record JAJEBK010000032.1, on the reverse strand, counting down.
TGGGTCCTGATAGGCGCGACTGATAACGTTGAATCTGGTTGGGCGTGCAGGTGCAGCTGTGTTGTGGCGAGCCAAAAAATCCGCAAGGGCAGGGGTTGCGCGCGCCAACCAACTGGAAATTGGCGGGGAAGGTGATGCTGCCTTTGGCGCGGCTGATGGTTACGACCTTGTCTTCGATTGGCTGGCGCATAACTTCCAGCACGCGCGCTGGCAATTCGTTGATTTCATCCAGAAAGAGCACGCCGCGATGCGCTAGGCTGATCTCGCCCGGCTTGGGCACAGAGCCGCCGCCGACCAGTCCATTCTGCGAGATGGTGAAGTGGGGCGCACGGAATGGTCGCTGACGGATGAGCGGCGCATCTTGCGAAAGCATATCGACGATCGAATAGATGCGCGTTACATCCAGCGCCTCTTCGAGCGAAAGCGCCGGCAAGATCCCGGCCAAAGCCCCGGCCAGCAAGCTCTTGCCAGCCCCTGGTGGTCCCGACATCAGAATATTGTGGTTGCCCGCCGCCGCCACTTCCAGCGCTCGTTTGACATGCTCTTGCCCGCGAACATCGGAAAAGTCGACCACACCGTCCGCCATAGCGCTTGCCCGCTGCTGCTCCGCCAGCTTGGATTCATACGGCGCGATGGGGTTCAGTTGGTACAGATGCTCGACCAACTGCCCGATTGAGCGCACCGGGATGATGTCGATTCCCTGCACCAAGGCGGCTTCGGCAGCATCTTCTTGCGGCACAAAGACGGTCGACAATTCGCGCTGCCTGGCGGTGTAGACCATGGGCAAAACGCCTTTGACATGGCGGATGCCCCCGTCCAGCGACAGCTCGCCAATGAACAGGGAATCGTCCAGCGCGTGCAGAGGAATCTGGTCGGTGGCTGCCAACACGCCGATCGCGATCGCCAAATCATACGAGGATCCGTGCTTGGGAATATCAGCTGGAGATAAATTGACGACATAGGCTTTGTTGGGGAAACGCAAACCGCTGTTGCGAATGGCAGAACGGGCGCGCTCGGAGCTTTCGCGGACCGATGCGCCTGGCAGCCCCACCAGTTTGAAGCTGGGCAAGTGGGCGCGCGGATTGAAGTCTGTCTGCACCTCGACCAGGTGCCCGTCCAAGCCGATGACTTCACAGGTATTGACGATCGCGAGCATAAGCCAACCTCAAAAAATTATCAGCCCAACGCGGCAGGTTCAAAGTGCATTTACGCCGACAAATGGTAGCACATTTGTCGCAATTTAGCACCGTGCCCGGCTACAACTCCGCCAGCAAGTAGGGAATGAGCCCGCCTGCATCCAGGATCACCCGCACTTCTGCAGGCAAGGGCGCGAACGCGAAAGTTCGCTCGCAAGCGCGAATCTCATGCGCCGCCATGTCGAGCTTCAGCAAGTCGCCAGTCTCTACGCAATCTACAATCGGCGGACATTCGATCGCCAGCAGACCGTTGTTGATGGCGTTGCGATAATAGATGCGGGCGAAGCTGTGGGCGATCACCGCGCGCACGCCGGCATGTTTAAGGCAGGTGACAGCTTGCTCGCGGCTGCTGCCATTGCCGAAGTTGCGCCCGGCCACGATGACATCGCCCATCCGCGCCCGGGCAGCGAATGTGGGGTCAAGGTCTTCAAGGGCGTGACGCGCCAGTTCCTGCGGATCATGGCTGATGGTGTAGGTGTACTTGCCCGGGAAGATGACATCGGTATTGATGTTGTCGCCATATTTCCAGATGCGGTGGCTGGTTTTGGTCATCGCGAGCCTCGCTCACAGGTCGGCGGGATGTATGAGCTTGCCCACAAGGCAGCTGGCCGCCACCACAGCCGGATTCGCCAGATAAATCTCGGCAGTGGGTTCGCCCATCCGTCCACGAAAATTGCGATTGGCGCTGCTGATGCAGACTTCGCCCGGCGCCAGCACGCCCATGTGATTTCCCATGCAGGGTCCGCAGCCCGGCGTGCCAATGACCGCGCCAGCTTCCAGCAGCGCTGTGATATAACCGGCCTCGGTCGCATCCCGCAGCACCAGCGATGAAGCCGGGATCACCAGCAAGCGCGCGCGCAGCTGCCTGCCGCTCACAAGCTCTGCCGCCGCCGCCAGGTCTTCCAGCCGCCCGTTGGTGCAAGTGCCGATGAATCCGACATCGACGCGCCGGCCGGCTACTTCTGACAAGGGAAGGGTGTTGTCGACCGTATGTGGACAAGCGACCATCGGCTCGACTTCGCTCAGGTCGATCGTCCGCTCGCGGGCAACCTGGGCATCAGCCAGCGGATAGAGCGCGTTGGCTTCAAAAAAGTCCAGCCGCTGCTCGTAGTCTTGCGGTCGTGTGCGCGCCAAAGTGTCTCGCAGCCAGCGCCAGGTTATGTCGTCAGGCGGTATGCAAGCGCTCTTCGCGCCCATCTCTGCCATCATGTTGGTCAGCGCTGCCCGCGAATCCGGCGTCAATTTGGCGAGGCCCTCGCCCGCAAATTCAACCGCCATATACGCCGCGCCATCCGCGCCCAGCCGGCCGATCAAAGCCAGCGTCAGATCTTTGCTCGTCACGCCCCGCCGCAGCGATCCGGTCAGATTTATGCGCAGGGTTTCCGGCACGCGCAGCCACAATTGCCCGGTCGCCCAAAGCGCCGCTACTTCACTGCGTCCGATGCCCGCGCTGAATGCGCCCAGCCAGCCGTAATGCGGACTGTGGCTGTCCGCGCCCAGCAGTGTCATGCCCGGTCCCACGACGCCTTCTTCGCACAACACCTGATGGCAGATGCCGCGCCCAACCTCGTAGAATCGCTGTATGCCTTGCGCGCGCACAAATTCGCGGATTTCGGCGTGGTTTCGCGCGTGTTTGGGCGTTGGCGGCGGCACAGCATGATCCAGCGTGATCGCCAGCCGCTCGGGATACTTGACGCGCTTGTGGGGCAACTGCGCGAAGATCTTGGCGATAGCGGCGCTGTTGTCGTGGCTGAGCGTCACATCCGGCTCGATGACCACGATTTCTCCAGGCACAACGCGTTTTCTGCCCGAGGCGCGCGCCAGGATTTGCTCGGTCAGCGTCGGCATCAAAGAAGTCTCAATCTGCCGGCGAGGCGGCGCAAGTTTCGCATATTCGCCGCTGCCAAACTCTGATACCATACCGCGCTATTGGCATTGAAACGGGCTACCGATTCCCTCATGCTGGCACCTGATCTGCGCGAAAAACTGCGCCACAACACCGTTGTGAATCTCGCCGATGGCAGCCTGTTTGGCTTTGGCATCATGGGCTTGGCATCCTATGTTACCATAGTGCCGCTCTTTCTGTCCTACCTCACCGAATCGACCGCGCTGATTGGCTTCGTGGCCACGCTCTTCTACATGGGCTGGCAAGTGCCGCAGCTTTTTGTTTCCAACTATGTCGCGGGGTTGCGCCGTTACAAACCCATGACGCTGGTCATGACCTTGATTGAGCGCGTGCCCTATTTTGGATTGGCGATGGTGGCTTTTGCCATTCCCAGCATCGGCACAGACGCGGCGCTGACGCTGACTTTGCTGCTGCTGGGCATTCAGTCGCTGGGCGGCGGCTTCACGGGGACAGCGTGGCAGAGCTTAATAAGCAAGATCATGCCGCCGCACCGTCTGGGCACATTCTTCGGCATTCAGTCGGCTTGCGTCAATTTGTTTGGGGCGGGCGGCGCATTGCTCGCGGGCCTCATTCTGGAGCGCATCGCCTTCCCGGAGAGTTTTTCGCTGCTCTTCTTCATCGCCGGCATCAGTTTGTTGATTTCTTTCGCCTTCCTGGCGCTGACTTATGAGCCAGCCAGCGAGAGCAAGGATGTGGTGGAACGGGCGAATTGGCGAGAGTTTGGCGGCCGCCTGCGCGAGATCTTGCGCGAAAACGACAATTTTCGCTGGTTTTTGATCGCCCGCGCCCTGACATCGCTCAGCTTGACAGCCGTTTCTTTCTATACGATTTATGGCATCCGCCGCTTTGATATGTCGCCCGAGTTGGCTGGCGCGCTGACCAGCGTGCTGCTGGTTTCCAACACATTGATCAGCACGGTGATCGGCTGGATCGGCGACCGCTGGGGGCATCGGCGCGTCTTGATCGGCGGGAATCTGCTGACGGTGGCGGCGATTCTTATCGTGCTGTTTGCGCCAGATGTCGGTTGGCTGACGGTGGTGTTTGCGCTGACTGGCGCTGTCAATGCCACACAGTGGTCAACCATGATGACGCTTACTGTGCAATTCTGCTCGGTGGCAGAACGCCCCTTCTACATCGGCATGGCGAACACGCTTATCGCGCCTGTGACCATTTTCGCGCCCATCATCGGCGGCTGGCTGGTCGATGCGGTCAATTTCGAGCTGACTTTCGCGATCTTTGCCTTGGCTGGCGCTTTGTCGCTGCTGGTGTTTGTCGTGCCCATGCGCGAGCCGCCCGGAGCAATCCGCGCTGCGCATGCCAAACCGGCCATCGCCGACTAATCGACGATCGGCAGCGCCTCGCCCAGCATGCGGTCGACATCGTCCAGCGAGATCAGCCTTTCGTCCGCCAGCGATTTGACCTGCAGGGTAACCTGGCGAATCGCTTCGTCCGCCAAGTCGATACCCAGGCTGTCGGCGCGGTCGCGGATGGCGTTGCGACCCACCAGCCGATGCGCCACATCGATGTAGCGCGTCATGCCAAAATCTTCGGGATTGATCGCTTCGTAGGTGGTCGGGTTGCGCAAGACAGCTTTGGTGTGCACGCCCGCTTTGTGATGAAAGGCGACCGCGCCCGTGATCGGCGTGTTGAAAGGCACTTCGATGCCCAGCTTGCCAGCCACGACACGCTCTATCTCCGCCAGCAGCGACAGATCGTATTTGTCCACCAGCGCCCGCTCATAGCTGTACAAGCGCCCGATTAATGCGCCCATGGGGGTGATGCCATTGCGTTCGCCGATGCCCAGCACGGTCGTGTCGATATGTGTTGCGCCGGCTTGTAGCGCGCAAAAGGCATTGGCGACCGCGCAGCCGCTGTCGTTGTGCCCATGGAACTCGATGTCACAATCGACTACTTCGCGCAGGTTGCTGATCAGGTTGTAAGTGCGCAGCGGGTCGGCGATCCCGACTGTGTCTGCCACCCCAACGCGGTCGACTCCAGCCAGATCCATGGCGCGATAAACAGTCATCACATCGGCGAAGTTGCTGCGAAAAGTGTCTTCGGTGCTGAAGCGCGTCTCGATGCCTTGCGCTTGCAGCCAGGCGACGATCTCCTGCCCAATATCAATGACCTGCTCCAGGCTCTTGCCGTGGCTGTATTCGCGCATATAAGTGGAAGTGCCGATATAAACATCTGCGCCATCGACGCCGCAATCGACCGCCAGGCGCGCATCGTCCATATCGGCGCGGATATGCGTCAGCAGTTTGAACCTGCGCGGCATATCCGCCAGTGCCCGGATGGCAGCGGCGCTCTGTGGGCTGGCGACCGGTGTGGACAACTCCATATATTCGACGCCGAAATCATTGAGCAGAGTGGCGATTTCGCGCTTGTCATCAATGCTGAAGTGCGCGCCGCGGAATTGCTCGCCTTCGCGCAAAGTCGAGTCGATGAAGTTGAAGCTTTGGGGGGGTACGGTTCGATTGAACATGGCTATTCATTTCGCCTATAGCGCTTGGAGGAGGGTGGTCAACACTGCGATGGCGCACAGGTATTCATCCAGGTCGATGTATTCGTGCGGTGTATGGTCGAGTGTCGAGTCGCCAGGTCCATACGCCAGGATCGGGCAATTCCACAAAGGCGCAACCACATTCATGTCCGATGTGCCCGTCTTGTATACGAAGCGAGGCACGCCCCCACAGGCTCGAATCGCCCGGCGAAATTGACGGCTGAGTGGGCTGTTGCGCTCGCTCACGCAAGCCAGCTCGCCACCACGCGCGCTGATTTCTGCGCCATCGGCAGGCGGGAATCGTTCTACCAGTTCTTGTGGATCGATTCCAGGCGGCAAACGAAAACCGATTGTCATTTCGGCGATGCCATCGACGCCCTCTTGCCAGGTGTTGATATCGCGGAGAGACGGGTCAAGCCGCGCGAAGATCGAGTCGATGTCCGCGTTGAAATCGGCGCAGGAATCTTTGACATGCTGCCAATAGGCAAAAGCGCGCTCGGCCGGGCTGGGGTCTTTGCCCGCGCTGTGCGCTAAGCCGCCACGCCAACGCCAATCCAGCAGCAGGCGGCCCTTGTAGCCCATTGTGATGCGATCCCAAGCCGATGGCTCGCCTATCACGCAATAATCGGGCTGGTACTGCGTCGCCGCAAAGCGAGCGCCGCGACTGGTGGCAGCTTCTTCTTCGACAGCGCCGATGACGATGACTTGCAAATCTGCTGGCAGCTTGGCGCGCTGAGCCGCGGTCGCAAAGGCGCACAGCGGTCCTTTGGCATCGACAGCGCCCCGTCCATACAGCCGCCGCTCAACATGATGCACGGGTGGGAAACCCGCAAATGTGTCGATATGCCCCAACAGCGCGATCTGCCGCGAGCCCCTCCCGCGTATGCCGATTGCATTGCCAGCTTCATCGATGAATGCGTCGTCATACCCTTGCGCGCGCATCCAGGCAACCAGGTGCGCCGCGGCTGGGGCTTCCTGGCGGGACGGGCTGGGGATGGCGACCAGTTCGTGCAGCAGTTGCTCGGCGCGGCAATTCTGTACAGGTGTCATTTGTTAGCCCAGCACTTCGATGATAGCATCGCGAGCAATCGCCAACTCGTCCCGCGTGATAATCAGCGGTGGCAGCAGCCGCAGTGTGGTTAATCCCGCCGGCAGCGCCAGGACGCCGCGCTCTTGCAAAGCCTTGAGGGTCGGGGTAACCCGGCCGCGCAATTCTATGCCGATCATCAAGCCGCGTCCGCGCACTTCTCTCGCGCCGCGCAAGTTTGCTGCTCGCAGCTCATCTATCAGCCATGCGCCCACTTTGCAGACATGTTCTGGCAGCTGCAGATCGCGTACGGTGCTCACAGCAGCGATTGCCGCCGTGCAGACGAGCGGGTTTCCACCAAATGTGCTGCCATGGCTGGCGCGGGGGATCTGTCCGTGCGCGGACCGCCAGCAGACGGCACCCATGGGCAGCCCGCCAGCGATCGCCTTGCCCAGCGCCATGATGTCGGGCAGGATTCGCGCCTGTTCAAATCCGAACATGCTCCCCGTGCGCCCAAAGCCGGTCTGGATCTCGTCCACGACCAGCATGGTCCCCGTTTCGTCGCAAAGTTGACGCAAGGCTTGCAAATAAGCCGGGCTGGCTGGATGCACGCCGCCTTCGCCTTGCACCGGCTCGACCACGACAGCGGCTGTCTCGGTTGTGATGGCTGCGCGCGCTTCGTCAATGTTGTTGTAGGCGACATGCGCTACCGCCGGCAGCCAGCCCATGAACGGCTTGCGGTATTTCGGCGTCCAGGTCATGGACAGCGCGCCGGTCGTCCGTCCGTGAAACGATCGTTTCGCCGCCACGATGCCAGCGCGGCCCGTCAGCAGCATAGCTACTTTCAGCGCGCCTTCGATCGCTTCTGCGCCGCTGTTGCAGAGAAAGAATTGGTCGAGATCGCCTGGTGTCAGGCTGGCCAGCAGGGTATACAGCTCGGCTCGGCGGTCATTATAAAAGGCCTCCTGCGCGGTGATGAGCTGGCTGGCTTGCGCATGGATGGCTTCGACCACAGCCGGGTGACAATGTCCCAGCGCCGCCACGCCTTGTCCGCTGGCCGCATCCAGGTAACGATTGCCATTTGCATCCCAAAGGTAAACGCCTTGCCCCTTGACCAGCGCTGTCGGTCGCTTGCCATAGGCACCCGAGCCATGGCGGTTTTCCAGTTCAAAGATCGTTGCAGCATCTATCATTTTGTGAACCTCGTTCCTTCGCCGCCCAAGGCGCGCCTGATGGGATTCGCCGCGCGTCCGTCGCCGATGATGACCATTGGCAGGCCGGCCGCCAACGCTTCTTTCGCAGCCAGCACCTTGCGCTTCATCCGTCCCTGTGCCCATTGGGCAGCTTCGTTCATCTGGGCAACCGACACCTGGGCGACAAAAGACATTTCGTCCGGGAAGTTGCGATAGAGCCCGCGCACATTGCTCAGGATGAGGTATGTCCTCGCCTGCAGCGCGCCAGCCACTGCCGCGCCCGCCCGGTCGCCATCGACATTCAGCAAGCCATCGGCGCTGTTTGCCATCGGTGGCAGCACCGGCACCTGCCCGGTCAGCAGCGCGTCTCGCAGCGATTGTGTGTCGACGCTGTGGATTCGGCCGCTGTGGTCATCGCGCACCATGCGCACCCGTCCCTTCACCACCGCGCGGATGGCAGCCTTACGTTGCGCGCGAATCGCCACATCTGCGCCGACGAAGCCGGTTGCCGATACACCTCGCGAGCGCAGCCCAGCAACCAACTGCGCATTTTGTGATTCTGCCGCACGCACATAGACATCGCGCAGGGCGGGCGGCGTATAGCGCGAACTGTGGCCGCCTGGCGATGTCAGCATTTGCACTTCAATGCCCAACTCGGCGCAGAGTCGATTCATCGTCTCGCTGACTCCATGCACGATCAGAAGCGGGCGCACGATGGACAGCAGCGCCAGGTCGTCGCAGACCGCGTCCAGATCAAGACCTTCGCCGCCGCCGATTTTGACCACCAGCAAATCACTCTGCGTCATCACATCGTCCTGCTTTGTTCTAAGGATAGATGCCGGGGAACTGCAGCCCGGTCGTTTCTTCAAAGCCCAGCATCAGGTTTAGGCACTGAATGGCGCTGCCCGCTGCGCCCTTGCCCAGGTTGTCCAGTGCGGCAATGACGACCAGGTGCCGCCCATCCGAGTCCAGCTCGAAGCCGATATCGCAATAATTCGTGCCAGCCACCACGCGCGGTTCGGGCAGACGGTGCAGGCCGACCTTGCCACTGACCTGGCGCACGAATGCTTCCGAGCGATAGCGCCCGCGATACAGCCGCCAGATTTCGCGCTCGGTCATGGGTTTTGCAAGCTGACAATGCGCCAGCAGATGCACGCCCCGCACCATTTCAATGGCTGTGACGGCGAAGTGTATGGGCAAAGCCGACCCCAGTGCCATGTCAACTTCTGCGCGATGCCGATGTCCGGTTGCGCGATAGGTGCGGACTGCGCCGCTGCGTATGGGATGATGAGAGCCGGCATTGGGCTTGTTGCCGCCTTCGGACGAACCGACTTTTATCTCGATGGCCGCGCGCTCCAGCAATCCGCTCTCCACCAACGGCAGCAGCGCCAGATTCACGACTGTGGCATTGCAGCCGACTCCGCTGACAAAATCCGCGCCGCGCAGCCGCTCGCGATTGATTTCCGGCAGACCATAAACGAAGCGCTCCAGCCAGTCCGGCGCGGGATGCGCTTCTCCATACCAGCGCTTATAGGCTTCTGCGCTGTCCAGGCGGAAATCGGCTGACAAGTCGATTATCTTATTGGCAAGCGCGGCATATTTTTCGATACTCCGCGCCGATCTGCCATGTGGCAGCGCCAGGAAGAGCAAATCGGACGCTTCCAGCGCATCGGGATGCACGAATTGCAATCGGCAGACATCGCGCAGGTTGGGGTGAACGCTGTGCACATAGCGCCCCGCTTGTTCGCGGCTGGTTACCTGCGCGACTTCGACCTGTGGGTGAAAGTGCAGCAGACGCAGCAGTTCGCCGCCCGTATAACCGCTGCCGCCCAGGATGTTGACGCGGGTCATGCCAGCACGCCGATCTGTTCGATGACGAAGTCGATGACTCCTTGCGCGATATCGACGCCGGTTGGCTTGCTGCTGTTGCGGAATTCCATGGTATGGTTGATCTCGTTTACGACAAAGTTGCCACGCGCGTCTTCCAGCAGGTCGATCGCCAAGATACCGCCGCCGACTGCCCGCGCCGCCTTGACGCAGATTGCATCCAGCTCGGGCGTGATTGGGCAATTGGTGGCTTGCCCGCCCCGCGCTGTATTGGTGATCCAGTGATTGGATGCGCGGTAGATGGCGGCGATAGTGCGGGAGCCGACTACGAAGGCGCGTATGTCTCGTCCCGGCTTGTCGACATATTCTTGCACATAATAAATATGGTGATTGTAGTCGCCCAGCGTCTGGCGATGCTCCAGAATGGCTTCGGCGCTGTCACGATTGTGCACCCGCGCCAGCAGCCGCCCCCAACTGCCCAGCACGGGTTTCAGCACAGCCGGATAAGCGACATCTTCAATCGCTTGCATGGCGCTTTGCGGCGTAAAGGCCACGCGCGTATGCGGCTGGGGGATGCCGTGCCGGGTCAGCGCGATGCTGGTTCGCAGCTTGTCTCCGCATACAGCCGCAGTTTCGTAGGTGTTGAATGTGCGCACACCCCAGCAATTGAGAATGGCCAACGAATACAACCCACGCGAGGTGCTCACACAGCGCTCAAAGACGAGATCATAGTCTTGCCAGGCGATTCCCGATGGCGCAAGCTGCTCGCCGCCCCGCGAAAGCTCAAAGTTCAGTTCGCGGTCGAGGATGATATCGGGACTGATGCCGCGCTTGTTGAATGCCGCCAGCAGCAGCTTCTCTTCGGCGCGGATGTGGGTTACCAGCAAGGCGACGCGCATGACAACTACTCGCCCCAGTCTTCTTCGACTTCGGGCGCAAGTTCCAGCGCGAGCGGCGCCAGGCACATGATTTCCAGTTCGCTGCCACATTCGGCGCAGGTGAGGAGCTCATTTTCCATTGCGTCAGCCGGGATTACGACTTCGGCATCGCATACGGGGCAAAGCGGCGTCACGTCCATAATTTTCTCCTGTGGTCTGTGCGCACAACAAAAAACCCGCCAGCTGGGCGGGTATGCGGTCGTGTTCCTTCGGCAGCGCAAGATCGCCCAAACTTAGTGGGTGGAAGGCTTCTTAGCTTTCTTGCAGACTTGCACAGGCATAATTTGCTGCCAACTTGCCGAAACTCTGCGCGACTTTAGTTGATGCCGCGCTGTTTGACTAGACTGCACATGAAAAGTTGGAATATACAAATAATGAGACAATTCTGTGATTAATCGGGCGAGTCAGCGCCTCGCCCCTACCAAGTGATGTGGGGAGCCAAGGGTGCTTCAGAACCCGAAGCGCGCCAGCGACTCGTGCAAGGGTGGCAGGTACTTCGCGCCGAAAATGGTCACATGCACCAGCAGGGGATACAGATTATAGATATGTCGGCGCACCCGGAAGAAATCGGCGTCGATGGCGGTCTGTTCTTGATAGGCAACGAAGAATGCCTCGCCGACGCCATCAAAGAGCGTCATGTAGGCGAGCTCTATCTCGTGATGCGCGAAATACAAAGCCGGGTCGATGATGCCGCAGACCTGCCCATCGCGCACGAGCACATTCGTCCGCCACATGTCGCCATGAATCAGCGCGGGTTGGCCGGGCTCAATGAGGTAGCTACCCAGCGCATCGGCAAATTTGAGCAGCCGGGATTCCAGCTCGCCCGGCAATTGACCAGCGTTGCGCGCTACACCGATCATGTAGCGCAATCGTTGCTCGCGGAAAAAAGGAATCCACGCGTGACTGGGCGTATTGGGCTGATGCAATGGTCCGGTCAGTGTATCGCGCTCCAGACCGTAGCTTGACGCGGCGACCCGATGGCAGCTCGCCAGCAAGACGCCCAGATGGCGCAGGCTCGCGTCGTCCAGCCGGCTTTCGCCAGCGATATACTCCATCAGCAGCAGGTCCTGCGCCTCGTGGATTACGCTGGGGACTGGCAGCTGTGTGTGCAAACGCAGGTAGCGCAGCATAAAGCCTTCAATGCGCAGGTCGTGGCTGCCGTCCCCCACCTTTGCCACCAGCGACTCGCCATCGCTCTGGTCGATGCGCAGAACCTGGCTGATCATACCCCCGGCCAGTGGCTGCGTCGCCAGGATCGACCGCCCGGTTATTTTTTCGATTTTTCCCTTGATTTCTGCTTGCATCGCCGTCTTGACAGATGAACCCGCTCGCCTGTACACTGTCGCAATTATGCACGATTGATGTTTGGAGTCAAAGAGATGGGTCCCCTTCCCAAGCGAAAGGTCTCAAAGTCGCGGCGCAACCGCCGGCGCGCTCACGATGCCTTGCAGCTGAAGCACCTGGTTGTATGCGGAAACTGCGGCGAATATCATATCGCCCACCGCGTCTGCCCACATTGCGGCTTTTATAATGGCGAAACGATCATCGAAATCGACGATGAATAAGGCGCTTCGCTGCGTGCCAGACCAGTCCTGCAGAGCCGTGCCAACGCGCGGCTTTTTTGCGACTGTTGTCCAGCCGAGCTGACATGGTCGACTGGCGGACGACCGCAGCGCTCTTCCCCGGGCAAGGCTCGCAGACCCTGGGCATGGGTGCCGATTTTGCCCGTGAATATGACATAGCTCGCGAGACTTTCGCGCAAGCGGATGAGATTCTTGGTTTTCCGCTGTCGGAAATCTGCTGGAATGGTCCGGCGGCAGCGCTCGACCAAACAGCCAACACCCAGCCGGCGCTTTATGTAACCAGCCTGGCGATCTGGCGTGTTCTGCGCGATCTGCTGCCAGCAGCACAGCCCGCCTGGATGGCCGGACACAGCCTGGGCGAGCTTAGCGCACTGACAGCGGCGGGCGCGCTGGACTTCTCGGCGGGCTTGCGATTGGTGCGCGCGCGTGGCAGCCTGATGCAGCGGGCAGGCGAGTCGCAGCCGGGCGCAATGGCGGCGGTATTGGGCTTGGAAATCGCGGTAGTTCGCGATCTTTGTTCTGCCGTGGCGCAAGGAATCGGCGGCACAGTTGTGTTGGCCAACGACAATTGCCCGGGCCAAGCGGTTGTTTCTGGCGATGTGCCGGCGGTCGAACAGCTAATTGACGCGGCGCGAGCGGCCGGCGCGCGGCGGGCTTTGCGGCTGGCAGTCAGCGTGGCGGCGCATTCCCCACTGATGACGGCGGCACAAGCCGATTTTCATGACGCCGTGCAAGCCACCGAATTCAAGACGCCTGCGATCCCTGTAATCGGCAATGTCAGCGCCCAGCCACTGCATACGCCCGACCAGATTCGCGCGGAATTGCAGCAACAGCTGACCCAGCCGGTGCGCTGGACCGAGTCCATGACAGGGCTGCTTTCGGCAGGCGCGCATACTTTCGTCGAAATCGGCGCTGGCAAGGTGCTGACGGGTTTGCTGCGGCGCATAGACCGGCAGGCTACACGCATCAACATCGACTCCCTGCCCGCCTTTGAGTCATTCCTGGAAGCGCAGACATGAGCGAGTTGGTCAAATCGCAGCGGTTGGGCGAGGTCTTTGAGATCACGCTGAACCGTCCTGATGCGCGCAACGCCATCAACGAGGCGATGCAAGACGAGCTCAGCCAGGCTTTTGAGCGGGCCGAGCGCGAATTCCAAGCGGGCGCGCGCGTTGTGCTGCTGCGTGGGGCGGGCCGTGCCTTTTCGGCGGGTATCGACTTGCAGCAATTTCTAACGCTGGACGCGGGGCTGCGCGACAACCTTTTCCCCACAACCGAGCGTTATCAGGCGCTTGCCAACCAGGTCGAACGGTCTTCACTGCCGGTCATTTGCGTGTTGCAGGGCTATTGCCTGGGCATGGCGCTGGAATTGGCGCTAGCTTGCGACTTTCGCATCGCAGCCGAACGCACCAAACTCGGCTTGCCAGAAACGCGGCTGGGCATCATTCCCGATGTTGGCGGCACGACGCGCCTGGTGAAGCTGATCGGCGTCGCAAAAGCCAAAGACCTGGTCTTGACCGGGCGGCATATCGAGGCTTCTAAGGCTTTGGAGTGGGGCTTGCTCAACGCGGTTTATCCCAAAACCGAACTGGAGCGGGGCGTGGCAAAGCTGGTCGAGTCGCTGGTTGCATCGGCGCCGCTGGCAGTCAGCTATGCCAAGCGCGTCATCAACGATATCGCTGACAACTCGCGTGGACTGCACATCGAAGCCTGGGCGCAGGCGCAGCTCTTCCGTAGCACAGACTTCCAGCGGGCGGTAGGAGCCATGCTGAGCAAGCAATACCCAATCGACTGGCAGGGGAAATAGGCGGGGCAGCCCCACCTCCAGCCCCTCCCCGACAAGTGGAGAGGGTAGCTACCCCTCCCCCAGCCCCTCCCCGACGAGTCAGGGAGGGGAGTCAAGGTATGAGCTTCCCCCTGACCTGTCGGGGCGACCGAGGGGGTTGAGCCTCACAGTGACCTGTCGGGGGGACCAAGGGGTCATTCGCCGATCGCCTGGCGCAGTCTGCCCTTCGCTTCCTTCAGCAATTCCTGCGCTTCGATATAGCTCAGGTCTCGCCGCTGCATCGTTACGGCTGTTTTGACTTCGTTATTCGCAGACCGGAGCAATCGCCGCGCCGCCGCTTCATCCAGCCCGGTCAGGCGCATAACCAGCCCGATCGCCCGCGTCAGCAGCTTGGCATTGGTAACTTTGACATCGACCATCAGGTTGTCATAGACCTTGCCCAGGCCGATCATGCTGGCGGTACTGAGCATGTTGAGGATCATCTTTTGCGCACTGCCGGCTTTCAGGCGCGTCGAGCCAGCGATGACTTCGGGCCCGACATCCACGCTGATAGCGATGTCGGCGAGGGCAGCGACAGGCGTATTCCGGTTGCAGGCGATGGCGATGCTGCGCGCGCCGATGCTGCGGGCAAACTGTAACGCGCCGATGACATAGGGCGTGCGTCCGCTGGCGGCAATGCCACAAACGACATCGGCGCTGGAGACGCCTCTCGCTCGCAGGTCGTCTGCCGCTGCGGCGGGATCATCTTCCGCGCCTTCGATTGACCGCAGCATGGCTTCTGCGCCGCCGGCAATCACCCCCTGCACCAACCTGGGCGATGCGCTGAAGGTCGGCACGCATTCAGCCGCGTCCAACATGCCCAGCCGCCCGCTCGTGCCAGCGCCGACATAAACAAGCCTTCCGCCTGTTTCCAGCGCCGCCACAATCATCTCCACCGCCCGCGCGATATCGGGCAGGGCAGCCCCCACTGCCGCCGCCACTTTGGCATCTTCGCGGTTGATCAGTGTCAGCGCCTCCAGCACCGGCAGCTTGTCGATGTCGCGCGTATTGGCATTTGCCTGTTCGGTCGTCCAATTCACGCGTCGCTCCATTCCAGTTGCGCCAGCAGAGCCGCGCCGCTGGCCGGGCTGTGCAGCGCTGTCGGTCGTCCGGGCAGTTTGAGTTGCCGAGTGATTGCGACGGAAAGGGCATTGTTTGTATCCAGCAAGCCGCCAGCAAAAGCAATGGGCGCGCAAGGATAATCCAGCCGGCTGCGCAGCAATTCGACTTGCCTCGCCAGATGCTCCGCCGCCGCCGCTACCAGCCTGTTCGCCTCGCAATTGCCGGCTCGCGCCATGTCCAGCACGAGCCGAGCCAGCCCTGCGACGCGCGCTGTCGTTGCTTCATTTCCGCGATACAGCCAGCCGACCAGGCCGCGCACTGTCTCAATATCCAATGTGCCGAGACAAGCCGCGCCCAGTTCTGTCAAGCCGCCCCCTTTGTCATGCGCCGCGATGATGCCGCGCAGCAGTTGGATGCCTATCCAATAGCCGCTGCCCTCATCGCCCAACAGATAGCCCCAGCCACCGACCTGCAGATGGGTCCCGTCTGGCGCGCAGCCATACACCGCGCTGCCCGTCCCCGCCAGCAGCAGGATGCCATGCCGCCGCCCCAAAGCGCCAACCAGCGCAATCTCCAGGTCAGAGCTGGGCACGAGGCGCGAGTCTGGCAAAACGGGCGAAAGCGTTTCCAACAGCCAGCGCCGGCTGTGCAGGTTGCTGGCGCCAGCGATGCCGATGCCCGCCGCGGCGATTCGTTTTGGCGAGATGCCTGCCTGCTGCAGCGTCGCCCGCACCAGCTCGCGAATGTGCGTCTGTGCCCCTTCGCGCCCGATAACACTTGGATTGGCTGTGCCGGCCGATTGCGTGATAATTGTCGCGAGACGCGCATCCACAACCGTTACGCGCAGGTTGCTGCCGCCGCCGTCAATGCCTGCGAAGAGCGGAGCGCTCATGCGCGGTGGATCGCCGCAACGATGAGGTCATGCGCTGCCCGGCGGAAAGTATGGATGCCAGCGGGATCGCGCCCATGATACACGCGGTTGCTGAGCAAAGCGCAGACCAGTTGCCGCTCGGGGTCGATCCAAAGCGAAGTGCCAGTGAAGCCCGTGTGCCCATAGGCAGAGCTGCTATACAGGTCGCCAGATGATGAGTCGTCCGCGGTTTTGAGCATCCAGCCCAAGCCCAGTCGATATTGCCCACGAACCTGCTCTTGCGTGGCCAGTCTGCGCAACTCTTCGCTGATGGGCAGGCGCGGGTCGCCACACAGCCAGGCACAGCCAAATCGCGCAACATCGCGGGCGGTCGCAAACAGACCGGCGTGTCCGGCGATGCCACCCAAGCCACAAGCATTTTCATCGTGCACCTCGCCCCAGGCGCGACGCATCCGCCAGTGAGTGTCAAGCTCGGTCGGCGCGATTCGTTCACGTGGAATGCCGTTCTGCACGGGATTGTAAGTGAAGCTGTGCAAGCCCAAGGGCTGCGTTATCAGGGCGCGCACCGCCTGGTCCAGCCGCCCGCCAAACAATCGCGCCACTGCCTCGCCCAGCAGCATGATGCCCACATCGGTATAGCGGACTGTGTCGCCAACCGTGCCGGCAAAAGGAAATGCGACCATGGCCGCCAAGCCCCGCTGCCAGCGCGCCTGGTCATAGGCTTCGCCCGGCACAGGTGGCGACGGTGGACTCTCCGCGGCCAGCAGATAGATGGCTCGCCAGGGCGCAAGTCCCGAGCTGTGCGTGAGCAAGTGTTTGAAGGTGACGGTGCTCGGATCGACCGTCAATCCGTCAAAGCGGGTTTCGGCGGGAAGGAAGGCGCGCGTGTGTGGATCTTGCCCGCCAGCAATGGCGCGCGGATTGACTCGCCCGAACTCCGGAATCACCGAGACTAGCGCATCGTCCAGAGCAACCGCCCCCGCCTCCACCAGCGCCAAAAAACTGACTTCCACCAGCAGCTTGCTCACGGATGCCAGGTCAAAGAGCGTGTCGGTCGTGACGGGCAGTTGTTGCGTCGGCGGATCGAGCCAGCCCCAGCCAGCCTCCAGCACGATCTTGTCACGGTGAATCACACATAGCCCAAGCGCGGGGAATGTTCGTGGCAGGTGCTCCGCCAACAGGTTGTCAAACGCGGCAGCTTTCATCGAGATCGTCATCCAATTTCGACCGTCAATTGTCCGCGCGGGCGATAATCCCCGC
The DNA here is from genome assembly GCA_022823945.1 of Anaerolineae bacterium. Taxonomy (GTDB): domain Bacteria; phylum Chloroflexota; class Anaerolineae; order Aggregatilineales; family Phototrophicaceae; genus UBA6055. The sequence continues at coordinate 194,841 of JAJEBK010000032.1, read as the reverse complement.
AAATGGCATCGACTGCCGCAATCAACGACGGGCGGCTATCGCCATTTGTACAGATGATGGTATCGGCATCTGGCAGCAAGTTCGCATCGTATGGATCGCGTGCGCAAACCAGAATCACCCGTTGCGAGCGACGAACGATGGCCTGGGCGCGTTGGAATTGCGCAGGCTGCAGATGGGCGTTGCGCGTTAGCAAGATGACTGTGTCGCATTCAAACAAGCTTTCTGTCAGCGACGCGTTGTCATTTGGGTCAAGCACATGGCAATCGGCTTTGGGCAATCGCCGCGCCAGATAATCCGAGAATATGCGCTGCGACCTGGCCTCCACCGCATCGGATACGCGCCCAGCGGCAAATTCCACCGCTGCAACTCGCGACTCGCGCAAGCTCGAAAGCGCCGTGCCTTCCTTGAGCAGCGCCAGTCCCGCGCGTGCCGCCTGCTTCGCCAATGCTCGATGCGCCTGGCAGCCCACGACATAAAGCGCCGGCGCGTCAGCCAGGCGAACCTGTTGCTGCATGGCTTCAATGCGCGCCAGCGATTCGTCGATGCGCGATTCAGTGATTCTGTTTGATTGCACAGCCGCCAACACAGCCTCATACGCTGCGGTTTGCCGCGCGCGAGTGTGCGAAAACAGCGGCAGATCGACACCCGCCAGCACGCAGCGCACAGCCGATTCGCCCGCGCCAACCTGGTCGGTAATGGCTTTCATCTCCATGCAATCGGTGCTGACAGCGCCAGTGAAACCCAATTCTCCGCGCAGCAAATCGCTTACGATGCGCCGCGACATGGTGGCTGGGCAGTCGGCATCCAGCTCGTCGTAAATCACATGCGTCAGCATCACGCAGGCGACACCGGCAGCGATCGCCCTGCGGAATGGCAGCAGGTCTTCTGTATACAAATAATCCAGCGAGCCGCTGACTCGCGCCAAGCCGACATGCGTGTCGACAGTTGTGTTGCCCAGCCCGGGGAAGTGCTTGACCGTCGCCGCAACGCCACTGCGCTGAAAGCCGCGGACCTGCGCCGCCACCAGTTCGCTGACCAACTCAATATTGCGCCCGACCGATCGCGTGCTGACCGAAGGATTGTCGGGCTGATGGGCAATATCCGCGACTGGCGCGAAGTTCCAGCTGATGCCCAGCGCCGCCATCTCGCGCCCCAACATGGCTGCGACTGCTTCGGCGAGCTGCGAATCCTTCGCCGCGCCCAAAGCCATATTGCCCGGGCTTTCGCTGAAGCCGTCGCGCAGACGGGCGACGATGCCACCTTCTTGATCAATGCCAACCAAAATTGGAAAAGGCGCGGCATCCCGACATTCGGAGACCAGCTGCTGGACTTGCGCTGGCGATTGCACATTGCGCGCGAACAAATAGACGCCGCCAATGCGCCCACGCGCCAGCCAGTCCAAAATATAGGGCGGTGGACGCAAGCCATCGAAGCCCACCATCATCATGCGCCCGACCTTCTGCGCCAGAGTCAGCATCAGCTTGCCCCCCGTTTTGCGCGGGACATTTCCGCCTCAAAGCGCAGCATCAGCGCATAGATGATCACCGAAAGCGCCGCGCCAATCAAAATGAACAGGCTGATTGACTCCGCCCCGACATGCTCGGCGAAAATGCCGCCCAGGCCCGAAAGCGCCGCCCCGCCCAAAGCCGCGCAGCCGACCTGGAAGCCGATGGCGTTTGCCGCATGCTCGACGCCGACGCGCGCATAGGTCTGCGAAATCAAAATGGGGAATATGGCCGCCAAGCCAAAACCGATGCCCAACATGCCCACAAAGCTGAGCGCCTCGTTGGGATTCAAAAACAGCAGCGCCGCGCCTGCAAGCGAACAGGCAAAGCAGATCGTCAGCAACAGCCGGTCGCCCAGGCGCATGGCCAGCAAGCCCATCAAAATGCGCCCGATCGTGAAACTGCCCCAATAGGCGCTGACCCAACTGCTGGCGACTTCTTGTGGCAGAGAGCGCGCTTCGGTCAACAGGGTGTTCGCCAGCTGCCCGGTGCCAATTTCGATGCCGCCGTATACGAAGAAGAACAGCAAACCGATGATGACGATTGGGCGGCGCAGGCTTTTGCTCAACGGTTGGCGATTTACATTTTGGCTGCCCGGATGCTCGCTGTCTTGCAGTTTCCAAAGCGGCAAAGTCAACAGAATCACCCCGCCCAGCAGCAGCACGGCAACGCCAGCCACAATATAACTGGATTGCCAGGTGCCGCCTTGATCGAGCACAAAAAAGGTGACGACCGCCGGCGCGATGGTCAAGCCGATGCCCCAGCAGGCATGCAGCCAGTTCATCTCGCTTGTGCCATAGTTCGAGCCGACAAAGTTGTTCAAGCCAGCGTCGATTGTGCCCTTGCCAACGCTCGTGAATATGGCGACCGCCAGCAGCAGCAGCCAAACCGGCGCGATGGCATAACCCAACAGGCCGAAGCCAGCGAAAGCCATGCCGCCAACCAGCACGGCTCCCAGCGAAAAGCGGCCGATCAGCGCGCCATTCAAAAAAGCTGCCACCAGGCCGCCCAGCATGGCCGCAGGCGCCAGAGCCGCTAGCGAATCGTGCGAAACGCCAAATGTGGCTTGCATGTATGTCCAGGCGATATTGAGCAAGCCGCTGGCGATGCCGATGACAATGAAAACCAGGTAGGCGACCAGGATGGGGAAGGTCTTCGTTAGGTTCAAATTGGCAGGTCCCTCATGATTTGACCAGCGCAATCATACCGCGTATGCTTGTTTCCAAGTAGCCTCATCCACCAAGCTGCGAGCCGTCTCTTGTCCAAGCTGCCCGAACCCGATCTGCCCGATTTGATTGAAGTGCGCCCGGATGAGCGCTTCGACGAGGCGCGCCTGGCAGAATACCTGCGTGGCAAGCTGCCCGACGCGGAAGGCGACCTGACCGTCAGACAATTCGGCGGCGGCAAAGCCAACTTGACCTATCAGCTGCGATTTGCCAGCGGCGCGGACTATGTGCTGCGCAGGCCTCCGTTGGGTCCGATTGCGCCGTCGTCCCATGATATGGCCCGCGAATATCGGGTGCTTTCGGTCTTGCATCGCGCCTTTGCCTTTGCGCCGCGCTCGTGGCTCTATTGTGAAGACCCAGCCGTGATCGGCGCCCCTTTCCAGGTTATGACCCGCTGTCATGGTATTGTCGTTCGCGAGCATCTGCCAGCGCAATTTGCCCTCGACCCATCCGCACCGCGCAAAATGAGCAGAGCGCTCGTGGATGCGCTGGCGGCTTTCCACGCGGTGGATTATGCGGCGTTGGGATTAGCTCAGCTGGGCAAGCCGGCCGGTTTCATCCAGCGGCAAGTCGATGGCTGGCAGCGGCGTTGGCAGCGCGCCAGGCTGGATGACGACCCGCAAGTCGACTGGATCTATCGGTGGCTGAGCAGCCGCGTGCCGAAAAACAGCGCGAGTTCGCTGGTGCACAACGACCCCAAGCTGGACAACACGATGTTCGCCGCAGACGATCCAGGCCGGGTGGTCGCCATCCTCGACTGGGACATGTGCACATTGGGCGACCCGCTTTCGGATTTGGGCGCGCTGCTGACCTACTGGACCCAGCCTGACGATCCACCTGGTGTCCGCGCGATCGCCATGATGCCAGCTGGCGAACACGGCTTTCTGAACCGCGACGAGCTTGTCCAGCGCTATGCCAGCAGCAGCGGCAGCGACATCAACGATATCCGTTTCTACCATGTGCTGGGCATTTTTCGCCTGCTGGTGATCTTGCAGCAGATATACATTCGCTATGTGCGCGGGCAGACGCAAGATCGGCGCTTTGCCAGCCTGGGCGATGCGGTCGCGGCGCTAACGCACTGGGCGCTGGAAATCGCCAGTGGCTAAACGAATTCCAGCAGATCGCTGGTGGCATTTTCGACATCGCTGTAATAGCCACGCAGATAGGCGTATTCCGCCGGGATCGTAGTCGCGAGCTGGTACATGGCTTCGGTGATCATCTGCGCCAGTTCTGCGCGGGGGATGCGCTTGCGGTCGCCTTGGCGGAAGCGGAAAGGCGCGCCAAAAACGACCTTTGCATAGGCTCTGCGCGCGCTTTTGAGCCGTGTCCGCCAATCTTCTGCGCCACAAATGGCTGCTGGCACGATGACCGCATTGGCTTTGGTCGCTACGAATGCCAGGCCTTCTTTCGCCTGCTGCAAGCCGCCCGGGTGTCGTGTGCCTTCCGGCGCCATCAACACCATCTGTTCGTTTTGCAGCAGCGCGATGGTCTGCAAGAGCGCCTTGCGGTCATATTCGCCGCGCTGAATCGGATAATGTCCCCATTGCCGCAGCAGCCAACCGACCACCGGGATGCTGAAATTCTCGATCTTGGAAAGCGAAATGGTGTGCCGAAACGGGATGGATGCCGTAACCACGATGGGGTCAAGATATGAAACATGGTTGATCATCAGGCAGGTTGGTCCCTGGCGCGGGACATTGTGAACGCCTGCCACCTCGACCCGGCAGAAACCTGGCAGCACAGCCCGCAGCAGCGGATGCAAAATGCGGCGGCGTTTGTCATAGAGCGGCTGCCGCGCGATATATTCTTCAATAGTGAATCCAGCCGACATCACTGCCTGGCGTTTCGTTTGCGGGCGCGGCGTTTGCGGCGTATTTCGGCTAGCGCCGGCGCTGGCTGCAGCATAAAGTCGATTTCATCATCTGCGAGTTGATACCAGGTGCCTTTGCGCAAAGTCCCCAAGCCCAACTGTCCGATATGCGTGCGCACGATGCGAATGACAGGATGCCCCAGCGCCCCGGCCACCCGGCGGATCTGCCGCTTGCGGCCCTCGACCATCACCACGCGCAGCACGGTCGAGCGTTTTGTCGACTGCAGCACCTTGACCGAACAGGCGGCTGTGCGGCTGTCGTCCAGCCAGATGCCGCTCTCCCACTTCTCCAGCGTCGCCCGCGCGACCTTGCCCTTGACCGTGACTTTGTAGGTCTTGGTGTGCTCATAGCGCGGATGCGTGATGCGGTTTGCCAGCTCGCCATTATTGGTCAGGATCATCAAGCCTTCGCTGTCTGCATCCAGCCTGCCGATAGTGAAGAGGTGCCCCGGCACATCGACAAGCTCACGGATGGTTGGCCGCTCGTCGCCAGCTTCTGCCCGGTTGGTGCTCAATATGCCCTTGGGTTTGTTGAGCGCAATGGTGATGGGCCTGGCAGGGGCGCCGATGCGCGAGCCATCGACTACGATGACATCCCGCGACGGGTCGGCTTTTGCGCCCAGCGCGACGACCGCGCCATTCACCTGCACCCGTCCATGGCGGATGATCTCTTCGCAGGCGCGCCGCGAACCAATATCGGCTTGCGCCATGATTTTTTGCACGCGTTCACTTGGCACGATCGCATCTTTCGGTGTCTTTCGCCCATCTATGATAGGCTGGCAGTCCGCCGCGCGCTAGGGCAAGCCTGGTGAGCCTGGATGGCCAATCGGGTCAACCTATATCGTCTAACCTAAACACAGAGGACACATAGGGCACACAGGGTTATGCTACATTTGCCTTATCTTTGCTTTTGGCGTATCCATAGAATAGCCGCCGCCGCGAAAGCCAAATTCCACCATATATTCAGTTGTTCTTGCTCGATGACAATGCTTTGTCGGACCAAGAAAGTATTGATGGAAATAATAGCAACCCAGTGCACCGAGTTGATTGAGCAGACCGAGTGAAGTATAGCTCTGTGCTCTCGCTGTCCTCTGTGATCTCTGTGTTGGATGTGTAGTCGAACCGATTGTCACGCGGTGGCACCTAGTCGGTCTGCTTGTCGGTTACGATGAACTGTAGCGGGATGCCCAGCAGCAGCCTTGTCTGCGCCACCAGGGTCGGCAGCGCCACCACAAAGAGCGTCAGCACCAGCATGAAAGGGATGCTCAACAATTCCAGCAACGACTCCGCCAGTGTATAAGGCGCGATCCGGGGTGGGCGGATGCGATAATCTTGCACCTGGAAGACCACCACCAGCAAAATCATGACCAAGCCCGAGACCGCAAGCAGCAGCCAGGCTGGATGACTGGTCGCGATGCCATGCAGCAGGTAGCTCAGCTTGTCGCTGGCTTCGATCATGCCTTGCACTTGTACTGGCGCGATATCCGGATGAAAAAAAACTGGCAACTGCGAGCCAACTGTCAGGATGATCCAGCCCGCGCCAGCCAGCAGAATGTCGTGAGCGATGCGCAACAGCAGCTTCAGCGAATTGCCCGATACGACCTGCGGATTTTCGATCAGCTTCGCCAGCATATAGCCGACTTCTTTGCTGCCCCAGGCGTGTCGAAGCGTTTGGCTATAGCGATTGCGGATGGAGTCGATAATGTTGACGCCGGTGGTGGAATCGGCCAAGAAGGGCAGGTAAATGTGCTCCAGTGTAACTTGCCCGCCCGTGGCGAAGTAGGCTTTGATCAACATATGCCATTCATCGGCTATTACATCTGTATCCCAGTTGCCGCTCTGTTCCAGCAGATTCAAGCTGAGCGAATAAGACGACATGGGCATGGCCATCCACCAGGGCGCGGCCAGATACGCCAGCTCGAACGCTGTCGCGTAGGTATTGATGATGCGCATGAGTGGGTTGACCTGCCAGATATTGCCATGATAACGGATCGGTGCCTGCCAAAACTTGCGGTGGCGGTCTTCGCTGATAGCGAAATGATAGGTCAGTGCGGCAAAATGATTTTTGTGCCAGCGCGTATCGGCATCCATGGTGGTCACAACGATATGATCGGTATCCAGCCCGTAGTCGGCGACGATATTCTCGAAGAAGCGGTTGACCGCCCAGGACAAATTGGCGGATTTGCATTGCATCTCGCCCAGCAGCCCGCGCGGATGCAAGGTGAAGTGCACTTTGGCGAAGTACTCGGCATATTGCGCGTGCAGGCTCTGCGCCTTTTGATAGCTGCCTGGCTCGGCTGCTTCCATAGCCAGCAGCACCGAAATCTGCGTGTGCGCATTGTGCTGTTGGCTCAGGCTGTCCAAGGTACGATGCAGCAGCTTCATCGACTCGTTGTAGTTGGGAATGATGACCAGATGATGAACGCGCTCCCATTCCAGCGAGGTCGGCTTGCGCTCGTCCAGGTAGCGTTGATGCCAGTCGACAGCTTCCCATTCGTGGATGCGCCGCATACCCATGGCGTTGGCGATCCCCGCCAGCAAGAAACGCAGCGCCGTATAACAAGCCACCAGCGCGGCTGTCAGCATCAACGTCAACGGAAAGGCGACTGCGCTGGAAATGGAAACCAGCAGCGCCAACCAGGCGATGAAACCGGGGATGCCATCCAGCACGCGCTCGGGGATAGGCGGCAGGGGCGCGCCACTCCAGATAGAGCGACCGACTTCAGAAGGACGGGGTGGGCGGGGGTTGCCGGACAGATAGGGCATGGCACTTGCTTTGACTGCTGGTTGCGCCTGTCGCGCTTATCATAACATAGGCAACATTGCCGACAAGCTAGCCCTTGCGCTTGGCACCCTTGCTGCCTCGCTGGCTGGCTATGGATAGCAGGTCGGTCTGATAATCGTAGGTATTGCGGCGTTTGTCGACATGCGCGGCGCGTGCCAACTGAACGAGGCGCTCCAGTACCTGGGCGCGGCTGCGACCGGCTTCGTGCCAAAGATAAAATGCCAGCGAGCCCGGCATGGTGTTGATTTCGTTGAGATAGACCTCGTCTGTCTGCGCACGGACCAGATAATCAATGCGCGCGATGCCACGGCCGTCGACAGCCTGGAATGCAGCAATGCTCAAGGACTTGATGCGCGCGCCCAGCTCATCGTCTATCGGCGCGGGGATGATACGGTCGGCGCTTTTCATGCCTTCTCCACCGCGCAGATACTTGTCTTCGTAGGAAAGGAAGTCATCCCAGCCGAGCGGTTGTTCCAGCGGCGAGGCTTCATAGTCATTGCCATAGCCCATCACGGCGCAGTTGATCTCCACGCCGTCGGTCAGGGCTGGCTCGACCAGGATGCGACGATCAAAGCTGGCGGCGACATCCAGGCTGGCGCGCAGCAAGATCTCGTCATCTGCCCGCCCGATGCCGATGCTCGAGCCCAGGCAGGCTGGTTTGATGAAGAGCGGAAAGTCGAAGCGGTCGCGAATCTGCACCACAATGTCATCAGGCGCAGCAACCCAGGCTTCCCGCGTAACCCAGAAATCGTCCAGCACCGGCACGCCTGCTTGCCGCAGCGCCACCTTGGTCATGATTTTGTCGTTGCTGAGCGCCGAGCCGAGCGTCGCGCAGCCAACATAGGCAATATCCGCCAGTTCCAGCAAACCTTGCAGGCTGCCATCTTCGCCATGTGAGCCATGCAGCGCGGGGAAGACCACATCAATGCGCTGGACGCGGCTGCGACTGAATCGACCTGCCAGTGGATTGATGATCAAGCCGTGATGTCGCGTATCGGGCGAAAGCAAGCAGGCTTCGATGCCGGGCTTTTCCAGCAGCGCGTCGTCACGAAAATTTTCCAGCTGTAGCAGGGGCGCGCCAGTGAACCAACGTCCATCGCGCGTGATGTAGACCGGCGCAATCTCGTAACGGTCGGCTGGGAAGGCCGCCATAATCTGTTGCCCGGTTACGATAGAAACATCGTGCTCCACGCTGCGTCCGCCAAACAAGACGGCGACAATGCTGCGGCGGCTGCTCATCGGCTGCTCCTCGCGTTCAATAGGTATCGGGCAAGTCATTCAGAAACAGAACGGCATCTCCGGCGCGCAGATGCTGCTGATACCAGGCTACCGACTGCTCCAGCGTGTCGACGACATGCACACGCGCGCGATCAAAAGTAGTCGTCTCGATCCCACGCAAGATCGGCGCGGTTTGCGACTTTCCCACCAAGATGATATCAGTGGCATATTCGGCCGCCAGCCTGCCCAGCTTGCGGTTTTCGCTCTCTTGCAGCGGTCCCAGCTCGACCATGCCCGGCGTGATCAGCAGCCTTGCGCCAGCCTGGTGCATGCCCAACAGCTTCAAAGCGCCGATGACGCCTTTGGGGTTGGCGCTGTAGGCATCGTTGATGATGGTGATGCCGGCGGCGGTCGTCTCGCGGACGAGGCGGCTTTCGGCTGGCTGCAAGCTGCGGATGCGCGCGGCGATATCGCGCAGGGAGATGCCTTCGTGCCGCGCAGTTGCGATGCACAGCAGCAGGTTGGTCACATTGTGCTCGCCATGCAGCCGCGTCTCAATCCGGGCTGTTTCGCCGCTGGCCACCTCTATCGCGCAGAATGACAGGCCATCCAGGTTTTCGCAGATGTCCTGCGCCAGCCAGGTTACTCCTTGCGCGCGCGCCTCGTCCAGGGATAGTTCACGGCTGACTGTCAGGCGCGTGGCTGGATAACCGCGCTTGTGCAGCGCGCGGATGTAGGTGTTGTCCCAGTTGAATACAGCGACTCCATCGGGAGGCAGGTTGGCGATCAGCTCATATTTTGCCTTCTGCACATTCTCCAGCGAGCCAAATCGTTCCAGATGCTGGGGTCCGATCTCGGTGATGATGGCGATATCGGGTGGCGTCAGCTGGCAGATGCGCGCAATCTCGCCTGGTACATAGGCGCCCATCTCACTGATGAAGATTTCTGTACGATAGTCGTCCGCCAGGTCGCGATTGATAGCCAGCGAAATGCCCATCAAGGTGTTGTAACTCTTGGGCGTGGCATACACCTGATAGCGCAGGCTGAGGATGTCGCGCAAGAATGACTTGGTGGTCGTCTTGCCATAACTGCCGGTGATGCCGATGATCTTGGGCTGGGTCTGCGCGAGCACATGGGCCGCCTGGCGCAAATATCGCCGTCGCTGCAAGGCATCCAGCGGAGTCAACAGCTGCTTGGACATCACCAGCCAGGCAGGCGCGAGCAGCCAAACCGCCAAGCCCACACCGCCGATGAGCGTGATTGGCGCGCCGACCGCCCAAACACCGGCGATGGGCAGGGCGCACAAGATATACGCGGCAGCCAGGATTCGTTTGACGCGCGCTGTCATCACCAGCGGCTTTTTGATTGTGCCCGCCGACTTCGGGAAGACAGCGGCCAGCGCAAATATACTGCCGACCAGGCTGTCGTGTGGATGGTCGACGAGAAACGCCAGCGCCACGCCAAGCAAACCAACGGCAAGCGGAGGCAACGGCAGGCATCGCGACCGGGCAGACAGCAGCCAGCGCAAATAACGCCGACTCATATACTCTTCGATCTGATAAAAGCGCGCTTGCTTTCGCAGCCGCAGCCAAGCGCCGGCCAGCCAAATCAGGCAGATCAGGGGCGTCCAGTCGTTTTGCATGGAGATTCCTTGCATGCCGCCACCAGCGCATTATACGGCGAACCGCGCCTGGGGCAACTCGCGCGCTCAATCGCTGCCGGCAATCGAGAAAGCGCGTATGGTTGCCTCACAAGTGAAATCAGCCATGTACTGCGCATCTTTTACACAGAGAACACAGAGAACACAGAGAGGACAGAGATTACTTTGGCAAGGCGGGATAATTCGGAACCTTTGTTGTAATGAGGGCGACCGGTCAATCACATATAGTTAAACTGAACGCATTTCTCTGTGTTCTCTGTGCTCTCATTGATCTCTGTGTTAAATCTTATCACTGCGGAAGAGCGCGTCCATGATGCTGGCTGTGCGCTCGGGAAAGTCCAGATAGGCATAATGCCCCGCGCCAGGATGCACGATCAGCGCAGCGTCTGGCAGGGCATTTTCCAGCTTGCGCCCCATCCACAGCGGCGTTTCTTGATCCGCATCGCCCCAAATCAGCACGGTCGGGTGTGCCGCGCGCCGGGCATATTCCAGCAAGTCCTGTTCCACAATTTTCACCAACGTTCCCCGCATGATTGGCGATGCCTGCACAAAGTCTGCGGATCCAAAATGCTGGTTGTAGAGCCTGCGCAGGCTTTCGGCGGTGGATTTTGCGCCAATTCTCTGCAAGCTCTTGCGCGCGCGCCGAACCATGCCAAGCCGAAGACGTCGCCCAATGCCGGGCTCGAGCTTGATGCCGGCGCTGTTGGAAAGCGTCATTTTGTTTATGCGCTCAGGATGTTCTGCCGCCAGCATCAAGCCAATGCGACCGCCCAGCGAGTGCCCGAAGTAATGCGCGCATTGCAAATTGTGCGCATCCAGGAATGCCAGGCAGAATTCGACATAAGCGCGCACATTCCAGGCTTGGGCAGGTTCTGCGCTTTCTCCGAAGCCCGGCAGATCCAGCATGAGGCAGCGATAGCCCAGTCGGCTCAGCCGGGCAGCCAGCGGATAGAGCGATTCAATGCTTGCGCCCCAGCCGTGCACCATCAACATGGGCGCGCCCTCGCCGATGATCGCTTGGCGTATGTCAATGCCGTCTATGGCGATTCGGCTGGTCTGCATGGCATTTATTAGCCAATGGCGCTCAGCGGGATTTCGACCGTGCGTTTGCGTCCGCGCTCGTTGATGGGCGTGACCGGCGGGCATTCCCAAGCCAGGTCTTCGGTGGTGGCGCGTTCTTTGGCGAACTTGGGCAAGATGCCACAGGCGAAGCACTTGTCGCGGCAATCGACGCGCGTCTCACGGCGGATGCTCATCAAATAATCTTCTTGCAGAAACTTCTTGCGCAAGCCAACATCGATATGATCCCAAGGAAAGACCTCGTCCAGGTCGCGCTCGCGGAAGTTATAGAAGTTCGGATCGATGCCAGATTCGTCAAAGGCTTGCAGCCAGCGCGCGTGTTTGTGCTGGTCTTGCCAGGCGTCGAACTTGCAGCCCAGTTGCCAGGCGCGGCGGATCACGCGGGAAAGGCGGCGGTCGCCTCGGCTCAGCCAGCCTTCAAATTCGCTGTCGTCATAGGTATTCCAGCGCAGGTGCATGCCGCCGCGGCGCATCTGCCGTTTTAGCAGCGCCTGCTTGCGTTCGACGCTTTCGCGGGTATCTTGCGGCACCCACTGGAAAGGCGTATGCGGTTTGGGGATGAAGGTGCTGACGCCGACATTGAGTGTGGCTTTCTTGCCCAGGATCTTCGTGCCCTCGCGCAAGGTACGTCCACACAGGTCGATGATCGCCTGTACATCGTCCAAGGTCTCGTCGGGATGGCCGATCATGAAATAGAACTTGATCGTGCGCCAGCCACGCGAATAGACATCGCGCGCTGTCTGCATGACCTGGTCGTCCGACACATATTTATTGATCAGGTCGCGCATCTTTTCGGCGGCGGCTTCGGGCGCAAATGTAAAGCCGCTGCGGCGTGTGCCACCGATCTTTTCCAGCAGGTCGGCGCTGGCGCTCTCGATGCGCAGGCTGGGCAGGCTGAGGCTCAAGCCGGCCTCCTTGTAGACACGGTTGACTTCTTCGGCCAATTCCTCGACCCATACATAGTCGGATGATGACAAGCTGAGCAGGCTGATTTCTTCAAAGCCGGTATAGCGGACGATCTCGTCGATGGCAGCCATGATCTCGGCGACAGGCCGTTCGCGGACCGGGCGCGTAACCATGCCGGCATGACAAAATCGGCAGCCGCGCGTGCAGCCGCGCATGATTTCGATAGGCGCGCGGTTGTGCACGGTGTCGATATTGGGCACGATGAACTTCGTGAAAGGCTTGGGCAAAGTGAGTACGATGCGCTTCAGCACCCGCGCTGGGATGCCGGGCTGGTTGGGCGTGACGCTGCGCACAGTGCCATCGGCGTGATATGCCACATCATAAAAGCGCGGCACATACATGCCCTGAATGCGCGCAATCTGCCGCAGCTGTTCGTTTCGTGGCAGCCCGCGCAGCCTGCCCAGCGTTTCCGCGATTTCGACGATGATCTCTTCGCCCTCGCCGATCACAAAGGCATCGATGAAATCCGCCATCGGCTCGGGATTGAAGCAGGCGTGCCCGCCAGCGATCACCAGCGGGTAGCTCTCATCGCGCTCGCGGCTCAATATGGGCAGGCCAGCCAGGTCGAGCAAATTGATGGCGTTGGTATACAGCTGTTCATAAGGCAAGCTGATGCCCAGCAGGTCAAAGTCGCGGATGGGGCGCTTGCTTTCCAGGGAATACAGCGGGATGTCGTTTTCGCGCATGACCGCTTCCATATCCAGCCAGGGCGAGAAAACGCGCTCCGCCAGCATACAATCGCGTTGGTTGACCTGGTGATACAAATTCATGATGCCCAGGTTGGACATGCCCAGGTCGTAGATATCGGGGAATGCCAGCGCCACTTTGACATCGGCGCGCGCCCAGTCTTTGACGACGCTGTTGTATTCGCCGCCGACATAGCGCCCCGGTTTTTCGACCTTTAGCAAGTGGCCTTCGATTCTGTGCTCGATCGGTCCTGGCTGCATATTTTCGCGCTTTCAGATCTAGCCGTTGCGCCGCTGGAATTTGTGAGATTATCTTGACAGTATAGTGTATGCGCCAGAGTCGTGGCAAGGCTGGCGCGGCGAAAGGGAGTGGCGAATTTGCAAAATGCGAGCTGCTTCGCCCCCACCCCAAACCCCTCCCCGGCGGTCTGTGTCTACGCGACCCAAAATGAGGGAGGGGCTTCAAACCATACTGTCTTCGCTGAAAGACTCCCCTTCCCTCGTACTGGGGGAAGGGGCCGGGGATTGGGGGCAAGATCAGGTGGCTATCCAGAAGGGACATAACAAATGAATGCGCCGGCAATCAGAACCATGTTTGACTATCACTACGGGATGTACGACCGTATCTGGGATATCGTGCAGGGGTTGAGCCCGCAACAATTTGTGGCGGAAACGGACTACTCCTTGGGTTCGCTGCGCAACCAACTGCTGCATGTCATTGAGGTGGACAATCGCTGGCTGGCGCGCTTGCAGTACCTGCTGCTGCCTGACTTCCTTGATGAAAGCGATTTCCCTGATCAAGCGGCGCTGCGCCCCGTGTGGGATTCGATTCGCGAGGATGTTTTGGCGTATACCGGTGCGCTGACAAATGATGACCTGGAAGAAGTCGTGGAATTGGATTTTCCGCATAGAGGCGGCAGACAACGCAACCTGCGCTGGCAGATTTTGCTGCATGTGGTCAATCATGGCACCGACCACCGCGCGCAAATCCTGGCGCTGCTGCATGAGTTGGGCGCGCCAACCTTCGAACAAGATCTGATCTTGCATCTCTGGTCGACTGCGAGCTGAGGGGCTAGACCTGGCTCAGCGCCAGGGCAATCTGCCCGGCGATGCGCGCATTGTTCAGCAGCAGCGCGATATTGGCGGACATGGACTTGCCATCGGTGAGTTCGCTGACGCGCCGCAGCACAAAGGGCGTGATGTTCTTGCCAGCGATTCTCTGTGCCAGCGCTTCGTCTGTCGCCTGCACGATGGCTGCTTCCGCGATTTCTGCATCCAATGCTTCAGCGGCTGGCACGGGCGCGACGATCAACACGCCATGCGTCGCGCCCAGCTGCCGGCCAGCGTGGATGATGGCGGCGGCTTGTTGGGCTGTGTCAACGCGCTGGTCGATTGGCAGGTCGCTGTGCTGGGAATAGAAGGCGGGCAGCGCATCCGTCCCATAGCCGAGCACGGGCACGCCCTGTGTTTCCAGCACTTCCAGCGTCAGCGGCAAATCCAGAATCGACTTTGCGCCCGAAGAAACGACAGCCACCGGCGTCCGCCCAAACTCGGTCAGATCCGCCGAGACATCGTGAGGATTGCCGCGATGCACGCCACCGATGCCACCGGTTGCGAAGACTTCAATGCCCGCCAGCGCCGCAACAATCATGGTGCCGGCCACGGTGGTCGCGCCATGCTGCCGCAGCGCAGTGACGATCGGCAGGTCGCGCCGGCTGCATTTGCGGACTGTGCCCTCCGCCATCCCCGCCAGCATGTCGATCTGCTCGCGAGTCAACCCGATCGTGATGTCTCCGCCCAGCACAGCGATCGTAGCGGGGAGCGCGCCGCCATCGCGCACGGCTGCTTCCATGCCCAGCGCCGTCTCGATATTTAGCGGGTGGGGCAAGCCATGCGTGATCAATGTCGATTCCAATGCGACCACCGGCCGCCCGGCTTCCAGGGCTGCCCGAACATCGGGGCGGATGTGAAGTTCTGGTCTCGCGCTCATGGCGTCCTCATTCGGCCAGCATATGCAGTCGGCTGCGGTGGATGCTGTTGTGCGCGCCGTCCAGGTCCAGCAGCTCCAGCAGATGATCGGGACGCAGGTTGCCGCGGTCGCCCACCGACAGATGCGCCAACAAGTCAGCTTGTTCGCCTATTTCCAGCGACAAGATCAGTGGCCGCACATCCATGACGCTGCGTTTGCGCCGGCGCCTCCGCTCGACAATGATGGTCTCTTGACAGAGCAACTCGTCGATTTTGCGCTGCAAGCTGGCGCGCTCAAGCGCATCGTGAAAGCGAATGCGGTATTCGGCGCTGCTAATTCGCGATTGCATGGAAGAGCTGCGCGGGTCGACTTCTGTGATCGCCACGATGGACAAACCCTGTGGCGACACCGCCAGCAGCCGCTCGCGCAGGCTCGCCTCGCAGAAGTCCAGCCGCTCGCGCAGGGAAATATCCAAAATCTCACATTCGCTGGAGATGCCCAGCGGCAGCGGCATGGCTAGCGAGATGCGCGGACGGGTGTTGAAACCGCGTGTATACAGCAGCGGCAGATCGGCGCGCCGCAGCACACGTTCCCAGATCTTCGCCATATCCAGGTTGCTGGTATAGCGCAGTGGGCCGGCTTTGCCAAAAGTGATGCGCAGCCGCTGCGCGATTGGCGACAAGTGTGTCATTTGCCATGCCTCTGTGGATTTCTGACCGCAATTGCGCTAGACTATTTTAGGGTAGAACAGGCTGTGTTGGAAGGCGAATGAGTCCGCAGCAGCAGGAAAGTGAGCGCTTGCAAAACAGACTTGTGTGGCTGAGCATTCGCGTGCCTTTTCTGTTGGCGCTGCTCATGATGTTGGCCGGTGTGGCTGCGGCGCTGATGCTGCCCGCGCCCGAGCAGGTTGCGCTGGTGACAGATGCCATGCTGATACTGCTGGTGCTGTGTCCAGCGGTTGTGTTGATGTTTGCGCTGCTGATTGTCGCATTGGCGCTGGTCGTTCTAATGCGCCGCTGGGGGACGCGCGCCCGTTCGCCCTTGCGCCGGCTGGAAGCGCTGACGGCGTCGGCTCATCAACGGGTCGATGGCTGGCTGAGCGGCGTGGATGGACATGTGCTGGATTGGGCTGTGCGCCTGGAGCCGCTGCGCAGCCTGCTAACCCTGTTTGATGCTCCTCCGCAGGAAAGCGAAAACGAGGCAGAGTCATGATTGATCAGCAACAAGACGAAACCAAGCTGCAAGCGGAAAGAGCGCGCATATTGCTGACCGGATTGGGATTGGGCGCGCTGGTGGGCTTGCTGTCCAGCTATTTGTATGCGCGCGCAGCCGAAGAAAATGCCAATGCGGAAACAGGGGCGGTCGAATCGATATCGACCGGGCAGGCGCTGGCGGTGCTGCTGGCGGTGCTGGGTGTGGTTCGGCAGATCGCCGCTTTGGGCAAGCCAGACAAAAAGCGCAGGAAATAAGCGGTGTGCGCACGCTATACCCTGAGCGCCGATTCGGAAGCCATCCAGCAGGCTTTTGCCCTGGACAGCGCAGCAAACTGGGGTGGTCCCCGCTATAACATCGCCCCGACGCAACAAGTGGCTGTCATCACCGACCGTCAACCCAAAGCGCTGTCCCTATTCAAATGGGGACTCGTGCCCATGTGGGCGAAAGACCCCAAAATCGGCAGCCGCATGATCAACGCGCGTTCCGAAACTGCGCACGAAAAGGCCTCATTCCGCAGCGCATTCCGACGCCGCCGCTGTCTGATCCCCGCCGATGGGTATTATGAATGGGCGCGGCAGAGTGGGCGAAAAATGCCTGTGTACATCCAGCATGCCCAGCGCGATATCTTCGCCTTCGCAGGTTTGTGGGAAAGCTGGGAAGATCCGCAAGGCAACCGGTTGCATACCTGCGCAATCCTGACCACCGAAGCCAATGCGCGCATTCGACGCATCCATCAGCGCATGACTGTCATTATCGAACCGGCTGATTATGACTTGTGGCTTGCGCCGCGCGAACTGACACCAGGCGAATGGCAGCCCTTGATGGCTGGCGCGCGCGCTGAGCAACTGACATACTACGAAGTGTCTACACAAGTGAATTATGTGCGCAATGACCATCCCGCGCTGATCACGCCTGTGCAATCAAGCAAATCCGACTTGCTGTTGTGATTCCGCCTACAGTGGCGCGCGCAGCAGAAGTATCCCCAGCGCAATAATAGCTGCGACAATCACAATCACCGATGCAATAATCGCCAGCGTATTCAAAGCGCTGCGAGATTTCGCCGGCTGGATATTGTTTGGGGCAGGCACTGTTCTGCCAGGCGCTGCGGGTGGGAAGTCAGATTCGGCATCCACAAACCAACTGGGCGCTTCGGGCGGGAAGTCGCTGGACGCATCCACGGACCAACCGGGCTCTGCGGCCTGAAAGTCGCTGGCGGCGCTCAAACAGTGCCTCGCCAGCAAGTGGGCGGCGGCGGTCGGTGTGGTAGCGGCGTGATCGGCAACTTGGTCGGACAAGGTTTGGTCGCGGTGATGTCCGATGCCCGTTACGATAAAGGTCTGGCATTGGCTGATGGCTTGGGCGACCTCGAACGAATCGAAAGCGGCAAAGTCGTCATGATTTCCGCCGCCGCGAATGATGGCTATGGCGTCGATATCGGCAGTCGCATCCAGCGAGTGGATGGCATCGGTGATCAATTGTGGAGCGCGCTCGCCATTCAGCAGAACATACTCCCACTTCAACGGTGCCAGCACGCCTCGCTCGCCCGCATTTTGATAGGCAGTTTCAAAGTCGCCAATGGCGCGGCTGCTGCGCCCGGTGATGCAGCCTATGCGGCGGATGCGCTGGGGCGGCGGTCGTTTCTGCGGCGGATACAACCCGGCCTCGCGCAGTCTGTCGATGGCGGGCTTGACGAGGTCCGCTTGCGTGGTCAAACGCATAGCTTGCACAGCGATCTGCACGATCGACGACGGCGCATAGAAGCGCACATCGCCATAGACTTCGACTTCCAGGTAATTTTCCAGTTCAAACTGGATATTGCCGCGGCGTTCTTCATGCAGCATGCAGCGGATACGCGTTTTGTCATCGACCAGGTCGAAGTAACAATGCCCGAGATCGGACTGGTGAAAACGCTGGATTACGCCGCCGGTCCAGAAGAATTGCTCGAGTGTCTCGGCTTCAACGATGCTGCGCAAGGAGCGGTTCACTTGCGCGATGCTACGGCGATTTTCGGCGGGTTGCTTTGTCATTATCCCAATCTCGGTGAAATGCCGGGCTGATAGCGACTGAGCACAAATTGCAACGGATCGGCTTCTGGCGGGATGATAACCTGGCGGCTGCGTCCCGAGCCCGTCTCTTCGCTGATTGCGCCGAGTTCTTCCAGCAGGTCGATGATGCGGGCGGCGCGCGGATAACCCAGTCCAAGTTTGCGCTGGATCAACGATGTCGATGCCTCGCCGCTGGCTGTGACCAGCCGCAGCACATCTTCCAGCATGGGGTCGGTCTCGCTGAGAAATTGCCGGCGTTTCAACGCACCTTCCCAAGGCGCGCTGCTTTTGGCGGGGAGCACACCGGCTTGCTTGCGCAGGATCAACTCATCGCGCCAGTGCTGGACGACCTCGCGCACATCGACCTCAGATACGAAGCAGCCCTGCAGACGCCGCGGCGCAGCGGCATCTGGCGACAAGAAGAGCATATCGCCGCGCCCCAACAGATTCTCTGCGCCAACCCGATCGATGATCACGCGCGAATCACCGCTGCTGGCCACCGCAAATCCAATGCGTGCCGGGAAGTTGGCTTTGATGACGCCGGTGATGACATTGACGCTGGGGCGCTGCGTGGCGACGATCAGGTGCATGCCCACCGCTCGCGCCTTTTGTGCCAGGCGCGCAACCGACTCTTGTGTTTCTTCCGGGTTAGTGAGCATCAAATCGCCGATTTCGTCTATCAAAATGACGATGCGCGGCAGTCGATCGGCCGCTGGCCCATTGGCAGCCAGATCGGCGTTGTATTCATCGAGGTGCTTCGCGCCCTTTCGTTCCAGCAATTTGTAGCGCCGTTCCATCTCGCGCACGCACCAGTTTAATACGCCCACGATGCGCTCGGGCACAATCTCTACAGGACCCAGCAAATGCGGGATGCCATTGAAGCGCGCTAGTTCCACCATCTTCGGATCGAGCATCACCAGGTTCAGTTCGGCTGGCGAAAATTGCATCAGCAGCGAAGTCGCAATGGCCGCCATGCAAACCGACTTGCCAGAGCCAGTCGCGCCGGCGATGAGCAAGTGTGGCATCTGCGCCAGGTCAAAAGCGACTGACAAGCCCGTCACATCTCTGCCCAGCGGGATGCCCAGAGCAAGGCCAGATCCCGATTGCTGGCGATAGGCCTTGCTTTGCATCACATTGCGCAGCGCGACCGTGCTTGGCTCGCGGTTGGGCACTTCGATACCCATGAAGTTCGTGCCGGGCACAGGCGTTTCCATGCGCAGCCGTTTCGCCGCCAGCGCCAGCGCCAGATCCCGCGAATACCCGGCGATCTTGCTCATGCGGATGCGCTCTGTGCCATCATCTTTGTGCGGCTGCAGTGCATATCGTGTCACTGTTGGCCCCACTTGCACCTCTGCGACCGTGACATCAAGATCGAATTCCAGCAGCGTATTCTCTATCAGCTTCGCATTGTGTTCGGTCTCGTCAGCGCCGGGCATTTTTAAGTCCAGCGCGGTCAAGCTATCGATGGCAGGCAGCGAGTTTCGCCAGATTTCCGCTTTGTCGACCCGGGCATTTTGGTTTCGCTTTGCGGCATTGCGCGAGCGCCGCTTTGCCACATTTCCGTTGGTTTTCGGGTTTTCGTTCGCTGCTTGCTGGGGAGAATCGGCTGCTGGCGGCTCGGGAGCTGGTGCCTTCTGCGGACGGGGCGGATTGGGGCGGACGCGCTCGACCACGGGGGTTGCTGGAACGCCATTTTCTTGCTGCGACTTCGATAGGTCTGGCAGGCTGTCTGGATTGGGTCGGATGCGCATAATGGGCTTTCGATAGCCGGGTTGATCAACCAGTTGCTTATACAGCTCTTGCAGATGGTCGTTTGCTGGCGGCATTTCGGGTTCTGCACGATCACTTGCCTGTTGCAGCCGGTCGCCCAGCCGCGCCAATGCCCTGGTCAGTGTGCTGCCGCGCAAGCCCAGCGCGAATATGCTGCTGACTGCCACAACCAGCCCGAAGAGACCCAGCGCCAGCTCTCTGCCCATAATCCAATACAAGGGATAACTCAGCCCCCAGCCGATCATGCCGCCGCCGCCGCCCGACCGCGCCAATGCCCGCAATTCGCTTTCTCCGCTGCCAAGGTGCAAGATAGCCAGCAAAGACAAGAACGCCAGCTCCAGCGCCAGCATACGCCCGGCTGTTAGCGAGATGCGGATGCCGGCTTTGGGCAGCCACAAAACCGCGCCCATGGCAAAGAGCGCACCCGCCACAAAAACCGCGCCGTCGCCGCACAGCGAAGTCAGCATATCCGCCCAGCTGACAGCCACCAACGCATCGCCAGCCACAAATAGTGAAATGAACGACAAGCTGCCGAAGACGATCAGCGCGAAGCCAACTACTTCGCTGATCCAGGGCGGCATGCTTTCGCGGAGGTCTTGCCAAAAGTCGAATTCTGGCGGCGCATCATCCAGCGCGCGGATAACTTCGTCGGCCGATGTCCGCGGTGCCGGCATATAGGCATCGTTTTGATTGGACGATAGCGATTTGCTTGGCTGCTGCACTCTCGTACTCGCAGATTTTCTCTTGGCTGGCTGCCCACCAGTATACTCAGGTTTGGCAGGCGCGATTGGGAAAATAACGGGCAAAAGCGCCTCTATTGCTGCTGCTCTTGCTGCAAGATCAGGTCGGTGACCGCTTGTATGGCCACGCGCTGTTTGCGATAGAGATCGGCTTCGCTCATACTCAAGCGTCGCGCCACTTCACGCACCTTGCGATTTTCCAGAAAGCGCAGCTGCAAGATGTTGTAGAGCGTCCATTCGGGGCTCATCATCTTGCGTTCGCCTTGCGGTCGCAGTTCGCCTATCGAGTCTTCCAGCAGCTTGCGCAGCGCATTAACCGGCGTCAGCCCGCCTTGGCGGATGCGGCTTTGCACCACCTGCAGCTTGATGAGGTTGCTCTGCGTGATGCCGCTGCCACCCCAATAATGTCGCAGCGCCGCGCGCACCTGCTCAAACAATTCATCGCGCTCGGGCAGATTGTTGTGGCTGGGCAAGGTGTGATTCGCTTGTCGATACTCCAGCTGCTGCGCTCGCGACCGCGTCATCTGGAATTGCGGCAGCAAGCCTTCCATCAGGTTGTACATCTCGGACTGCAGGCGCATGTCGTCCAGGCTGGTTTCGACGCGCCGTATGAAAGCGTGCAGATGACCGCTGGCGATCTCTTCTACCAGTTCATCGCTGCCGTTTCGCAGGCCCAAAACACCGATGGGCAGCGCCTGCGTTCCTTCTGCGCCGATACGATTGCTGTGCAGCGCGATCAACGCATATTCGCGCCAGTGCAACAGGTCTGCCAGCTTGGGTTCGCCCACCTGCCCGCCGATCTGTTCGAGCAGCTGCGTCTCTTCCAGCAAATCCGCCTCGGCAAAGTCCAGGCTGCCGACTTTGCTGATGAATTCTGGCTGGGCGCGTTCGAAGCTGATGACAAAGGCGCGGTCGATGCGCAGGTAGTCGCAGATCGCTTCGGTCGTCGCCGCAACGAGCTGGCTGAGGTCGCGGTGGGTCAGCACACGGTCGCCGAGCGTTTGCAATTTGGTGATTTGCTCGCCATCTTCATCGCGATAGATGAAGAACTTTTCGATGTAAGGCAGAGCGAGCGAAACGAACCACTGCCACAGCAGCACCGCTCCAACCACAGCCGGGGCGGTAAAGTTGTCGCCACGCAGGCTCAATATGCGCGTTGCCTGCGCGGTGAAGTTGACGACCGCCAGCGCGATCAAGCCAGTCGCTGGTCCGCGCAGCAAAAAGTCCAGCAGTTGTTTTTTGACCAGGCGGTCGGGGATATCCGAGCCAAAAAAATAGAGCGGGTAGGACAAGAAGAGCAGCATCAAAATGATGACGATATTGGCTGTGTTGATGAGCAGCAAGCCAAATAGCGAAAACTCATCGCCGGGGTTCAGCAAGACCGAATAGGGGAAAATACCCAGCGCCGGCGTGAGGAAGGCGATCTGCAAATAAGCCATTCGGCGGGCGCTGGCGCGGGTCAGACACCGTTTGCGCGCTCGTTGCACATTGTAGAACGCGAAGCCGGTCGCCAGCACAAAATACAGCAGGTACAAAGCGAACAAGGGCGCGGCGACAATGCTCAGCTCGTCATCTGCCAGCACAAACTGAAACAAAGAATCGGAAAGCGCCGCCGCCAGCAAGAAGCCCATGCCAACCAGGTAGAGCAGACGCAGCGCGCGCCGTCGCCGTCCGCGGGATGGCAAGCCGGTCGTCGCCAGCAGCGCATCAGACAGATGCGCCAAAGCCGCCGGCACGAAAGCTATGCCGATCCATTGCAGGCGCGAGGCGATTTCGTGCGCAGTGTGCTCAGGTTCGAGCGAGATGAAGGCATCGGCGACATACGCGACAGTCACGCAAGCCAGCACCGCCGCGCCCGCCTTTGCCACGCGATTGTTCAAATTGCGCGTCAGGTTGAAGAGCAAAAGCGATACGGCGGTCAGGGCGTTGCCAGCCGTCAAGGTCTCGTTGACCGCCAGCAGCAATTCAGTCAGCAAATCCAAGTCAGTCGCGCCTCAAAGCCGGGTAATCGATCCCAAGGTGACAGCGTCGATGGGCATGGGATGATCCACAGCACCGAAACCTGTCACAAACCATTTTACAAGCATAGGCGAAATGCAGCCGCAGCGGCGCGCTCAAATCGACAGGCTAAAGAAGAGAGCGATCTCACGATTGGCGAAGTGATGGTCGTTGAAGCCACAAAAAGCGAACCCCTGCGCCTGGGCAAAGCGGATGGCGGGATAGTTGGTGGTGGGAATCTCAAAGATGATCTGTTGCAAGCGAAATTCACTCGCCCATATCCGCGCCACATGCACCAGCCGAGCGCCCAGGCTGCGCCGCCGATGCAGCAGGTCGACCACCAGATCTTGCAGATAGGCGACTCGACCGCTCAAATCCAGACGCATGGTGATATAGCCCACAATCTGCCCGCCCTGTGGGTCTTCGACCACGACAAAGCAGTTGTCCTGCCGCAGCGCCATCCACAGTTGCCGCTCGTCCACCGGGTGCCGGGAAATCAACTGGCGGGGGAGGCGCTGTCTGCGGCAGTTGACCTGGATATCGTCTCCGGCGTCGTCCACATTCATCTGCCAAACATAATCGGAGTGAAAGCTGGCATCGAGCGCCAGGCAGCGAGGCAGATCGTCTTCAATCGCATCGCGGAATACGAGCTTGGCTGGATCCAGACCAGGGCTTTGCACGGTGACCTGTCCTTCAATGTTGAGCATATTGAACCTGCGCTTCATGAGCGATGTCTGGGCGGGGCGTTGCGCCACAAAGAAAAAAACCTCACCACAAACCAAGTGAGGTCATTGTACAAGACAAATGCCGAGCGGGCTTTGCTTTGGCGGCGGAATCGCGATCAAACTTCGTACAGGTAATCCCGCAAGATCACATGCGCTGATGACTGCCGCAGCCGATTGAGCGCCTGGGCTTCTAGCTGGCGGACGCGTTCACGGGTTACGCCGATGGTGTTGCCAACTTCTTCCAGCGTATAGACGCGGCCATCTGCCAGACCATAACGCAGCCGCAAGATTTGCGCTTCGCGGTCGGGCAGTTTGTCCAACGCCTGCTGCAATTGCGTGTGCAGCAGATGCGTGGTGACTTCGTCCGATGGTGCCGGGCTGTTGCTGTCTTCCACGAAGTCGCCAAAGCTGGAATCGCCCTCGTCGTCGATCGGCGATTCCAGACTGACCGGTCTGCGCGAGATTTCCAGCAGGTTTTCTACCTTGTCAGGCGTCGTGTCCATTTCGCGCGCGACTTCGGCAGGCGTGGCATCGCGGCCGAATTCTTGCTGCAGCTGCAATTGCACGCGGCGCATGCGGTTGAGCTGGTCGCCCATGTGCACAGGCACGCGGATAGTCCGCCCCTGGTCGGCGACAGCGCGGCTGACTGCCTGGCGGATCCACCAGGTCGCGTAGGTGCTGAACTTGTGCCCGCGCTGATATTCAAACTTGTTAGTGGCGCGGATCAAGCCGATATTGCCTTCTTGAATCAGATCAAGGAAGGGCACGCCGCGTCCGATGTATTTCTTCGCCACGCTGATGACCAGCCGGGCGTTGGCGCGGATGAGATGCTCCTGGGCTTGTTCGCCATCCATCATCGTCTCGCGCAGCAATTGCTCTTCGCTCCAGCTCAAGACCTCGAACAGCTGGTTGTCGGCCTCATTCAATCGTTCGCGCGCGAATTCAGCCGCTTCCATGCGCTTCGCCAGCAGGACTTCTTCGGTGGCGGTGAGCAGCGGCACGCGGCCAGCCTCTTTGAGATACAAGCCGACGACATCATCGGTATCCAGCGCCGCTTGATAGCCGGCATCGGCGGTGAGGTCTTTGCGCAGCACGCGGAAGAGCGTTTCGCGCTCGTCTTTTTGCTCGATCTCTTCGTCCGCTTCGTCGATCAGTGCCTCGGCGATCGGCTTGGCATCTGTCGCGTCGTCATCGTCAGCGGCTTTGGTCGGCTCGGCGACGAGCTCCACGCCCGCTTCGACCAATCCGTCCATCAAGTCATCGAGCAAATCGACATCGTTTTCGACATCGGGCACCAGCCGCAAGATGTCGTTATGCGTAACAAAGCCGCGTTCATTGGCGCTATGCACAAGCTGCTTGTGCAGACGACCCACAAGCTCCTTGCGCGCTTCGTCGCGCCCATTCAGATTTGCTACGCTTTCTCGCACTGCTTCCACTGCCTCGCCTTTCCACTGACCGATGGCAACCCAACACCAGGTTGACTTGCAACTTGTATCAAACTCACTTTTCTGCCAAGAGTTGAAGCTAATGAATATTCAACGGTCTTCCACACCGCCTATTTACACAGTGACGGCGGAATTATCGAACTAATCCGGCTGGCTTGCACGGGTTAGCGGAAAAATGGTCGCGCTCCCAGCCGCCAATGTAAACCTAATTTAGGCGTTTGTCAAGTTTTTCACAAAGTCGGGAGAGTCTATTTGTGTGGATACGATATTCAAGCCCCCAACCCCCGGCCCCTTCCCCCAGAACGAGGGAAGGGGAGCTAAGCAATCCGAGATTGAAGCAAAAAAGCCCCTCCCTCATATTGGGGGAGGGTTTTGGGGTGGGGGCAAAGCAGCCCGCATCCAACAAGTTCGCCATTCCCACAAAGTCCCAATTTGTGTGTCGCTCGTCAAATCTATGATACACTGCGCGCATGCATTCGGGCAAACAAAGTGGCGGTTAATCTTGCTCAGCCGATCAAGCGAACCATCCCACGACCTGCTCAAGTTGATGTTGGGCGTCGCGCTGGTCTTCCTGCTGGCTTTGGCGCTGCTGGTGCTTTCGCCATTGCTGCTCATGTACGGCGCGGTCAATGACATCACGCCGCTCGCTTCGCTCAGTAGCGGCCTGCAACTGCTGGCGGTTGGGCTGCTGGTCGCGACATTGCCGCTGGCTGGCACACTGGGATTGGCCGGGATTACTTTGGATTCGCTTTCCAGCCTGCTGGTCAAACGCAAGCGTAAGTTGAAACGGCAAACGGACATGTCGGCGCGAGCGGCTTTCCTCGCCGGCTTGTCCCGCGCAGAACGCGCCCGGCTGCGGCAGAAACTGGCGGCAGCCCGTCTGATGATCCGCGAAGATGGGGTCTTGATCCCGCGCGAAAGCCAACCATCGGCCGCTCAAGACAAAGCCGATAATTCGTGCAACTTGCACAATCAGAATTGAAAAGTGCCTAAGGTTTCATCCTCGCGTTGACATTGCGCGCGGACAACACTACACTGCTGGCGCATTCACAATTGAACCCTAATGGATGCGGAAGGATTTTTTGGAATGACCAGGCGCAGGCGCAGACTCAAGACAAGAATGGAGATCGGCGCAGACGTTCCCGGTTGCTAATGCGATGTCGGATTGAAAAAAGTGCCCAGACGCGCCCTGATCTCGAAATGGTCGGGGCGTTTTGATTTATGGAGTGCGCAGTGATGAAACCAATCTATGCGGGTGTCTATGGCGGTTCGGGTTATGCGGGCATGGATCTGGTCGAGATTCTGTCCGGACACCCCGCCATTGAGCTGGTCTTCGCCACTTCCAACAGCTACCAGGGCGAGCCGGTGCCAGGCGCAGAGCTGTGTTTTGTCCCTCCCGATGAAGCGCCGCTGGCGGCTGTCGATGTCATCTTCCTGGCGCTGCCTCACAAGGCATCGGCAACCATGGCCAAGCGCGGCATCGAGGCTGGTGTCAAAGTTGTCGATTTGTCTGCCGACCTGCGCCTGGACAGTCCCGAAGCCTACGCAGCCCACTACCACACGCCGCATCCGCATCCAGAGCTGCTGCCAGCGCCTTATGGCTTGCCAGAGATCAACCGCGCCAGTTTGGCTGGCGTCGATGTGGTCGCCACGCCCGGCTGTTACCCAACCACAACGCTGCTGGGGCTTTATCCTCTGTTGCGGCACAACGCGCTGTCTGCCGATGCGCCTGTCATCGTAGACGCAAAATCGGGCGTGACCGGCGCAGGCCGCAAACCATCGCTTTCCACGCACTTCGCCGAAGTCTACAGCAACCTCGTCCCCTACAAGACCGGGCGCAGCCATCGGCACATCGGCGAGCTGGAGCAAGAGGCGCACAAGCTGATGCCGCGCATGGGTCCCATTATCTTCTGCCCGCATCTTCTGCCTGTCGATCGCGGTTTGATGGCCAGCATCTATGTCACGCTGAATGACTCGTTCAACAGCAGCCAGGCGCAGGATCTGTTTGCCGAAGCCTACTCAAATGAGCCGCTCGTAGACTTGCTGCGGCCGGGCGAGCAGGCGACGCTCAAGCACGCCGTCAAGACCAACTGCTGCGCCATCAGCATCACGCCAGTGCTGGAGCGCTACTTGCATATCACCAGCGTCACCGACAACCTGCGCAAGGGCGCGGCCAGCCAGGCTGTGCAGAATATGAATCTGATGTTTGGCATCGACGAGACGGCGGGGTTGATCTAGTGCGGCAGTCTATCAGCGTCATCAAAATCTCGGGTCATTACCTGGATGACGAAAACTCGCTGCGGGAATTCGCTGGCACAGTCGCGCGCGCGGACGAGCAGGCGGTCATCGTGCACGGCGGCGGCACCGAGATCACGCAGCTGCAGCAACAGCTCGGCATTGCGCCGCGTTATGTCGATGGGCTGCGCGTGACCGATGCCGAGTCGCTGGCGCTGGTCGAGATGGCGCTGTGCGGCACGGTCAACAAGCGACTGGTGCGGCATCTGTTGGCGGCCGGCGTGGATGCGCAAGGCTTGTCGGGTGTGGATCGTGGATTGGTGCGCGCGCGGCAGATGCAACACGACCAGGTCGACATGGGCTTTACGGGCACAGTCGTTTCTGTGCGGGCACAAATCCTCTGCGACCTGTTTGCGCTGGGAGTTACACCGGTGATTGCGCCGGTCAGCCTGGGCGAGACCAGCAATTTCAACCTGAATGCCGACCCCGTAGCTGGCGCGATTGCGGCGGCGCTGGGCGCGGAAACGGTCGTGTATATTTCAAATGTCACCGGCGTCCAGGCGCAGGGCGAAATCGTCCCCACTTTGACGCGGCGGGGTGCAGAAGAACTAATCGCCAGCGGTGTCATCTCGGGCGGGATGATTCCCAAAGTGCGGTCGGCGCTGGGTGTGCTATCATCGGGCGTGCAGCGCGCGGTGATCACCGACCTGGCGGGTTGGGCGAGCGGTGTCGGCACGAGCTTTGTGATGGAAGAAAACGAACGAATGATCAGCGAGGGATAATGTCAATCACAGCAGATGTCATTCAAAAAGACAAAGAGTACAGCGTGCCGGTGGCGGCGCGCCCGGATTTCGTGCTGACGCGCGGCGAGGGCGTGACTGTTTTTGACGCCGATGGCAAAGCCTACACCGACTGGGTGGCTGGCATCGCCGTCAATGCGCTGGGTTATGGCGACGCAGAATTGCAAAAAGCGGTTGCCGCGCAAATGGACACGGGCTTGATCCATGTCAGCGGCTTGTATCACACCCAGCCCATGGTCGAACTGGCGCAGACGCTCTGCGACATGTCCTTCGCCGACAAAGCCTATTTCTGTAACAGCGGGGCAGAAGCGGTGGAAGGCGCGCTGAAATTCGCCCGCAAGCATGCCTATGTCAATGAACGCGCCAACAAGACCAAGGTCGTCAGCTTCAGCGATGCCTTTCATGGGCGCACGATGGGCGCGCTGGCCGTGACGCCAAAACCGAAATACCAGACGCCATTCAAGCCCATGGTGCCGGGCGCGGTCGTTGGCGAATTCAATAGCATCGACAGCGCGCGCGAGCTGATAGACGCCGATACAGTCGCCGTGATTATCGAACCGATCCAAGGCGAAGGTGGCATCAATGTGGCCAGCGCCGAGTTCCTGCAGGCTTTGCGGGCGCAATGCGACGAGCACGATGCCGCGCTCATCTTTGACGAAATTCAGTGCGGGCTGGGACGTACAGGCGACCTGTGGGCGCACAGCATCGCTGGTGTTTCTCCAGATATCATGGTGCTGGCGAAACCGCTGGCCGGTGGATTGCCCATTGGCGCGATTTTGGTGACGGACGAAATCGCGGGGTCCATGAGCCCGGGCGACCATGGTTCGACCTTTTCTGGCGGGGCGGTGGTGATGCAAGCCGCGCAGGTCGTCATCAAGCGGATTACCAGCGCTGGCTTCCTGGAGCATGTGAGCGAGGTCGGCGACTATCTGCTGGAGCGGCTGTCCGAGTTGAACAGCCCCCATATTGTCGATGTGCGCGGACGCGGTCTGATGGCTGGCATAGAGCTGGATATCGCGCCCGGTGGCATTGTGCAAGCCGGCTATGAACAAGGTCTGCTGCTGGTCAGCTCGGGCACGAATGTCATTCGTTTCGTTCCGCCGCTGATCATCCAAAAGGCGCATGTGGATGAACTGATCGACAAGCTGACGCAAATTCTGGAGACGATTGATGACGGCGATTAGTCCTTCTATTGATGGCGTGGCTGGCTTTCAAGTCGCTGGCGTGCACGCGGGACTCAAAAAAGACGGCGCGCTGGATCTGGCGCTGGTCGTCAGCGAATGCGATTGCGTCACGGCTGGCGTCTTTACGCGCAACAAGGTCAGAGCCGCTCCTGTGCTGCTGGATATGCAGCGGCTGGCGGATAATCCCGCCAATATTCGCGCGGTGGTGACGAACTCGGCTTGCGCAAATGCCTGCACAGGCACCCTCGGCCTGGAAAATGCGCGAACCACTGCCAGGTTGACCGCGGATGCGCTGGCAATCTCGGCTGAACAAGTGCTGGTCATGTCGACCGGCGTCATCGGCGAGCACCTGCCCATGGGGGCCATCGCGCGCGGCATCGCTTTGTCCAGCGCGGGGTTGAGCGATGACTGGGCGGCGGCGGCTGCAGCCATCATGACCACCGATACGCGCCCCAAATTGGCATCGGTTCGAGTCGAATGCGCTGGCGGCAGCTACACGATCGCCGGCATGGCCAAGGGCGCAGGCATGATCGCGCCGGATATGGCCACCATGCTCAGCGTGGTCGTCACCGATGCCGCTCTGGAGCTGGGCGAGCTGCAAAACGCGCTCTCCTCAGCCGCGCAGCAGAGTTTCAACCGCATTGTCGTCGATGGCGATACCAGCACCAACGATACCGTGCTGTTGCTCGCCAATGGCAAGAGCGGCGTCCATGTCGAGGATGCAGATGACCTGGCGGCTTTTCAAGAGGCGCTGGATGCTTTGACGCGCTACCTGGCGCAAGAGATCGTTCGCGATGGCGAAGGCGTCACCAAGTTCGTCACGCTGGATATCGTCAATGCCGCCACTGTCGCCGATGCCGAACGGATTGGCCAGACCATCGGCGCATCGCTGCTGACTAAATCGGCATTTTATGGCAGCGATGCCAATTGGGGACGGATTGTGGCGGCGGCTGGGCGCGCTGGAACAGCTTTTGACCCCGATCGCAGCTCGCTGTGGGTGGCGGCTGGCGAATCCCCGTCCGAGCCAGGCTTGCAGATATTCGCTGGGGGCATGCCGGCCGACTATCAAGAGGCGGATGCGGCAGCTATCATGTCCGCGCCAGCCATGACCTTCAAGCTGGATTGCGGGCTGGGGCAGGGCAATGCGACGATCTGGACCTGCGATATCAGCCACGAATACATCTCCATCAACGGCGACTATCGCTCCTGACGGAGGACAGACATGCAAGCGGCGCTTGTGCTTGAAGATGGGCGGGTCTTCCCCGGCGAGGGCTTCGGCGCGCAAGGCTGCGCAACCGGCGAGATCGTCTTCAATACATCCATGACCGGTTACCAGGAAATCCTCACCGACCCGTCTTATTATGGCCAGATCGTGGCCATGACTGTGCCGCATGTCGGCAACACTGGCATCAACCTGGAAGATCCTGAATCTCGCAAGGTTTGGGTTTCGGGCTTCGTCGTGCGCTCGCTGAGCCCGCTGGTCAGCAATTGGCGAAATCGCGGCGATCTGGCGACCTACCTTTGCGAGCGCGGCATCATCGGCATTACTGGCGTCGCCACACGCGCCCTGGTGCGACATATCCGCGAGCGTGGCGTGATGCGCGCTGTCGTTGCGCATGGCTCGCTGGCGGATGACAACATTGCGCTGGCGGATATCGCGCGGAATTCGCAAGACATGTCGGGCGCGAATCTGGTGGATGCGGTGACGGCCGAGGCAGCCTACAACTGGACGCAGGGCAGCGACGCGCAATGGTATGGCTTGCACGAAGACAACAGCTGCGGGCCATTGATTGTCGCCTATGATTTCGGCATCAAGCGCAATATCCTGCGCATGCTGGCCGATCGTGGCTTGCGGATAGCCGTCGTGCCAGCCCGAACCTCTCCGGCGGACATCTTGAAAATGCAGCCGGCCGGCGTCTTCCTCAGCAATGGTCCCGGCGATCCAGCCGCTGTCGATTACGCCATCGCCAATGTGCGCGCGCTGCTGGGCGAGCTGCCGATTTTTGGCATCTGTCTGGGGCATCAAATCCTGGCGCTGGCGCTGGGCGGCAAGACAGAAAAGATGCGCTTCGGGCACCGTGGCGGCAACCAGCCCGTAAAAAATCTGGACAGCGGCGCAGTTGAAATTGCCGCGCACAATCATGGTTTTGCGGTTTCGGCTGGCAGCGAACTTGGCGGTGGCGAGATCACCCACCTCAACTTGAACGACAACACAGTCGCTGGCTTGCGGCATCGTGGTCTGCGCGCTTTCAGTGTGCAATATCACCCGGAGGCTTCGCCAGGTCCGCACGATTCTTTTTATCTTTTTGACGAATTTGTCGACGAAGTTGCTGCAAACGTCTAAAACGCCGATGCCCAAACGAACCGACATACGCAGCATCATGATCATCGGCTCGGGACCCATCGTAATCGGGCAAGCCTGCGAATTCGACTACAGCGGCGTGCAAGCCTGCAAAGCGCTGAAATCGCAGGGGTATCGCGTCGTGCTGGTCAATTCCAACCCGGCCACGATCATGACCGACCCCCAACTTGCCGACGCCACTTATATCGAGCCGCTGACCGCCCAGCTATGCGAGATGATCATCGCCCAAGAGCGCCCGGACGCGCTGCTGCCCACAGTCGGCGGGCAAACCGCTCTCAATCTGGCTGTGCAGCTGCAGCAGAGTGGAGTCTTGGATCGCCACGGCGTCGAGTTGATCGGCGCGAATTTGACCAGCATCCAGTTGGCGGAAGATCGGCAACTCTTCAACGACACCATGCGCGAGATTGGCTTGCGCGTGCCCGAAAGCCGCGTCGTGAACAGCGTCGATGGCGCGCTGGCATTCGCGGACGAGATCGGCTATCCGATATTGATCCGACCGTCATACACCATG
Source organism: Anaerolineae bacterium (assembly GCA_022823945.1). Lineage (GTDB taxonomy): Bacteria > Chloroflexota > Anaerolineae > Aggregatilineales > Phototrophicaceae > UBA6055. The sequence goes on along the minus strand of JAJEBK010000032.1, from coordinate 162,846 downwards.
GGCGGGGCTGGTGGCGGCGTCGCCTATGATGCGGAAGAACTGCGCAGCGTGGCAGCCAATGGCATCCATCAAAGTCCGGTCGGCGAAGTGCTGGTCGACCGCAGCTTGCTGGGCTGGAAAGAATATGAGCTGGAATTGATGCGAGACGCCAAAGGCAATTTCGTGGTGGTCTGCTCCATTGAGAATCTTGATCCCATGGGCGTGCACACCGGCGACAGCATCACCATTGCGCCCGCGCAGACCCTGACCGACAAGGAAATCCAGCGCCTGCGCAATATGTCGCGGCAGATTTTCGACCGACTGGGCATCAACACGGGCGGGGCAAATGTGCAATTTGCCATTGACCCGGTTGAGGGCGATGCGGTCGTGATTGAAATGAATCCGCGCGTTTCACGGTCTTCTGCGTTGGCCAGCAAAGCCACCGGCTTCCCTATCGCCAAGATTGCCGCGCTGCTGGCGGTTGGCTTTACATTGGACGAGATCCCCAACGACATCACGCAGCAGACACCAGCCAGCTTCGAGCCATCTTTGGACTATATCGTGGTGAAGATCCCCCGCTGGGACTTTCGCAAGTTTGCGGGTGCCGATCCTGTGCTGGGACCGCAGATGAAAGCGGTTGGCGAGGTGATGGCTATCGGGCGCACCTTCCCTGAGGCGCTGCAAAAAGCCGTGCGCGCGCTGGACATTGGCATGGACGGCTTCGTCAGCGAACCTGGCGAACAGACCACGCCAGAGGCATTAAGCGTGCCCACTGCCCAGCGGCTCTTCCAGGTGGCCGCGGCGCTGGCGGACGGCATCGGCTTTGACGATATTGTGGCCGAGACGCAATTTGACCCCTGGTTCGTGCAGCAGATGCGCGAACTGATGCGCGTGTATGGCACGATTGCGGGCGAGGGGCGGCGGCTGAGCGACATCTGCGCGGACGAGATGCACCATCTAAAACAAGTTGGCTTCAGCGATGCGACCCTGGCGCGACTGATGCGCACAGACGAAGCAGCGGTCCGGCAGCGGAGAAAAACGCTGGGCGTTTCGGCAAATTTCTATCGAGTCGATACCTGCGCGGCTGAATTCCAGGCGCACACGCCCTATCTGTATTCCACTTATGAGATGGAAGACGAAGCCGCGCCGACAGACGCGCGCAAAGTGATGATCCTTGGTGGCGGACCCAACCGTATCGGACAAGGCATCGAGTTTGATTATTGCTGCGTGCACGCCTGCTTCGCGCTCAAGGAATTGGGATACGAGACCATCATGGTCAACTGCAATCCCGAAACAGTCAGCACCGATTATGATACAGCCGACCGGCTTTACTTCGAGCCATTGACCGCCGAAGATGTCATGAATATCGTCGACCGCGAGCAGCCCGCGGGTCTGCTAGTGCAATTTGGCGGGCAAACGCCATTGAATATCGCTGGCGAACTGGAGCGGCTGGGCGCGCCCATCTGGGGCACATCGGTGGATACGATTGACCTGGCGGAAGATCGCCAACGGTGTCACGCGCTCATGCGCCAGCTCAATATCGCGCAGCCGGCCGGCAGCAGCATCACCACCCGCGCAGAAGCCACCGCCGCCGCCGCAAAGATCGGTTACCCCGTGCTGGTGCGTCCCAGTTATGTGCTGGGCGGGCAGGGCATGGCGATCGTGTTTGACGAAGCGCAACTGCTGGCTTGGCTGGATGAACATGTCCAATGGCATGGGCATCACGTTTTGATCGACCAGTTTTTGGACGATGCTTATGAAGTCGATGTCGATGCCCTTTGCGACGGCGAGCAAGTGACCATCGGCGGCATCATGCAGCATATTGAGCAGGCCGGCGTGCACAGCGGCGATTCGGCTTGTGTGCTGCCGCCCTACAAAATCAGTTATTTTCACCTGGACATCATCCGCGAACACACGCGGCGCATCGGTTTGGCGCTGGGGGTGCGCGGCTTGTTCAATATCCAATTCGCCGTCAAGGACGACCAGGTTTATGTGCTGGAAGTCAATCCGCGCGCCAGTCGCACTGTGCCCTTCGTCAGCAAAGCGACCGGGCATCCCTTGGCTCGCTATGCGGCGCAGATCGCTTGTGGGCAGACGCTCTCGGCGCTGGGGTTCACAGAAGAGCCGCCGGTTTCCGGTTTCTTTGTCAAAGAAGCTGTCTTCCCATTTCAGAAGTTCCCGGGCGTCGATACGCGTTTGGGACCAGAAATGCGCTCCACTGGCGAAGTGATGGGACATGCTGCGACATTCAGCCACGCATTTGTCAAATCGCAGTCGGCAGCGGGTTTGCCTTTGCCAACGGCGGGCACTGTGTTCATCAGCGTCAACGACTTTGACAAAGCCGCTGTCGCCAGGCTGGCGCGGGATCTGGCGCGTTTGGGGTTTGCCCTGGTCGCCACCGACGGCACCGCCAGTTGGCTGGGGCGAATCGGATTGCAGGTTTCGCGCATTAACAAGCTTTCGCAGGGATCGCCCCATGTGCTGGATGCGATGCGCGCAGGCGAAATCGAACTCATCATCAACACACCGCTGGGTGGAACAGCCCACGAAGACGGCGCGACCATTCGCAGCCAGGCGTATGCGCTGGGCATCCCCATCGTCACCACCATGAGCGCGGCGGCGGCCACTGCGCAAGGCATCAAACAACTGCGCGAGAAGCCGCTCAGCGTGCGCAGCTTGCAGGCACATTACGCGGCGGTCAACTAGACGGAGGGCGGGCAAATGCCGGCACCCTATCAGAAGTACCTTGCCGAAGTGTTGATAGACGAAGCGGCGCTGCAAGACCGCATCGCCCAGCTCGGCGAGCAGATCAGCCGCGACTATGCCGATTGCGAAGATCTGCTGCTGCTGTGCATCCTGAAAGGCGGCGTCATGTTTTTGACCGACCTGTCGCGCCATATTCATGTTCCGCACATGATCGACTTCATGGCGGCCAGCAGCTATGGCATAGGCGCGCGCAAAACGGCTGGCTCGGTGCGCATCGACATGGATTTGAAAATGGATGTGCGCGGCAAACATGTGCTGGTGGTCGAAGACATCATCGACAGCGGGCATACATTGGCATTTGTGCTGAAGACCTTGAAAAACCGCCAGCCAGCCAGCCTGCGCCTGTGTGCTTTGCTAAACAAGCAGTCGCGGCGCGAAGTAACTTTGGATGTCGACTACATCGGCTTTGAAATCGAAAACAAGTTCGTGTTTGGCTATGGGCTGGACCTGGACGAACGCTTCCGCAATCTGCCTTTTGTCGCTGTCGCCGACGCCGATGCCCTGACCGATGGGTGACTACCCCGCGCGGCTGGCCTGGTCAGATTTCGTGCGCGATCTCGCCGATCTGCTGCGCGCGCGCGGCCTGCAAACCCCTGTCTTCCTGGTTGGCGGCGCAGTGCGCGATGCCTGGCTGCGCAAGCCCACGGACGACATTGATATCGTTGTGCAAGGCAAAGCCATCCCCCTGGCGCGGCGCGTGTGCGATTGGCTGCGGGCGGATATCTATGTGATGGACCGCGAACGAGGCGTGGCGCGCGTCTTCGTGAAAGAGGCGGAACGAACAATCAGCCTGGACTTCGCCGACCAGCGCGGAACGACACTGGAAGACGACCTGCGCGATCGGGATTTCACGATGAACGCCATGGCTGCCGACTTGCTGGGCGATCTCGGCGCGGTAATCGACCCTCTGGCTGGCGAGAGGGATTTGCGAGCCAGGATTCTGCGTCGCTGCTCGCCCAGTTCGATCGCTGCCGACCCCATTCGCGGCCTGCGCGCGGTGCGATTGAGCGCGCAATTCGACTGTAAGATTGAGCCCGCAACAGTCGCTGACATACGCCGTTGTGCCAATTCACTCCGCCAAACCTCGGCTGAGCGCATCCGTGACGAATTCTTCAAGTTGCTGGGTTTGGGGCGAGCGGCGCGTGGCTTGCGAGTCCTGGAGCGCCTGGGGCTGCTGCCTTTGATCGTGCCAGAAATCCCGCCCGCCGATTTGCCTCGCTGCCTGGCGCATGTTGAACGACTGTCGACGCTATTGACCGCGATCAGCCGCCGCCGCACCGACAATACCGCCGCGGCATTTGATCTCGGCATGCTGGTGATCCAGCTCGACCGCTTTCGTTCCAGCCTGCAAGCGCACCTCGACCAGCAGTACGGCAACGGTCGCAAGCGCGCTCAGCTGCTGGCGCTGTCGGCGCTGCTGCAAGATGGTGATCATGCCGCAGCAGTCGCAGAATCGCTGCGTCTCAGCACAAACGAAGCGCGACTTCTCAGTCTGGCGGCAGGTAGCCCATTCTCCAGCCCGGCCTGGCCTGTCAAGCGGCTCGAGCAGCATCGCTTTTGGCATCGACTGGGCGATTGCGGCATCGATGTCATCTTGCTGGGCGCGGCGAAGCTGCTGGCGAGCCAAGGGGTGACACTCGACCAACACGACTGGCTGCAGCGCGTCGACCAAATCACGCAGCTGCTGGATGGCTGGTTCAATCACTACGACACTTTGGTCAAACCCAAGCCCCTGCTGACGGGCCATGATGTCAAGAGCCTGCTCGGCATTAAGACGGGTCCGCAGATCGGGGCGACGCTGGCGGCTCTGCGCGAGGCGCAAGTGGTTGGCGAGGTATCTACGCGGGACGAGGCGCAAATTTTTGTTTCGCGGCTGTGAGCGTCTTGTCTGGCATGTAGCGGGGACTGGGGAGTGGCGAATTTCGTGGATATGATAACCTTGCCCCCATCCCCCGGCCCCTTCCCCCAGAACGAGGGAAGGGGAGTTTTTTCAGCGATTCAGTAGGTTTTGAAGCCCCTCCCTCATTTTGGGGGAGGGGTTTGGGGTGGGGGCAAGGCAGCGCGCATCCAGCAAAGTCGCCACTCCCGGGGCTGGCGCTTAAAGATCTGCGAACCGCCAAAATAGCAGCATGGTACGCCCATAAATGCGCTGGTCGACCTGCTGCAATTTCACGAAACCAGGCTCTGGCTCAAGCTCTTTGGGATCGATCTGAACGATGACCAGGCAGGCCGGGTCGTGCCAGGCCGGGTTATTTTCCAGCGACCGCAATGCCTTCAGCCACATCCCACGATATTGCGGCGGCGCAACAAAGATGAAGTCGTACGGCTTGTCTGGAGCATCATCCAGGATGGCAAACGCGCTGCGGCGGATGACCCGAGCCTTGTCAGCCAATTTCGTACGCTGCAGGTTGGCGCGGATTGTGCCCAGGGCGGCTCGGTCGGTCTCCACGAATAGCGCCTGACTCGCGCCGCGACTCAGCGCTTCGATGCCTACGCTGCCCGTGCCAGCAAAAAGGTCCAGGAAGGCGGCGTCTCGGATTTGTGTGTCAATGATGCTGAACAGCGCCTCTTTGACGCGGTCCATAATCGGGCGCGTGCGGGTGCCGGGCACCGCTTTCAATCTTCTGCCGCGCGCGCTGCCGGCGATGACTCGCAGGGACATAACTAGGCGGGGCTTTCCACAGCGCTGCGCACGGCGCGGATGTTGGACAAAGGCGTGGTGATCAAGCCGCAGCCACTGCCGCCGATGATCAGCCGCCGCGATTTACATTGGCGGAAGGCTTGCTGGATGGCTGAACGCAGCAAACTTGGCGTGCCCAAAAGCAAATCATCGTCGCTCAATCCGCCGCAGATCGCGCTGGAATAGGTGTTGCGCGCAGCTTCCAGCGCAGTCCCGGCCGCTTGTATATCCCAATTCAGCGCCTGGATGGGCAGCTCGTCAATCAGCCCCAGCATGGGCGATGCTCCGGCGACCTGCACGATATTCAGCCACCAGTGGCCGGGCAAGCCAGCCAGGATATTGCGGATGTGCGGCAGCGCGATTGACGCATATTCCGCTTCTGACATGATGTCGTGGCTGGCGAATTCGGTGACGAGGAAGATGCCAGCGACACTATCCAGCTTTGCCAGCGCCGCGATAAAGCGCATGGTGCTTTCGGTCAACTGCGTCAACCCGCTGCGCAGGCGGTCGGGACGCAAGCGCAAATCGCGCAGCAGTTTTTGTCGTCCCGCCAGTTGCGCCGCCTGCGCCAGGGGGCTGTAGATCGTCTGCACGAGTGGCGTATCGTCCGATTGCAGCGCCTTGCCCACCATGCGCAGGCACTCAACCTGCTGTGCCAAAGCGCCGCGGTCCGGTGCCAAGGGACGCAACTCGGTCCAGTCCAGCGAGCGCCGCACCGTCCGCTTGCTGATCTCGCTTATGCCACGGGCATCGCCGCGCCAGGCATCGCTGACGCCATAATCGCTGACCAGAAAACTGCGCGACGGCATGGCGCGCACGAAGTCCCAATTGTAGTCGTACTGATAATCTATGATGGAGCGGGCCAAGTCGGTGTAGCGCTGGTCGTCGCCGGGAAAATGACGCCACAGCGCCGCCGGCACACGATCAACAGCCTCATCCGCCAGCGCCCGCTCCAGCCGCTCCCGCTTGCGCATGCCGCTCAGGCTTGCGACACGGTCTCGATGCGCTGTTTGAGCATGCGCGAAAGCATCATGTAGCGGTCGTCGAAGTTCGTTTCCAGGTTGTTGCCGTGTTGGTGCCCCTCGGCATGCGAAGTCTGTATGACGGCAGAAAGTGCGCTTTCGGTGATGCCCAGCGCCTGTTCAAAAGCTCTCGCCGCATCGGCCTGTTCTCCGCTGGCTTTGTACGACAAGCCCAGGCCATACAGCGCGTCCACACTTTCGGGGTGGGTTGCCAGGATGTCGTTGAACATCTGGATAGCGCTATCGTTGTTATTGTCGCGGTGCATCCGCCAAGCCTGACCGATCTTCTCCGCTGCTGGCATAGTGGACATCTTTATTGCTCCTTTGCCGCCTTTGCGCTGCCATTGTTTCCTGCATTATACCGCGATGTCACCGCGCCGCCATTGCCAGCCCGTGCCTTGTTGCCCGCGCGGGCAGGTGCTATGCTTCCGCCCATCTGACAACCGGTTGCTTGTGCCATGCGCATCCGCGAGGCTTTTCCAGCAGACTTGCCAGCCGCCAGCCAGCTGTGGTATGAGCGGCAATGTCTGTTGCAGCAGAGTGAATCGCTCATCCAGTTTGCGCCAGATGCGCTGGCGATGTGGCAGCGAGCGGCCAGCGGCTGGCTTGTTGACGACAAAGCCGCCATGTTTGTCGCGGAATTGCGAGACGAGTTGGCTGGATTTGCGGCGGTGGGCATTTGCGCGGGAGAAGCGGGATTGCGGCCCCCTTGGGTGGGCAGGCTATTGGCGATGGCTGTCGACTTGCACCAGCCGCATGCCGCATTGAGCAGCCAGCTGCTGGAACGGGTCGGCATTTGGCTGCGCCGGCATGATGTCGATGCGCTGGAGATAGACGCGCCAATTGCCTATCCGGTCGAAGCGGCTTTCTGGCGTGGGCGGGGCGCTCGTCCGCGTTCCCAGCGCTATTGGCTGCCGTTATGATCCGCCTGGCGCAGCAGTCCGATGTCCAGCGCATCAGCCAGTTGTGGGCACAGATGGTGGCTTATCACGCCCAGTTGGACGCGACAACTTTTCGTCCAGCCGCCGATGGCGCAGCATTATACGCGCGCTTCATCGAAGACCGCCTGCGCGACTCCTTTGCGCGCATTCTGGTGGCGGAAGTCGATGGCGAACTGGTCGGATACATCAGTGGCGGCATCGCCGATATCACCAACGAAATGTTCGAATCGCTGCGCTGTGGATTGATCACGGAACTGTTTGTTTGTGTCGAGCAGCGCCGACAGGGAGTTGGTCGCCAGTTGCTGGAGCGGCTGATGCTGTGGTTTCGCGCCTGCGATGTAACCAGCTTTGAATGGTATACCAGCGCTCACAACCCGACCGCGCTGGCATTTTGGCGGACTGTGGGCGGCGAGGTTACCTTGCTGCGCATGCGAGCGGAAATCCCCGGAGAAGACACATGACCGATTTTTTGTATCTGCGCGACAGCTACCTGCGGGCTTTCAGCGCTGTGGTGACCGAACACGATGCCGGGCAAAGCGGCGTCCTGCTCGACCGAACAGCCTTCTATCCCGGCGGCGGCGGGCAGGAACCCGATCGCGGCTGGCTGCGCACGGACGGCACCGAATTCCGCGTCAAGACCACACGGCGCGGCGGCTACCATATCATTGATGACGAGCTGCCGCCCATCGGCGCGATTGTGCAGGCGGAACTGGACTGGCAGAGGCGCTACCAGATTATGCGCACGCACACAGCCATGCACATCCTCTGCGGCGTCATTTGGCGCGACTATCAAGCCAGCGTGACCGGCGGCAACATGGCTGTGCTGTCGGCGCGTATGGACTTTGAATTTGAACGGTTGTCGCCAGACACTGTGAGCGATATTGAAGACAAGATCAACGAAGAAGTGGCCAATGCCCGCCCCGTCAAAATTGACATCCTGCCGCGCGAAGCAGCCTTCCAAATCCCCGATCTCATCCGCACAAAAATCAACCTGCTGCCGCCGGGCATCACACAAGTGCGCACGGTCGAAATTGTCGGGTTGGATTTGCAAGCCGATGGCGGCACGCATGTCGCCAACACCAGCGAAGTCGGCAGCATCAAAATCAGCAAATACAAGAGCAAAGGCGGCATCAACAAACGGCTGTATGTGGAGATCGGCGACTGATGCGCTGTTTGCATCCCGTCCAGGCACACGAAAGTTTCCTTGCGGGTGGGCGCTATCACTTCAGCAAGCGCGGCGCGGCGCTGCAAAAGAGCGAAACCTGGACGATTCACGCGCATCCCGACGGCGAGAAATTTATCCGTGTCGATGCCGATTCGCTGCGGGAAGAGGGCCGGTCGATCTTGGCGGAGGCGCTGCTGGACCGGGCTGGAGGGCTGGCGCGGCTGGACATCCGTTATGAAAACGCGCATTTTCCAGGTGGCGTTCGCGATCTGCGCGCCACTTATCAACTGGCCGATGGCTGCCTGCAGGTTGGCTATGAACTGAACGGCGCAGAACGCCAATACCAGGAGCTGGTGCTGCCGCCCGGCACATTGATCGATGTGCCGCTGCTGCCATTTCGCGGACGCGCGATCGCTGCGCTGGCTGCGCAGGGCAATGCGCCGACCTGGCTCTTCGTGCCGGTTTTCGACTATGCCCAGTTGCTGCCCGGCACATTGCAGCAGGTGGTATCGCCAGTTGCCGCGGCGGGGACCGAGGTACTAAGGCTGGGCAAACGCGCAATTGCAACGCGGCGCTTTCGTTATCATGACAAGGCGGCTGCCTACTGGCTGGACAAACACGATGTGATCATCCGCCGTGTCAATGCCTTTCAACAACAAGAGATCGTCGTGCAAATAAGCAACTATGTCGCGCCCCCAGCTCAACAGGAGTCGGCTAGATGTTGAAGCGGGTGCAGATCTTCTTGGGTCCGCGCAACTTCCGCTTCTTGCTGAGCTTGCTGGCTGCCACCGGCCTGGCGAGCCTGGCGTTGACGGCAATCGGCGGCGACCAGGAATGGGTGACTGCGTTGCAGACTTTGTTGCTGCTGGTCTTTCTTTTGGGCGCGGCCGGGCTGATTCTCAGCCGTCTGCCGAGCGAGGAGCGCAAACGTTGGCTCGGTGTGGCGTTGCCGTCGCTGCTGGCGATATTGATTGGCAGCTTAGTCGCTCCACAGCTCAGCGGGCTGTTTGTGGGCGCGGGACTGGGCTGGATGGTCGCTGGCATTTTCATCTTCCGCCGCACTGGTTCGGGCCATGTCAAGACGGCTATCAAAGCCATGCGCAAAAGCGACTATGCAGCCGCTATAGCCGCCATGAACGCGCAGATCGACGAAGAACCCCGCGCAACCGAGCATTACCGATTTCGCGCCGAACTGCATCGCCTGGCAGACATGCTACCAGCCGCGCGCAAGGATTATCGACGCATGATCGAGCTGGAACCAGGCTCGGCCGTGGCGCACAACGGACTCGCGGAAGTCGAGTTGCAGGCGGGGCGTTATCAGCAAGCTCGTGAAGCGGCTCGCAAAGCCCAGCAACTTGCGCCTGACGAATGGGTAGCCGCTTACAATCTGGGCATGATTGAAGACCGCCTGCACGATAGTCGCGCTGTGATCCGCCACATCGAGGCGGCGCTGGCGGCAAAAATGCCCGATTCTCGACATCGGCTGTTGGCGCATTTATACTTGTGGCGCGCGCATACACGGCTGGATGATGCTGTTGCTGCGGACGCTGCGTTGGCATCCCTGCGGCGGGAGCGCGCGGGCCAGGAAGAATGGCAGGTTATCATGAGCGCAGACGAGGCAAAGGCGCTGCGAGCGGTGCTGGAAGACGATATTGAACAGGCGCGCCAACTGATTGCTGGCGAGCCGCTGTCCATGCCGGGCTAGGAGCGAACGATGTCGCTGCGACGGCTATTGGCTTGGGTTGCGGTTTTTGTCTGCGTTGGACTGGCCGCGCTGGGCTTTATCATCTTCGTGATTGGCATGTTGATCGAACTGGCGGATGGCATCACCCAGCCGCTCGAGCCCTATTTGTCGCCAGTCGCGCAAATGTCGCTGGCGGGCTTGTGTTTGTCGGCGAGCATGATTTTGCTGGGCTTCTTCTTGGTGGGCATTCTGCTGGCGCGGCAGTCGCGGCGTTATGGCGCGGGTTATGGCGAGGCCTATCGACTCATACAGAATATGCAATTTCCGCAGGCTATCCAGTTGCTGGAGCGCGTGCTGGCTGGTGGCAAGATCACGCCCGACCTGCTGATGCTGCTCACCAGCGCCTATGCTTACAATGGCCAGCTGGCAAAAGCGCAAGAGACAGCCGATCGCGCCGTGCAGCTTTTCCCCGGCGATGCGGGCGCGTATATGACTTTAGCGAATGGCTATCGTATGCAAGCCAGTTATGGCGAGGCGGCGCTGGCTTTGCAGACTGCTGCGCAGCTTTCCCCTTCACAGCCGATCATCTGGGCAGAACTGGGCTTTGTGCAGCAGTTGGCGGGCGAACACGACTCGGCCATCGAATCCTTCAAACATGCCGCGCTCTATTCCATGCCGTCCATGTATGCTGTGCGCGTCAACTATTATCTGTCGAAGCATTTTCAAAAGTTGGGCGAGGATGATGATGCCCGCGGCGCGACCAAAAGGATGATCGACACGCGACATGGCTTGCAAGCCTGGAAGTCGACCCTGCGCGCCCTGGAAGGCACGGCTTATGGCAGCCTGCTCAATTATGAACTGGAAAAGATTGAAGTGGCGATCGGCGAGGCGCAGTCAGTGAGCAAGCAACCGGCATGATGCTGCGTCATTTTGTGCGAGATATGACGCGCCGCACCCCGGAATGGGACAAACAGACGCGTCTTGCGGTGATGATGGCGCTAGCGCTGCTGATGATATTGTTGACTGCGGGATTGGCGGGTCCGTCTCAATTGCAGTTGCCAGCGCGCATCGGCGCATTTGGTTTGCTGGTCACGCTGCAGCTGCTCTTTTTATGGGGCAACCGCCGCGATGTTTCGCCTTATCATCAAGCGCAGCAGCATTTCATCGTGGGCGACTATGCGGCGGCTCGGTCGCTGCTGGAAGCCCTGCCCGAACGCGGACGCGAGTCGGTCGATGCGTTGGTTTTGCTGGGCAACAGCTACCGGAATCTGGGGCAATTCGAGCAGGCTCAACGAGCTTTGCAGCGCGCGTTGGACAACAAGCCGCGGCATCATCTTGCGCTCTTCAGCATGGGCAAATTGCTGATGATGCAAGGACAGTATCCTGACGCTCGGGAATACATCGAGTCGGCTTTGGCAGCTGGCTCGCCAGACATCGTGCGCCTGGAGCTGGGACAGTGCCATTTCCTGGGCGGTAACGAGCAAGCCGCGCAGCAACAATTTCTCGCCGTTCGCGCGCATTTGCTGGACTCGCCCGAACAAGCTGCCTTGCTGGAAAGCTACTTGCACCAGTTGGGAGTCGCAAAAGCGCCGGATATCGAGAGCGAAACCATCCAGTATTGGCGCCACGAAGCGCAGAAAGCCGCCAACACGGTGTACGGCGAGCACCTGCGTCAGTTTGTCCGCGAATGGACAAGTGCCTCCAGCCAAGCATCCACCTGACTTCCACCCTTTCGCCGCTTGGCAAGTTCAGCCATAATCGCTGCCGAATCCGTTTGTCTGCGGGGAATGTGCGCGCATGTTTAGGGCAGTCGATACCAGGGTCAACAGCGAGTCGATCAACCGACTTGAGCAGCAGCAACTGGACTTTTGGCGCTTCAACCGCATTTTTGAACGGACAACGGAAGGGCGCGACGACGCTCCCCGCTATGTCTTCTATGAAGGACCGCCCACAGCCAATGGCAAACCGGGCAGCCATCATGTGCTGGCGCGCGCATTCAAAGACATGTTTCCGCGTTACAAGGTCATGCAAGGCTTTTATTGTCTGCGGCGCGGCGGCTGGGATACACATGGCTTGCCGGTCGAAATCGAAGTCGAAAAAGAACTGGGCTTCGACAGCAAAGCGCAGATTGAAGAATATGGCGTCGCCGAGTTCAATGCGCGCTGCCGCGAAAATGTCTTCCGCCACATCAATGAATGGGAAAAACTGACCGAACGCACCGGATTTTGGGTCAACCTGGATGATGCCTATGTGACCTTTTCCAATGATTACATCGAAAGCGTTTGGTGGATTCTCAAGCAATTTTGGGACAAAGGTTTGCTGTATCGTGGCTACAAGGTCGTTCCCTACAGCCCCTCATCGGGCACGCCACTCAGCAGTCACGAAGTCGCGCAGGGTTACAAGACCATCACCGACCCCAGCGTTTATGTGCGCTTCCCGCTGCGCGACAGACCTGGCGTGTATATGCTCGCTTGGACGACCACGCCTTGGACTCTGCCCGCCAATTCCGCGTTGGCTGTTGCCGCAGATGTCTCTTATGTCCTGGTCGAAGGTCCTGCGCCCGACAGCGAAGGCACCGAGCAGCTGATTCTCGCCGAAGCGCTGATGGAACAAGTGCTGCGCGATCCAGCCGCCTACCGCGTTGTCGATCGCATGCGCGGCAAAGACCTGCTGGGCTGGCGTTACCAGCCGCTTTATACTTTCTTGCCAGTCGAGCAGGATTATGCCTATGTGGTGGCTGCCGATTATGTCAGCACCAGCGATGGCACCGGCATCGTGCATACGGCACCGGCTTATGGCGTGGACGACCTGGCGACGGGCCGCAAATACGACCTGCCTGTGCTGATCACGGTCGATGAAAGCGGTTGCTTTGTCGATGCGGTTTCGACCTTCCGCGGCATGTGGTTCAAAGATGCCGACCGCCACATCATCGCCGACTTGTCCGAGCGCGGTTTGATGTATCGGCGCGAAACCACCGAGCACAGCTACCCGCACAACTGGCGCGATGGCAAGCCCCTGATGTACTTCGCCCGCGAAACCTGGTTCATCGATACACTCAAGTACAAGCAGTCCATGGTCGACCTGAACCAGACCGTGAAGTGGGTGCCGGGGCATGTGCGCGATGGCCGCTTTGGCAACTGGCTGGACGACTTGAAAGAGTGGTCGCTGGGCAGGGAACGCTATTGGGGCACGCCGCTGCCCGTTTGGGTGGACGATGCCAACGGCGACATGATCTGCGTGGGCAGCATCGACGAGCTCAGCGAACTGGCTGGCGAAGACCTAAGCGAGCTGGACCTGCACCGCCCCTTTGTGGACGACATTACTTTCGAGAATCCGACTGGCGAGGGCGGCACCATGCATCGCGTGCCCGAAGTCATCGATGTCTGGTTCGACAGCGGTGCCATGCAACTGGCGCAGTGGGCGTATCCACAACACAACCGCGACATAATGGAAGAGCAGCATCCCGCCGATTATATCTGCGAGGCGGTCGACCAAACGCGCGGCTGGTTCTATAGTTTGCATGCCATCTCGGCCATGCTCTTTGAGACAGTCGCATTCAAGAATGTCATCTGCCTGGGGCACATCCTGGACGAAAATGGGCAGAAGATGTCCAAGAGCAAAGGCAATATCGTCGATCCTTGGACAGTCCTGGAGCAGACAGGTGCCGATGCCTTCCGCTGGTATCTGTACACCTCGGGACCGCCCGGCGAACCGCGGCGCTTTTCTATCAATCTGGTCAACGAAGTCATCAAGAAGTTTTGGTCGACCTTGTGGAATACCTATGGCTTCTTCGTGACTTATGCCAATATCGATGGCTGGGTGCCAGACCAACCCGCGCCCGAACCCGCAGGGCGCGACTTGCTCGACCAATGGCTTTTGGCCGAATTGCACAAGCTAGTCAAGGTCGTCACCGACGCCTTCGAGGATTACGACGCTACCAATGCCACCCGCCCCATCGAGGACTTCGTCGAGCGCCTAAGCAATTGGTATGTGCGCTTGAGCCGCGACCGTTTCTGGAAGAGCGAAGTCGACAGCAGCAAGCTTTCCGCCTATGCCACCCTGTACGAAGCGCTCTGCACTGTCGCGCGGTTGCTCGCGCCGACCATGCCCTTCCTCAGCGAAGAGATGTATCGCAATCTGGTCGCCGAGCAATTCAATGCATTGCCTGAAAGCGTACACCTTTCACAATGGCCCCCTGTCGACGAGTCGCTGCTGAACGACGCGCTTGTGGATGAGATGGCGCTGGTGAGGCGGTTGGTCAGCCTTGGTTTGGCAGCGCGCAACGCAGTTCAGCTGGGCGTGCGGCAGCCTTTGGCCAGCGCGCAATTCGCCTTGCGCGATGTTGCCGAAGCGCAGGTGGTTGGCCGCCACGCCACTTTGATCCGATCCGAGCTGAACCTCAAACGGCTGGATGTCATGGGCGCGGACGAAGCTGGCGGAATGGGCGCGACCACGCACTATCAGTTGAATCCGCTGCCGCGCTTCCTGGGTCGCAAGTTCGGCAGAAACTTCAAAGCTGTACAGTCTGCCCTGCGCGATGGCGAGCAGGATTTTGTGCGCCCGTACGCCATGCAGCTGCTGGACGGGCACGATATCACCCTGGAGCTGGACGGCGCGCAATTTGAGATCTTGAACCAGGAATGCGAGGTCAAGGTCAGCGTCGAGACTCCGCCAGGCGCTGTAGAAGATGGCGGCTATATGGTCATCCTGGATACGCAGCTGACACCCGACCTGGTGGCGGAGGGATTGGCGCGCGAATTGATCCGCCGCATCCAGAATCTTCGCAAACGCGCCGACTTCGCCCTCGACGATCGCATTGATATCGTCTACTGCGATGCCAGCGATGGCGTTGACGATGTGCTGCAATTGTATCGCGGCTACATCAGCTCCGAGACTCTTGCCGACACACTGCAGTCGGGCGCGTTGTCTCCCGCTTATGTGAGCGAGACTGTTGATGTCAAGGGGCAACAGGTCACTATAGGCGTTCGGCGCGCGCGTTAGTTCTCCTCCGCTGCTTGTTTGCGCGCAAGATGCCCCCCTTTTTTGGAATGACGATGTGGAGTAGCGCATTAGCTAATTCTCCTAATCGAATGCGCCATTGTTGCCATCAACTGCTCTTGCAGACAATTCCCGCTGTGCTATAGTTGTCGATATTGTACAAATCTGCCGACCATCGCGAACAAAGCCAAATGGTTAATGGCATTGTGTGCGCCAGCACTGGCCGATAAATATCCAGGATTTGGTCATGTCGGACAAAAATACAGCCACCTTGCAATCTTTGCTGCGGTATTCGCTGCCGCTTGGCGCAAATCTGGTCGCTGGCGACCCGGAAACGCAAGTCAATTGGGCGGTTACGATCCGCGCGCAGCCACCGGTCTTCCCGGATATCTATGGGGGCGAGCTGGCGCTGGTATCGATGGATGTGCTGCGCAGCTTTGACAGCCGGCTGACCTTGGCCAGCGTGCTGCGCCAGTTGGTCGCGGTCGGTGTGAATGCGGTGCTGGCGACTGGCGCGGCAAAATCGGAAGCCATCCAGGCAGCCAATGAATGCGGCGTGTCGCTGTTGAATGTCCCCGCAGATACCAGCTTGACCACGGTCGAGCGCGCAGTGAATTCGCTGATTCTCAATCAGTCGGCACGGTTGACCGAGCGCGCAATCGAAATCCAGCGGCAACTGACGCGTCTGGCTGCCGAAAATCGTGATTTGCCCAGCCTGCTGCAGGTGATGTCGCGTTCGACTGGCAAAGCGCTGGTCGCGCATGATGGGTCTGGTCTGTTAATCGCCCAGGCGCTGCCCTATGTCGGACGCCGCAGCTACAACGGGCAAACGCAAACTGCCGCGCAACTCGCCGATTTTCAACATTGGCTGGGGCACGAACCGCCGTCCAGTCAAGGCGTAATCAGCGCCAGCCCGCTGGGTTATACGACTGTGCTTCAGGTTGAAAAGCGCGTCGCTGGCTACCTCTCGCTGGTGGATAGCGCTGCCAGCTTGACAGAGTTCGACCGACTGGTGCTGACTTATGGTGCCGATGTCTGCGCGATTGAAATGGCAAAGAACCGCGCAATCGCCTCAGCTGTCGAACAAACGCGCGGCGACTGGATTCAAATGTGGCTTAGTGGCACGCCAGCCGATGACGATCTGCTGCGTGTGCGCGCCCAGCAAGCCGGTTTCGCGGCTGAGACGGCCTATGCGGCGGTGGTATTCCGCGCGGGCAACGAATCTGGGCAATCGCGGACCTTGGAGCCACTCGTTTCGCTCGTCCGTGATGACATGTCGCGCCGTCAACTGGAAGGCGCTGTGGGCAGCTATGTCGATGCCATCGTGGCGCTGTACCCGATTGACGACACCGACGGCAGCTCCCTGTCCAGGCTGCGATCGCTGGTCGAGTCGCTGCGCGAACAATTAGCAACGCGCGCGCCGCGAGAACCGGTCGCCGCCGGCATCAGTCGCACCGTATCGGGACTTTCCGCTCTGCGCGATGCCTACCGAGAAGCCAAAAACGCCATCGGCATCGCCTATCAACTGGGCGAGCGCGAAGCTGCCACTTTCTATGGCGACCTGAAGCTCTATCAACTGCTGCTGGCTTTGAAAGAGCGCAATCTGCCACAATTGCAGCAATTTCATGTCGATGCCCTGGGTCCATTGTTAGAGCACGACCGCAGCAGACGCAGCGAGCTGGTGCGCACTTTGACAGGCTTTTTCGCGGCAAATGGCAATCTGGCGCGGGCGGCTCAAGAACTGGATGTGCACCGCAATACGCTGGTCTACCGGCTGGAGCGCATCGCCGATCTCACCAAGCTCGACCTGGACGATGCCGATAACCGCCTCATCTTGCACCTGGCATTGAAGACGCAGCGCGTATTGGCCACCATCCCGGAGTAAACGCCTAACAATCGCTATATTGGATTATAGGGGAGTCACCGCCTCGCCCCTACCGGGAACGGATTATGGAAAATCGAGGCGAGTTAGCACCTCGCCCCTACACGACTATTTGGGAGTGCGCGGGCTTTCTAGCTTTCGTTGACGATTTTGTGCGCCATGGGCGGCGCGATCTTGACGAAGTGATCGCCCGGACGCCGCAGCAGCGCATACAGCGGCTCGGCGGCCCGCGACTGATGATTCTCTTCCAGCGTGCGGATGTAGGCATTCAGCAGCTCGCGCAGGTCATCTTCGCCTTCGTCGTCCAGCGGATAAATCTGCACGACCGAGCCCGCGGCGATGCGATTGCGAATCGCGTCAATGGTCAAGCCCATCTTTGGCTGTACGCGCTGATAAACGACGCCGCCGGTCATGCCGGCGCACATCCAGGGACCGGGATCGCCCAATACAACTGCCCGTCCAGAAGTCATATACTCGAAGGCATAGCCCTTGAGGTTGGCGCGGGCACCCAAACCGCCCAGTGCGTCATTAAGCGGCTCGCGGATTTCGCCACCGAAGACGACATCGGCACCACTCATGCGGATGCAGGCGCGGGTATCGGCATCGCCCTGCACGATGAACAAGCCGCCCTGCGCGCCATACGCAAAGCTCTTGCCTACCGAGCCATCCAGCCGCTGTCCGTTGTGATTCAAGCCTTTGAGTATGGCGACTTTGCTGCCAGCGGCGCATTTGCCAACGCCATCCTGCGCGCCGCCTTCCACCAGCACATTGACGGGGTCATCAATGAAGGCGGCCAGTCCGTTGCCGGGAATAGCGGAATTGCTGAAGCTGAGGTTGATCGCGCGGATACGATTCGCCTGTGGAATAGCCTGGCGTTTGATCGCGCCAGCCAGATGTGTGCCCAGCGCGCGGTCCATCGCCATCACCTGCTCGTCGTCGTAGGTCAGCTCATAATCGCCTCTCGCCACATAATCACCGACGATATCCGTGATCTGCTTGCTGACGGTGTTGCGCGGGCGGCTGATGCGGCGGCCACCGGGCTGGGCGGGTGTCTTCTGCGCGCGCGGAACCGACTTCAGCAGCCCCCCCAAATCAATGCGATCGTGATGCGAACGTTGATAGAGCAAGTCGGCGCGCCCGACGATCTCTTGCAAGTTGCCGATGCCCATTTTCGCCAGCCACTTGCGAATATCGTCTGCCAATTCGTCGAACATTTTGACAATGCTGTGGGCAGAACCGCGTTCCTCAAATGGTCGGAAGGCTTTGAAATTGCGCTTTTCGGCTTCTTCTGCGGTTTTGACATGCGTGGTGATGCCGACATGGCAGGTGCCATCCTGGCAGCCGCGGCAAATCGTGCAGCCCACCGCCACCATAGCCAGCGTCGCAAAGCCGACCCGGTTGGCGCCCAGGCAGACCATCTTGATGACATCGCGCCCACTTTTCATGCCGCCATCGACCCAAAGCTCGACATCATCCCGCAAGCCGCTTTCGATCAAGTGGCGATGCGCCAGCCACACGCCGATTTCGGCCGGCAGCCCGACATGACGCAGGGCATGCGCGCGCGCCGCCCCCGTCCCGCCGGTGTAGCCCGTGATCGTGATAATGTCTGCGCCCGCTTTTGCCACGCCCACCGCGATGATGCCAATGCCCGGCACGACCGGCAGCTTGACCGATACCTTCGCGTGCGGGTTGGCGGTCTTAAGCTCGTCGATCAACTGCGCCAGGTCTTCGATGGAATACAAATCGTGGTTGTTGCTAGGCGAAATCAAGCCGACGCCCGGCGTGGTGCTGCGGACAGCCGCGATCTGCTCAGTGACTTTGTAGCCGGGCAGATGACCGCCTTCGCCTGGTTTTGCGCCTTGGCCGATCTTGATTTCAATGTAGTCGGCAGCATTCAAAAAGGCGATATTCACGCCGAAGCGCCCCGATGCCACCTGCTGACCGCGATTGCGGGGATGTTTGCCCAGCAGGTCATGCACTTCGCCGCCTTCGCCATTCATGCAGATGATATTGAGCAAATGCGCCGCTTCGGCATACGACCGATAAGCCAGCTCACCCTGCGAGCCGAAAGACATCGCGCTGATCAGCACCGGCATGTCATAGCCGGCTATGCTGATGTCGACTTCTTCTGGCGCGATTTCCCGCTCGCTTTCTTTCAGGCCCAGCACATGGCGCAGCGACACCGGCATGTGGTTTTCCAGCTTCAGGAGCGTTTCTGTGTATTCGTCGAATTCCAGTTCGCCATGCGCGACAGCTTCGGCTTTCTTCCACATCTTGGGATAAAAGCGCTCGGGATTTTTGAGCCGAGCCCGCACTTCGCCGCGGAATTCCTGGGCGCGCGCCTGGGCGTCATCATGCAGCATGCCCCAGGTCAATCCGCGACCGGTCGATCCGAAGTAGTTGGGCGTGCCCAACAGGTTGGCGATATTGCGCGACAAGCCGATCGAACTGAAGCTGTGCCCATACCCGCGCAGCTCGTGACAGCCAACAGTCGAGGTAATTTTTTGCAAGCCCGCGTACACGGCTTTGAGCGTGTTGCCCAGCGCGATTTCCACTTTTTCGGGTATCAGCGGTTTGCGACTGCCGCGCGGCGCAGTGCCCAGGCTGACGGCGTACATGGCATAGGGCAGGATGGCATTTGCGCCCAGACTCAGGCAAATCGCGAGGTCGTGCAAGTCTCGCAGCGCGCCAGAACGCACAACCAGCCCGGTGCGCCGCCGCAGATTGGGGTTGTGGTCGGCTTGGCGCAGCGCTTTATCAACAGCAGCCACAGCCAGCAGCGGGTCAATATACAATTCTTCGCCCGCGGCGATTGCGCTATCGTCCAGGATGATGCACTGCGCGCCGGATAGCACGGCGTCAACAGCACGCGCCTGCAGCGCCTCGACCGCCTGGTCTACATTGGTATCAGCCGGGCAGCCCATCGACAGGCATTCCAACTTGCCGGCGAACATCTCCGCCAGGTCTTCAATCAACAGTGTGCCATGTTTAGAAGCGATATCGCGCAGCAATTCGGCATCGGAAAATTCTGGCGGCGCTTCGAGCAGCAGCGGGATCTGCAAGCGGATCAACCTGTCGGTCTGATCGCGCCCGCTGGCGATCTCGGGACGGCAGCCTATCAGCACCTGCGATGAAAATTGCGCTTGTTCGCGTTCCCGGTCAATGGACGGGTTAGTCACGACAGCAATGGTTTCTTTGAAGAAATCGGCCAGGTTGGCGCGCGTATTGCTCAATGCCGCCAGCGGTCCATCCCAGCCCAGCGAGCCGATCTGCTCCTTGCCGTTTTCTGACAACGCCTTGACGATCTCGACATGATACCGTTCCCAGCCGAAGCCCGACATGACAGCCGCATTGGTTTTGATAGGCGCGTTCGTCCAAGGCAGCTTGACGGCGGTCGCTGGCGCTGCTTGTGTGCGTTCCAGCACGGCGACCGGCGCGGTTTGCGCTTGCATGCCAATTCCACCGCCATTGGGCTGCGGGTGCATGGGATAGCTGGTCATATTCGGCATGGCAGCTCCGTCGCCATTGGAGTGCCAGATGCCGCCTGAAGCCGGACTGTCGGGCTGGCGATCGCGATAGCGGCTGTAGACATATTGCTGGATAGCGGGGTAGTCCATGACTTTGATTTCTTGCCCGCTGCGCACACGCATGGCGATCTTCTCGCCGGGCGCCATCGGTTTGGGGCTGACAGACATGGAATCGAGCGCATAGACGCCGCGCTCGGATGTGATGAAGTGTTCTTTTTCAGTTTCGCCATACCATAACGGGCGCAAGCCCAGCGCATCGACACTGAACACAGCCTGGTCGCCGAGGCGCGCCACGACAGCGGCTGGTCCTTGGGCGAATGGTCCAAAAGCCTGGCGGAGTTCCGCGTACATTTCGTGGATTTCGGGGGCAGACTGGATCAGGTCGTGTTCAAATGGCGGGAATATGTGCTCCATCGCCTCGACCAGGTCCATGCCTTTGCGCATGCACAAGGCGTAGATGGTACGGTCGATATCCTGTGAATCGGAGCCGTTGTCGACCATGGGGATATCCAGCATCTCCGACTCCAGGCGGAAGCGCGAGATGGTGTTGAACTCGCCATTGTGACCGATGAGGCTGAAAGGCTGGGCGCGCTCGAATATCGGGTTGGTGTTTGTGCTGTAGCGGGCATGCCCCATGGTGATTGACGAGGCATAGTCGGGATCGCGCAATTCGGGATAATAGCGGCGCAAGATCTCGATGGTGCCCTGCACTTTATAGACGACGCTGTGCGCGGAAAATGATGGAAAATGCACTTGCAGCTCCCGCTCCAGCTGCACTTGCAGTTCAAATAATGTGCTGTCGAGCTCGTCCGAACGGACTTGACCGTTGATGCCGGCAATCTGCCAAAATACCGGCTCGTTCTTCTCGGCATTTGGTCCCAGCACTTGCGGGTTCACGCGTCCGGCGCGGTCGATGAGGATGTGCAAGCCAGCCTCGCTCACCTGATGGCAAATCTGATCGACGATGTATTGGGCGCGGTTGCGGTCGTGCGCCGGGATCATCACATGCGCCACCCAGAAGTTTCGGTCGGTCGCCAGGGAAGAGCGCAGACCAGCCGCAGCCAGCCACTTCGTCCACAACTGCCGCGGGATATCGGTAAGCACGCCGACGCCATCGCCTTCGCCATTGATGTAACCAGTGCGGTGGCCCATGCGCGTCAACGCTTCTATCGTGCGCTTGACATTGCCATGCGTGGCTTGACCGCCCTTGCGCACAGAGCAAATCAAAGCGCAGGCATCGCGGTGCTCACGGTCTAGCGGGTGCAAGTCTGCGAATGGATCGGCCGCGGCTGTCATCATTTGCGCATTCATGGTGTGTCCTTCGGGGTACATATTCAGAAAGCGATTCCCGGTAAGCAATGCGAGGCGCAACTTTCTACCATATATACACCCATCCTAGCAGAATGACGGCGAATCGGCAACTCGCGCGCTTTAGAGGGAACTATGGACATATACGCCAATACTTTGTGCAATTTGCATAGGGAAAGGCTGAACGGCTTGCCGGCTGTCGCCATGTACCTGTCTATTCCAGCCCCAGCAGCCGCCGGATGGTGAGCGCCAAATGCAGCGCCAGGCGAGTTTCGGGGCGACTCATGTCGATGCCCGCGATCTCGTTGATGCGATTCATGCGATAGAGCAACGTATTGCGATGCACGATCAGCGATTCTGCCGTTTGCGACAAATTGCCGTGGCAGATAAAGAACGCTTCCAGGGTTTTGACGAGATCGGCATTTTGGCGGGCGTCATAGTCGCTTATCTTGCCCAAGGTGTGCGCGCAGAAGTCGTTCAGTTTTTCGCGGTCGCTCAGGCTCATGATCAACTGGTACACGCCCAGGTCGCCAATGAACAGCGGGATTTCAGTTTGCAAGCGCACTGCCAGCTCGTTGGCTTGCACCGCATCGCGATAGCTGGAGCGCCAGGCATTGACATCGCGCGCCACTTGCCCGAGGCCGATTGCCGCACGGCTTTGTGGAAATTGACGGCTGATTTCGTGGCTGAAGGCTTCGGCAAGCGCCAGGCTGTTGTCGATGGGATTCTTGTAATCGGTTGCGTGGAAGACGACGACTTCGCGCTCGCGTTCGCGGATCCAGACCAGGGCTGCGGCGGCCTCGGCGGCAATGGTGGTATTGACGATCGTTTCCAGCCGGCGCAATGATGGTTTGCTCGCGCCGCGCCAAGCCAGCACAAAAGCCACATGCGTGCGAGTCATGTCATGCTGGAAGCGTTCGCCCTGGCGGATAGCTTCTTGCGGGCTGACATCGCCCAGCAGCAGCCGGTCCAGAAAGGTGCCGCGCAGGCGTTTTTCTGTTTCGTTGACGGCTTTCTGCTTTGCCATTTCCAGCGCGCAAGCTGCCGCCCCGTGTTCACAAATCAGCTGGTCAATCTCGTCCAGTTCGCGTTCGCGCCCAATAATGGATAGATATCCGCGCCCGAGATTGCTGGTGATGATCGGCGCGATCAGCCGGGCCACGCCAGACACGGGCAGCGCTTGCAGCAGCACCGGCGGGTCGACCTCGACAACACGGTGGCGGTCGTGCAACTCGACGGGCAGGTTGTCTTGTTTTTTGAGGAAGAACTCGATGTCGTCCCAGACGCCGACGAATTCTGGCTGCAGCTTTTGTGAGATAGGATGCAGGCGCTTGTCGTGCACGATGACATTCTTCTTGCTCAAGCGCGCCATTGCCGCCAGCAGCCCGTCCATGCCTTCGTTGCGCGATGAGATCTGCGTGAGTTGACGATAAATCTGTGTGCCGCGTCTTTCGATCTGCCCTTTGCGGTCGACCAGCAGGCTCACGATCGTGCGTTCGACTTCGCGAATGCGCATGTCGTCAGCCAGCGCCAGCACCGGCAAGTTTTGCGCCTTCGCCTCCGCCAACGCTGTTCCGCTCATCTCGCCATATACCGCCACACCAGCCGCGCCAACCCGCACCGCCCACTGGAGTAACTCGATATCGCTATGCGCTTTGGATGGATTGCTCACTGGCGCAATCAAGATGAGTTCGCGCTTTTGCACGAACTTGGCGTCAATATCGTCTTCGGGATAGATGATCGTCGTCCAGGCTACCGGCTGGTCGAGCAAGCCCTCGCCAGAAATGATGCGGGCGCTCAAGGGCAGCGACAGCTTGCGGATTTCTTCAATTGTGAGGCTGTGTGTTCGGTTTAGCAGCATGGCGCTGTCCGTCTTGGCATCGGCACACTCATCAACAGCGCTGCATGGGGCAGCCTGCGCACGGTTGCCAATTGTCGCTTGGACAGAGTATACAGGGTCTTGGGCAAGTTGCCCAGTATGTCACCACTCCCCGTGGCTCAGTCCTGGCTGTGCCCGGCCAGCTTCTCGTAGGCACCCGTCCAGGCAGATGGGTCGCGCGTCATTCGGTTGAGCTGGATGTGAGCGACTCGTGGCAGCAGCTTGATCATCGCTTCGGGCAGCAGATGCCAATTGCCGTCTTTGACCAACTTCTCAATGCTTTGCGCCTCCAGCGATGCCCACCACCACTTCTGCTGAAAGTCATCGGCTTTTTTCCAGTAGCCGCGTTTTTCCCAAGCGCGCGTCGATTCTTCGACAGTGTCGTCGATCACCCGCAGGCAATAGACCAGTGCCGCCACCATGTCTTTGGTTTCCTGCGACACTTCGCGCTGCTGGCTGAGCCTTCGCAAGATCTCGGCGATGGTGCGCAACTGCGCATTGCGGCGTTTGCCCGGGCTGTTGGTGTTGATGACGCGTGACATGGAAGGGCTCTCAGTCGCCGTGGAAGGGGCGGATGCCGCGATAAATGCGCACGCCGCCGATGGTCTTCAATATGGTTGCGGCATCGCGACCGGTGATCTCTGCCAGCTCCAGCGCATTCAGCGGACGGTTGTCATTGATCAGCAGGGCACGGAAGACGCTGTCGATCAAGCCGATGTGCTCGGGGAAGAGGTCGTCGTGCTGCGCCGATTCTGTCAGCGCCAAGCCCAGCCGGTCGCGCTGGAAAACCTCGCCGGTCTGTGGATCGACATAATCGAAGACTTCTTGCAGGTCGCCTTGCGCCAATGTGTTTTGCTGCTCGGGCGTCAGGTGCGTGAGCAGATACACCTGCAGGTCATCGCGGCTTTGCTCCCACCAATCGTAGTCGATAGCGAATTTGGTCTCGACGCCGGGCTTGATCAGATAATTGAGCGCCATGCGCCTTCCTCTGTGACTAGTGGCTCAGTTTCCAGTAATTGCCACCCACATACTCGAAGTCGGGGCTGGACAGCAGCGCGGCGAACATGGGCGCGGGCGGGCAGCGCCGCAAGATATTGAGCGCGCTGTAGAGCACTTTTGCATGCACCGTGCCTTGCGGATTCTGGCGGCTGAGCTCGTGGATGAGGCTGCGCAGCAAGCTGATCAAAGCGACCTGCCTGGTCTGGATATCCTTGCCCAGTTTGTCGACTTCCGCCAGGTTGCCAACGCCGACGATAATCATTTCGTCATAATCCGCGCCAACAGCCCGTTTGGCGGTCTGGAAGCGCAGTCGGTCGTCTTCGGTGCGGTTCGCCAGCGGAATCCACTCGGTGCGCGGACGGTAACTATCAAATTCAATTTCGATGCGAGCGGGGTCGTCTGTGCGGTTGAGATAGGCATACGCGCCGACCGGCAGATGATGTTTCTGATACAACGGCGACAAACCAAATACATACTTGTGCTCGTGAACCACCCAGCAGCGATATTCGCTTTTGTCCAGCAAATCAATGAGCGTGACGGCGATGCGCGGCGTCTTGGCATCGGGGAAGATGTGTCGAGTCTCGGAATTGATGGGCAGTGTGCCGACGCGCCGATGCGGATAGATCAAAGTAATGCTGACTTCATCTTCCGGGCGCGGCGATGTCAGCGCCGAATGCTCGTCATCCAGGTCATATTCTAGCTGCAGCATCTCTCGCGTTAGTTGGCGGCGGTCGTATTCCAGCGGCGCATATTGCAAAATCGCCGGCACTTGCAAGACCATGCGCGGCAGCAGTGATTTGAGATGCCAAAGCACTTGGCCGGCAGGTCCTACTTCATCGAAGCGCTCGTCGTGATTCATCGCATAATTCAGCGAAAATATCTGCAAGGGGATGGGCATATCGCCCAGTCCGCCAATCTCTGCCAGAATCTGCTGCGGGCTCAGCGGTCCGCCAGCATGCATATCCAGCACGGCCTCGGCCAGATGGAGATGCCCGATATCGACCTCAACCATCAGCTCGCGCACGAACCAGGTGCCGGCGATACGCACGAGATCGGGATTGCGTTCGAGCGAGTCGTTGACCTGTTCGACTATCGTCGTCTGCGGGTTGCGAATGATGTCGTTCAGCGTGTAGTCGGCTTTCAACTGGCTGGGATGGCTATTTTGCTGCGCGTTGTTGAGCGGATGGTCGCCTGGGAATTCCACGACAAATTCGCGCGCGCCCTGCGGCTGGTGGCTGGCTTCGTCGAACTCAACAGCCGCGACCTGGATAGAACTGAAATCTGCGCTGGTGCCTGTGCGCAGGTTGGTGATATGTCCGGTGGCATAGTCCAGCGCAGCAAAGGTCAGCCGATCGCCAACCTGGTAGCTGTCGGCGGGTCGGTAGAGCTTCGTGCCTGCGTATTGCTGCTTGAGTCGGCGGCGGGATTCGTTCTCGCGCCTCTTGACGATGGCGGTCGCCAACTCGATAGCGGTCAGGGGGGTCTCATTTTCAAGCAGCAGGTTGGTGATGCCTTCAATATCATCAGCGCCAATAGCGAAGTCATACGCCCAATGGTGTGCTGGCAGCACGGTGCGCCACCTCCCAATCTGCCTGTTGCAGCCGCTATCCTAGCCAGCCGTGCGCGCATCGTCAAGCGCAGGTTAGACGTCTATGGATTCTGCTGTTTGCAACGCGCAATGCCGCCAAGCCGCGCTTGACCTGTTTGCTGCGCTAGACTATACTGTCTCACAAGTCTGAAAGCGTGAGTAGAAAAAGGCTGAACTGATGTCTACTAAACGTACCTGGCAGCCCAAGGTTCGCCGGCGTAAAAGAGTGCATGGCTTTCGTAAGCGCATGAGCACGCGCTCTGGGCGCAATGTACTGAAGGCACGACGTCATCGTGGTCGCCACCAGTTGGCGGTTACCCCGAACCATGTCAAAAAGGTGAACTGGAACGCCAGTTAAAGCGATGAAACGCGCTTTGCGGTTGCGGCGACCGGCAGATTTCTCGCGTGTCCGGCGACAGGGCAGGTCATATCGCCATCGCCTGTTGCTGTTGCGTCTATGCGAGAATTCCCTGGCGCACAATCGCTATGGCATCGTGGCTGGCAGACGGCTGGGCATGGCTGTCGAGCGCAATCGCATCAAACGGCGGCTGCGCGCGCTGCTTATGACCTTGCACAAAGACTTGCATCAAGGCTTTGATATCGTGCTGCTGCCGAGGCGAGCAGTCTTGCGGCAACCTTTTTTTGAGTTGCAGCGTATAATCAAGCGTATGTTCTCACAAGCGCGACTGGTCGAAAGCGGGTGACCGCTTGAAGTGGCTGCTACTACGCATGATAGGCGGATACAAGCGATTTGTCTCGCCTTTGCTGCCGTCCGCTTGTCGCTTCACGCCGACCTGCTCAGTGTATACATACGAGGCGATCGAAATATATGGTCCGATCAAGGGAAGTTGGCTGGGCTTCAGGCGGATCTGTCGTTGCCATCCCTTGCATCCCGGCGGTTATGACCCTGTCCCGCCCAAGGAGTGAAGCTTGAAGACCTCCCAAACACTGCGCCTGGCGCTATTGCTGCTGTGCTTGTTTAGCTTGACCGCCTGCGTCGGCGGGCGCATGGGGGTCAGCTGGCCCTCGGTCGGATTGATCGACCTGAATGGTGAGCAGCATATCGCGCTGGCATACAACAACGATGTGGCGCTGCTGACGCCGTCCAATGGCTTGCCGGCGCGCTTGCTCAACCCGGTCAACGGGCAGCCCTTGCGCGACAACGATGGCAACCCGCGCAGTTGGATATTCCGCGGCTCGGACAACGGTGGCGGGCAATTCTATGCCCAGCCTATCCCAATTGATAGCGAAACCATGCTCATCGCCGACAACAACAAACGGCTGCTGCGCGTCGATTCGGTGGTGGTCGAGCTGGTGCGCGCGATACCAATCGAAGACAAGGTCGTCGCCAGCATGCTTGCGGCAGATGGCGTGCTCTATGTGCCTTTCCAGGATGGCGGGCTGGGCGCGTATAGCCTGGATGGTTTTCACGAGCTGTGGCGCGTCCCCACCGAAGAAGGCATCTGGGCGAAGCCGCTGCTGGTGGACGACAGCATCATCTTCCCCTCACTCGACCATCACTTGTACGCGGTCGACCGCAAGAACGGCGCGATTCAATGGGCGGCCGACCTGGGCGGAGCGGTGGCTTCGACGCCGTTGCTGGCCAACGATCGCCTGTATGTCGGCAGTTTCAACAAGCGCTTCTTTGAGATTTCGCTGGATGGCGTGATTCTCAGCAGCTATGAGACGCAGAACTGGGTTTGGGGCACGCCAGCCATCGATGAGGACGGTTTTGTCTATCTGGCTGATTTGAGCGGCTATGTGCATGCGCTGGACGCGGAAGCGGGCCTGGCTTTGCGCTGGTCGCAGCAGATCGCCGAGCGTGGCATCCGGGCGGGTCCGCTGGTGGTTGATGACCGCGTTGTAGTCGCCTCGCGCGATGGCAAGGTCTATTGGCTGGACCGCTATGACGGCGCGCTCATCAATGCTCGCGAAGTTGACGACCGTCCCGAGCTGCTGGGCGATATGCTGCTGCTGGAACCGAGCGAAACGCTGGATATTGATGAGCCGCTGCTGCTGGTTACATCGATGCACGACGGCCGCCTGTTGATCGCTTTTGGCATTGACGGCCGCCAAACCTGGGTCTACCCGCGCTGAGCCATTACAGGAGCATGCCTGCATGTGGGATCTGATATTAAACCCTTTTGTCACCATACTGGCCTGGCTCTATTCGGCGCTGAACCAGGATATCGTCCTGGCCATCATCGTGCTAACGGTGATTATCCGCGTGCTGACTTGGCCACTTTTTGCCAAGCAGCAAGAGTCGTCGCGGCGTATGCAGCAATTGCAGCCACAGCTGAAGAAACTGCAAGAGAAATACAAGAACGACAAAGAGAAAATGTCGCAGGCGCAGATGAAGCTGTATCGGGAAAACAAGGTCAATCCCGTTGGCGGCTGCTTCCCTATGTTAATTCAGTTTCCGATCCTGATCGGTTTGTATCAGGCGATTTTCTTTGCGCTGGCGGCCACGCCTTTCCAGTTGGTCGATTTGTCCGAGCGGCTGCTCATCCCGGGCCTGGATTCGCTGATTCCCCTGCAACGCCTGTGGTCGCCCATCCCCCAGTTGACAGACTTGCTGCCGACTTTGGATTTGACGCTCGCGCCGACAGAAAACCCCCCTTATGCCCTGGCCTTGCCGCTGCTGGTGTTGATCACCACCTGGGCGCAGCAGAAGCTGACCATGTCCATGACCGGGCAGAAGTCCAGCAAAAAAGACGACGATGATGAAGAAGACAGCAATCCCGGCGGGCAGGCAGCCGCCATGACCAAGAGCATGACGACCATCATGCCCAT
The DNA here is from genome assembly GCA_022823945.1 of Anaerolineae bacterium. GTDB lineage: Bacteria > Chloroflexota > Anaerolineae > Aggregatilineales > Phototrophicaceae > UBA6055. Next base: position 133,635 of record JAJEBK010000032.1, on the reverse strand, counting down.
TATGTTCGGTTTCTTCTCGCTGTCGTTTTCGGTGGGTTTGTCGCTCTATTTCGTGACATCCAATCTCATCGGCATGGTGCAATACAGCCCCCAGGGACGGCGTGTGCTGGAGCGAGTCTTTGGTGGCAAAGGGGATGAAGCGCCGGTGGAAGTGGTTTTCGCCGACGATGAGCCAAGCCCCAAGAAGCCGCGGCGCAGCAAGAAAAAGAAGCCGCGCAAAAAATAAACGCGTCCGCCGCAGCCAATGCAAAGGAACAGATGATGGAGATGATTGAAGTTACCGCCAACTCGGTAGACGCAGCTATCAGCAAGGGCTTGTCTCAGCTCAACGCCGCGCCCGCCGATGTCATGGTGGAAGTGCTGGAAGAACCCAACACAGGTTTGTTCGGTTTCGGCGCTCGAGAGGCGCGGGTGCGTCTGGTGCTGATCGGCCAGCGCAAAGCCGCGGAACCCGAAGGGTATCCCCAAGACCTGGGTGAGGAGTTCGACCAAGCATACGACGAGCCCCCCGACCAAGAACCAGCCACCGGCGCAATCACTGTGGTCGCAGATGTCGAGCTGGACGAAGATGCGACTGTTGGAGTGGAAGTGCTGGAAGAGTTGCTGACGCGCATGCGCATTGACGCGCAAATCAACATAAACCGCAGCGACGATGATGAGGGCGAAGACCCGCACTGGATGCTGAATATCACTGGCAAACGCATCAACCGGCTGATCGGGCGGCGCGGAGAAACACTGGCTTCCCTGCAGCACATCGTGCGCTTGATCTGCAGCCGCAAACTGGAGCGACGCGCCAATATCATCATCGATGCCGAAGGCTACAAGACGGGACGATCCAACCGGCTGCGCGGACTCGCCAAACGCATGGCTAAGCAAGCTGTTCAGCAAGGTCGCACCATCACGCTCGAGCCGATGCAGCCCAGCGAACGCCGCATCATTCATCTCACCCTGCGCGATAACGAAGATGTGAGCACGCAAAGCGTTGGCGAAGGCCGCGCGCGTAAAGTTACCATCGTGCCCAATTAGTCCCAACGGCGCGCCACAGCCATGCCCTCTCCAATTGATATCCTGACCATCGGACACTTGACCGCCGATCTGGTGCCGGGCGGTCGCATGCTGGGCGGCACTGTCGCCTATGCCGCGCCGACTTATGCCGCTTTTGGTCACCGAGTCGGCGTGCTGACCAGCGCAGCCTACGCTGAGCCTTTGCTCAAACACTTGCTGCCGCACGGCGAACTGGTCAGCCTGCCCGCCAAAAACTCATTGACCTATGAGAATGTCTATTCCGCAGCCGGCCGTCAGCAATTCGTGCGCGCCACGGCCAAGCCTTTGCGTTATGAGCATGTGCCAGTTGGCTGGACAGACGCGCCTTACCTGCACATGGGACCGCTGGCGGCCGAGATTGACCCGCTGGAATTGGCAAGCCGCTTCCCCAATGCGACCAAGATGCTGACGCTGCAAGGCATGCTGCGGCGCTGGGATGCCGATGGCCTGGTCAAATTTCGGCGCTGGTTCGATGCCGATGCGCTGCGACAGATCCATATCGTCGTCTACAGCGAAGAAGACATCCGCCTGTATCCACAGTTGACCGACGAGATGCGCTGCGTCTGCCAGCACCTGGTGGTGACCAACGGTCGCGATGGCGGCACCCATTATCATGCAGGCGGGGAAATGCGCTACGAAAGCCTGGATGTGACCGCGCGCGACTTGACCGGGGCTGGCGATGTCTTCGCGGCGGCGCTGCTCGGCAGTTTGCAGCGGCTTGATGGCGATGTGCCGGCGGCTGTGCGCCTGGCTGGACGGCTGGCAGCCTATTCCGTGACCCGCGCCAGCCTGGACAGCGCGCCCACCAAGGAAGAAATAGAACGCGAACTAAACAGGATAGAAGCATGATTCACTCAATTCTGCTCAATGGCAACATCATCACACTGGACGATGCACAGCCTCGCGCCAGCGCCGTGGCCATCAGCTATGACAGGCTGGTCTTTGTGGGTAATGATGCCGAGGTCGCGCGGCTGGCTGGGACCGGCACAACAACACTCGACCTGGACGGCAAGACTGTGCTGCCGGGATTCACCGATGCCCACTTGCATTGGCAGGCGCAGGCGGAATCCATGCGCTCGGTGAATGTCTTTGAACTGCCCAGCAAAGCCGACGCGCTGGAGCGCATCCAAATTCGCGCGCAGCAGACGCCGGCTGGCGAATGGATCACCGGGCAGGGCTGGGCGCAGGATTTGTGGGATGACCGCGCCTTCCCCAGCGCAGCCGATTTGGACGCGGTCGCCCCCAGCAATCCCGTCTATTTGTCTGCAAAGAGCGGGCATGCCGCCTGGGTGAATTCGCGCGCGCTTGCCCTGGCTGGCGTCACGAACTCGACGCCCGATCCCGAAGGCGGCGAGATCTTGCGTGCTGAACACGGCGCGGCCACCGGCATCCTGCTGGAGACGGCCATGGATATCGTGAGCGAGCAAGTGCCAGCGCCAAGTCCCGAACAACTGGCGGACATGATGCTGGTTGCGCAAGACCATGCCTTGCGGCGGGGCCTCACCATGATTCACGACTTTGACGACCCATCGTGCCTGGTGGCGCTACAGATTCTGCGGGAACGCGGCGACTTGTGCCTGCGCGTCGTCAAACAGATCAATCAACGATGGCTGGACGCGGCGCTCGCTTCGGGCATCCGCCGCAACTTTGGGGATGACTGGATTCGCATTGGCGCTTTGAAGCTGTTTGCGGATGGCGCGCTGGGACCAAAGACCGCGCTCATGTTTGAAGCGTATGCCGGCGAAGATTGGAATACTGGCATGGCTTTGGTCGAAAAAGAAGAAATGGTCGACTATGTTTGCCGGGCCAGTGCGGCTGGGTTGCCCGCCAGCATTCATGCCATCGGCGACAAAGCGGTGCACGATGTGCTGGATGTGTTTGAGATCGCGCGCCAGCAAGAAGCCTCGCGAGGAGAAGCCCGCTCCAGCCGCCGCCACCGCATTGAGCATGTGCAAATCATCCACCCTCAGGATGCGCACAGGCTGGCGGAGCTGGATATCATTGCCTCCATGCAGCCAATCCACGCCACCTCCGACATGCTCACCGCCGACCGCTATTGGGGCGAGCGCACCAAGTGGTCATACAATCCGCGCTTGCAGTTGGATCATGGCGCGCGCGTCGCCTTTGGTTCTGACGCGCCTGTCGAGCCGCTCGATCCACTGCTGGGGATTCATGCTGCGGTTACTCGCCAGCGCAATGGCGAACCGGCGGGTGGCTGGCATCCCGAAGCGCGCATCAGCTTGCGCGAGGCGTTGTTGGGCTATACGCAAGGTCCTGCCTATGCCGCCGAAATGGAAGACCGCCTGGGCAAGTTGAGCGCCGGTTACCTTGCCGATCTGGTCGTGCTCGACCGCGATATCACGCGCGTGCCGGCCCACGAAATCCCCGACTTGCAAGTCTTGGGCACGATGATCGGCGGCGCATGGCGTTATCGCGATTTTGACTAGCTCGTCGTCAACTCTGCCGAACTGAAGACAACGCGAAACGGTCTGCAATAGATGACGACGCTTTGGAAACGCGCCAGGTCGGTCCCCGCCGGGATCTCGTAATTCTGGCTGCCGATATTGCCTTTCAGCGCGCCCAGATGCAGCGGCTCTTCGCCCAAACCCGCGAATGTCGTGGTCGGGTATTCCGGCGATAGATACACATGCAGGTCGGGACCATTCTTGGAAGTGAAGTTCTCGAAGCGCAGGAAATGTCTGCCATCGGGCAGGGCATAAATCTTGGCGAATCCGTCAGCGCCATGGATGGGGTCGATGTGAATGAATTCGCCGCTGGCTTGTTCGACGGGATCAGCCGGCATTTCTGTCGGCATGGCTTGTTGCGCATCGGGCACGACGCTGCCCGCTTCTATCTGGGCAAGGGCTGTCTGCGCCGCCATCTCGCGGTTGTCCTTCGCCATGTCCAGCAACATCCGCTTCTCCGCGTCTGGCATGCTATCGACGGCATCGCGCTGGGTTTGGGTCAAGCTCGGGAAAGCTTCATCGACCTCGCGATTGACAAAGTAAAGCCAGGGTTGCGTTATGGCCAGCGCCACCACCAGCGCGACTGCCAGCCCACTTAGGATCCATTTGCGCGACATGCTCCACCCCCGTTCGACTATCCCTAAACTGCCATCTTGCCACACAGAACACCACGATTATAATCCCTCTGCCATTGTGGCACACTGAAAGCCAGAAATTGTGAAAAATCAAAAGGAGACTCCGCATGGCGCGCAAAGGCATGATGGTCGGAGATAATGAACACCCCGTACAAAACGAAATGCTCGCGACAGGTTCGCCAGCGCCCGACTTCAACTTGATCGCCACCGATCTCAGCAGCCGCTCGCTGGCGGATTATGCGGGAAAAGTCAAGGTCATCAGCGTCATCCCCTCCATCGACACGGGCGTCTGCGCGATACAAACGCGGCGTTTCAATGAAGAAGCCGCCGGGCTGAACAACACTGTCGTTCTGACAGTCAGCGCCGATATGCCTTTTGCTTTGGGGCGCTTCTGTGGAGCGGAAGGAATCGAAAATACCGAGACCTTGACGACTCAGCGCGACATGCAGTTCGCGGATGATTATGGCGTGCACGATACAGAATGGCGCATCTGCCAGCGCGCTGTCTTTGTGCTGGACCGCGACAATGTGCTGCGCCACGCCGAATATGTGCCGGTAATCGGCGACGAGGTCGACTATGATGCGGCTTTGGCGGCGGCGCGTTCGCTGGCTTAGGACCAAGCATTCATAACTCACCACAATGCCACAGAGGCTTGGACTAGGGGCGACGGCGGCGACTCGCCCGATACCCCCTGCTCTCAGTCCCCCGTATCAACGAGGGAGGCAACAGACCGCGCGAGGATTCCGTATAGACTGGCGCAAGTCTATATAGGTTCTTCCAAAGTGCCGACGTTTTCTACTCACTTCTATTGCTTTTCTCTCGGCGTACTCGTCCATCTCGGTGTAGAGGGGCTGTGTCTACGCGCCCCTCGTGCTAAATTATTTTGATGTGATTGCGCTCTAATCGGCTACCTCATCAGTATTGCCGATTCGACTTCTTGTAATAAAATCCTCAATGCTTATCCATACCACTCCAAAGAGGATACCATGTTGAAACGGATCATTGCAATCGCACTCGTCATGATGTTGCTCGCAATACCTGTGGCAAGCGCGCAAAAGCAACATCTTGACGCGCCTACTGGCTTCAGGGTTGACTTCGTAACCGGTGGCGACAATCCAGCCCACTGGCTCGCTGAATGGAATACCGTTGCCAACGAAACGAAGTTTAATCTGAAGTTCACCAACAGTACCGAGTTTGCCGACGCGTGGGGGCGCATTAAAGGCTCAAAGGGAGAAAAACGCAACGAAATAGGCTCTCATGGCAAGGTCTGGTATTGGCAAGACGAGGGGACTGGCAAGAGCTATGTAAGCTGGCGAGGCGCTCTCGTGGGCTATAGCAACATCGATCTGAAATTCAAGCTGTTTGTCCGTACCTCTGACAGCAGCAAACGCACCGAGTTTGCGCAATATCAATACAATGCGCCAGCTTCTTAAGGATAGCTAGCGGAAATTGCATCGCAAGAGATGTGAGAAAAAGGTCGCCTTCGGGCGGCTTTTTTCTTGCAAGCTGTGCGCCGATGCAGCGAGTGATTCACCGAGTCGAATTGGCCGGGTTCGGGTATACTGCCCAAGAATTATTCTCTGGGTCCACTGGGTCTCTGTTGTGAATTTTTTCTAATCGTTTCATAGTTCGGCTAGCCAAGAGAAGGGCGGGGCATGAGCGAACAACGATTTGTGGCGAAGCCCGAGGATGCTGGCGAAGGAATGATAGCGGTGGCGCAGACGCGATATGCGCTGAGCAATATCCGCCGCGGACCGGGCATCAATTACACGGATATTGGCGACATCCTGGATAATACCCTGCTTGTGCACTACCCCGACACGCGCACCAAAGACAACTGGATCTGGGTGGAAAAAGGCGGCTTGCAAGGCTGGCTTTTCGCTGGCTATGTCGAGTTTATTCCGGCGATTGGCGCGCAGCCATCACCGCATCCAAAGACACCTTATGATGGCAAGGTGGCGATTTGGCACTGGAAAGGCCTGGCCGTCCCGCAAAGCAGCATCGCCGAGCTGCTGGCGGACATCCGCGCCAAAGCCCCGGAAGTCAGCCAGATCTGGGTCAAGATTACCGATGGCATGCACTGGATGGGCGAATACGACAGCGGAGCCTTGGCTATCCGCGGGCGCGAAAGCATCGACCGGTGGGTGGCGGCTTGTCATAGCGCCGGCTTCGAGTTTCATGCCTGGTGTGTGCCGCATGGCTTGCGCATTGAGGCGGAGGCGCGCCTCATCATCGAAGCCTGCTCGCGGGCGGGCGTACAATCGCTGATCCTGGATATTGAGCGCGAGAAAGGCAACTATTGGCAAGGCGGCGCCGCGGCAGTGCGCCCCTTCATGTTGATGCTGCGGCGGGGCTTGGGAACGCGCTTCCATATCGGCATGAGCATGGACCCGCGCCCACAACAATACCATACCGTCTTCCCGCACGAATGGAGTCCTTTTGTCGATAGCGTTCATCCCCAGACCTACTGGCAGATCTTTCGCAAGTCGCCAGAAGATGCGCTGAAATCGCTGTGGACGACCTGGGGCGGCTTTAACAAGCCCATCATCCCGGCCCTGCCCGGCGGCGCACCCACACAAGAGCAGATTGAAGCCCATACCCTGGCCATCCAGGTGCATGGCGCGAAAGGCTTAAGCTGGTGGCGTTATGGCACGATTGCGCGCTGGCAGGCGGTCGACCGTCCCATCGAGCTGCAAACATCGCCAGCCGAGCCAGACCCGCCACCCCGCGAAAACTTCGCCGACGAAGTCATCATCCTGCCCAGCAAGTCCGGTTTTCGCAGCGGCACCTACACCGGAAAAGCCGAGTTCAGCGCTCGTGAGAACACCTGGGGCTGGGAGTATTTGTATGTGGGCACAGAAGAGCGCACCAGCAAAGTTTGGGCAGAATGGCGGCAAAAGCTGCCGCAGAACGGTCTCTACGAGATAGCGGTCTTTGTTCCCAACCGCCGCGCCACCACAACCCGCGCGCGCTACAAAGTGCATGGCGTGGTCGGCGCTGCCAGTGAAGTGGTCATCGATATCAACCAGCACCAGCACCGCAACAGCTGGGTGTCGCTGGGCATCTTCGATCTCGACCGCGGGCAAGACAATGCCGGGCGCGTCTTCCTCAATGATGTAACTGGCGAGAAGTACAAGTTCATCGCTTTCGACGCCATCCGTTTTCGCCGCATCGCATCCACGCCCATTGGTTATCTGCCTGCGCCCGACCCGACGCGCCAACGCCGGCGGACGGTCATCAATGGCGTGCATGTTGCTGATGGCTATGACTCGCCGATTGGGACGAGCGAGCAGCGCCGCGGCGACCAGCTTTGGCCGCCTGGTTGGCGCGATGCCACGCCCTTCGGCAAGCTATACTTTCGCGGCACGCCCAGCGAAGCGTATCACACGGGCGCAGACCTGAACTTTGGCAGTCCCTACGAAGACAAGGGCATGGCCTGTTACGCCTGCGCCAGCGGCATTGTAACTTTCGCAGCCTCGCTGGCGGTCTGGGGCAATGTGGTCGTCATTCGTCATGATCCGCTGTATGAACCATCGGGCAGAGTGCTCTACAGCCGCTACGGCCATGTGCAGGAGATTCGCGTACGGGTGGGCCAACGGGTTTCGCGTGGCCAACGTATCTGTGAAATCAGCGATGCTTTTGGGCGCTTCGTGCCGCACCTGCACTTCGACCTCAGCGCGACCACCATATTGGAGCGGCATCCTGGCAACTGGCCAAAACTGAACTTCAGTTCGCTTATGAAGAACTATATCGACCCGCTGGAGTGGATCCGCAACCACCGCATCTAGCGCGCTAGAAGAGTCCCCAGTCGCTGGCAGCGCCTTCTTCCATCATGCTGGGGTCCCACATTTCCATGCCCATCTCGATTGTCGTGGGCACACCCAGGAATTCTTGCGCGGTGCGGCGGGTCTGCTCCAGCAGTTGCGGGGCATACGGACAGAAAGGCGTCGTCATGATCATATTGACATGGGCGCTTTCGTCATCAAATTCCACGCCGCGCACCAAGCCCAGCTCGATGATGTTCATGCCGATCTCGGGGTCGATCACCGCCCGCATCGCTTCGTACAGTCCCGCTTCCTTGTCTGTCATTTGCCCGCCCTCTTTGTCGCTGCTGGATTGCGCCTAGCATAATGCAGCCCCGCGCCCTTGTCAATTTGCCGTCTGCGGAGGAGAGTCAATTTGTGTGGATACGATGTTCAAGCCCCCAACCCCCGGCCCCTTCCCCCAGAACGAGGGAAGGGGAGCTAAGCGATCCGAGATTGAAGCAAATGAGCCCCTCCCTCATCTTGGCTGAGGGGTTTGGGATGGGGGAAAAGCTGCGCACCCTCGTATTGACAATGCGCCGCCGCGCTGCTACACTGCATGAGAATTGTGGTCGGTTACAAAGTCAATTTAACCGACATTAAATCCCCCTTGCGAGAGGAGAACTGCCGCGAATGGGTGTAACACTGGAGATACGCGACCTGCATGCCTGCGTAGATGGCGACGAAAGTCCGATTCTGCGTGGTGTGGACCTGATTGTGCGACAGGGCGAGATCCACGCGTTGATGGGTCCCAACGGATCGGGCAAGAGCACACTGGCGAATGTGCTGATGGGCAATCCTGCCTACGAAGTTACTGCTGGCGAGGTGCTGTTGGATGGCGAAGATGTGCTGGAGATGGAGCCGGACGAACGCAGCCGGGCTGGCTTGTTTTTGGCTTTCCAATATCCTGTGGCCATCCCCGGCGTAACCTTGGGCAATTTCTTGCGCCATGCCATCAACGCGCGCATGAAAGCCGACGACCCCGAAAGCAAAGGCATCCCCATCCCGCGCTTCGCCCGCATGATGCGCCAGAAGATGTCGCAGCTGCATATCGACCATGCCTTCGCCGGACGCTATTTGAACGAAGGCTTCAGCGGTGGCGAAAAGAAACGGGCCGAGGTCTTGCAAATGGCTGTGCTGGAGCCGCGCATCGCCGTGCTGGACGAAACCGACTCCGGGCTGGATATCGACGCCCTGCGCATCGTTGCCGATGGCGTCAACTCGCTGACGGGACCCGAAATGGGCGCGCTGGTCATCACCCACTATCAGCGCATGCTCAATTACATCAAGCCAGATCGTGTGCATGTGATGTTCGCCGGACGCATCGTGCAAAGTGGCGGGCCAGAGTTGGCGCTGGCGCTCGAAGAAAAGGGCTACGAGTGGATCCGCGAGGAGCATGGCGCGCTTGAGCAGACGCCTGCCTAGTTGGAGGAGGCGATGGAAACCAACCTGGAAAACCTGCCATGCTGGCGCTGGACAGACGACTCACAGCGGTCGAGGCCAAGCAGGAAAACTTGACATCCAGAACCGACCTTGCCCAGTTGGAAACGCGCCTAATCAAGTGGTTAGTCGCCACGCAGTTGGCCGTCATCGGGTTTTTGCTTAGTACACAATTGGCAATGGCGGCGCTTCTAGTCCACCTAATGCAGTGACAACTTGCCTGCAACGGAGAGCGACATGATTGATGTAGTCCAGAGCGAGAAACAGCTAACGCACGAAGAAGAAGCCCTGAAAGATGTCGGCTTGAGCTATGCCGAAAAATACGGCTTCCATGATGACGATGTCGATTACGCTTTCAAGAGCCAAAAAGGCGTGAACGAAACGATCGTCCGGCAGATCAGCGCGATGAAAGACGAGCCGCAATGGATGACCGACCGGCGCGTCGAGGCCTACCAGATCTTCTTGGACAAGCCGACGCCGCAATGGGGTGGCGATCTCAACCAGATCGACTATGACGACATCTATTATTATGTGCGCGCCACCGACAAGACCGAGCAGGACTGGGACGAAGTTCCCGCCGAAATCAAGGAAACCTTTGACAAGCTGGGCATCCCCGAGGCGGAACAGAAATTTCTGCATGGGGTCAGCGCGCAGTACGACAGCGAATCGGTCTACCACAAAATCCAGGAAAATCTGGAAGAGCAGGGCGTCATCTTCCTGGATATGGACTCGGGCTTGCGCGAATATCCAGACATCGTCCAGGAGTATTTCGGTACGGTCATCCCCTCCAACGACAACAAGTTCGCCGCGTTGAATACGGCGGTGTGGTCTGGCGGCAGCTTCATTTATGTCCCGCCCGGCGTCCAGGTCGAGATGCCGCTGCAAGCCTACTTCCGCATCAATACGCAGAATATGGGGCAATTTGAGCGCACCTTGATCATCGTGGACGAAGGCGCGTATGTGCACTATGTCGAAGGCTGCACCGCGCCCATCTATAGCAGCGACAGCCTGCACAGCGCCGTGGTTGAAATCATCGTCAAGAAGGGTGGACGTTGCCGGTATACCACCATTCAGAATTGGTCGAACAATGTCTACAACCTGGTCACCAAGCGCGCTGTCGCCGAAAAAGACGCCACCATGGAGTGGGTCGATGGCAATTTGGGCAGCCGCCTGACCATGAAATACCCGGCTGTGATCTTGCGTGGCGATGGCGCGCATGGTGAAGTGCTCTCGATCGCCTTTGCTGGCAATGGGCAGCACCAGGATGCCGGCGCAAAGATCACTCACCTCGCGCCCAATACCACCAGCCAAATCATCAGCAAGTCCATCAGCAAAGATGGTGGACGTGCCAGCTATCGCGGGTTGCTGAAAATTGATGAAGCCGCGACCAGCAGCAAAAGCAATGTCGTTTGTGATGCCCTGCTGCTGGACGATTTCAGCCGCTCTGATACCTACCCGACCATCGAAATCGATGCTAAAGATGTCACCATGGGGCACGAAGCATCCGTCAGCAAGGTCGGCGAAGACCAGCTATTTTATCTGATGAGCCGCGGCATCGGCGAAGACGAAGCCAATGCCATGATCGTAAATGGCTTCCTGGAGCCACTCGTCAAGGAGTTGCCCATGGAATACGCGCTGGAGTTGAATCGCTTGATCCAAATCCAGCTGGAAGGCTCGATTGGTTAGTCGGGCTATCAAAGCAAACACAGGAGAACACTAGTGGCAGTTGTACGCAGGCGTTCGTCCACCCCACAAGCGCCCAATTATTCGCGCGCGCAGGTCGAGGCGCTCAGCAAAACCAACGAAGAGCCAGCCTGGCTGCGCGAACGGCGGCTGGAAGCGTGGCAAACTTACGAATCGACGCCAATGCCCTACCTGGAAGAAGAATGGCGGCGCACCGATTATCGGCACATACGCTGGGATGAAGCCGAGCGCATGGTAAACGCCAATGGCGCGACAGCCACTGCCGTGCCAGCCAAAAACCTCGAGCCGCTGACTGGCGATGAACAAGGCGGTTTGCTGGTGTTTGTCGATGGGGCGGTTGTGCATTATCAGCTGGCGGACGCTTTGGCGCGGCAAGGCGTGGTATTCACAGACTTGCGCAGCGCAATAAGCGACCACGAAGCCTTGGTCAAGCAGCATCTGATGACACAGGCTGTGCAGCCAGCCGATGGCAAGTTCGCGGCATTGCACGCGGCGCTGTGGGATTATGGCGTCTTTGTGCATGTGCCGCGCAACATCGTCGCCGAGCTGCCGCTGCATGTTGTCTGCTTCAATACATCGGCGGGCACGGCGCTGGGTCATGTGCTGGTCGTGCTGGAAGACAATGCCCAAGCCACCATGCAGGTCGAATATGCCAGCGCTGACCAGGCGAGCCAATCAGCCTACATCGGCGCGACCGAACTTATCGTCGGCGCTGCGGGTAACTTGCGCTATGTATCGCTGCAAGATTGGAATCGCGAGACCTTCGAATTCAGCCATCAGCGCGGCATAGTCGGGCGCGATGCCCAGTTGGATTGGGTGAATGGCGTGATGGGCAGCCGCCTGACCAAAGCCTTCATCGAGGTGGATGCGATGGGCGCGGGCGCGAATGCCCGTGTCAGCGGCTTCTTCTTCGCCGATCACGATCAATTCTTCGACCTGGATACGCAGCAAAATCACAATGCGCCGCTGACCAATACCGACCTACTATTCAAAGGCGCAGCCCGCGACAATGCCCGCACACTCTGGCAAGGCATGATCAAGTCGCTGCCGCAGATGCAGCGCATTGACGGCTACCAAGTTTGCCGCAACCTCATGCTCAGCGACAGCGCGCGTATGGACAGCATCCCGGGCTTGGAAATTGAAGCCGATGATGTGGCTTGTTCGCACGCCGCCACCTTTGGCACATTGGAAGATGAGCCCATCTATTATCTGATGAGCCGCGGCATTACCCGTCCGCAAGCCCAGTTGATGATTATCGAAGGTTTCTTCGACGAACTGCTGCAGCGCGTGCCATTCGAGCGCGTCCGCCAGCGCCTGATGGACGAGATCGAAGCCAAAATTATCGGTTGAGCGCTGTGGACGACCTGGCTCGCGAACTCATCCTCGACCACGCCCGTAACCGGCGCAGTTGGGGGCTGCTCCAGCCCAACGACTTCGACCACGAAGAAGCAAACCCGATGTGTGGCGACCGGCTGCGTCTGACGCTGAGGCTGGACGAGTCGGGTTGCATCACGGCGGTCGGTTGGGATGGCGAAGGTTGCGCGATCTGCCTGGCATCCGCTTCCATGTTTGGCGAAGAACTGCTGGGTATGCCGCTGGACGAGGCGCGGTGCATTGACAAGCAGCTGCTGCTGGACATGATTGGCTTGCCCTTGAGCATCAACCGGGTCAAGTGCGCCTTGCTGCCGCTGAAGGTGCTGGTGGTGGGCGCGTATGGCTCGGCCGGCCGCGAAGAATGGGCGTTGGTCGAGGACGGCTGATGAAGAAATGGATTCCAGTTTGCGCGGCAAGTGAGATTGCTCCGGGCCAGCGCGAGGTATTCGGCGTCGACAACCGCTGGATAGCCGTATTCAATGTCGGCGGCAAGATCTATGCCATCGAAGACCTGTGCACGCACGATGGCAATGCGCTCGCTTTCGACCACGCCGACCAGCCCAGCAAACTAGCCGGCTACGAAATTGAATGCCCACGGCATGGCGGCCGATTTGACATTCGCAGTGGGGCAGCCACGCGCAGCCCCGCCGAAATTGATGTGCCTTGGTATGAAGCGCGCATCCAAGACGCCAACATAGAGATTTTTGTCTAGCGACAGCCATGCTCGTTGGCAGGCTGCTGGATGCGCTGAAATCGAACGAGACATGCGTGTTTGCGCATCGCGGCGCTTCTGCTTGCGCGCCACAAAACACGCTGGCGGCATTTGAACTGGCGGCGAAACAAGGCGCGCACGGCATCGAGCTGGATGTGCATTTGACGCGCGATCGTCAGCTGGCGGTGATTCATGACGCGACTGTCGATGCCACCACCGATGGACAGGGCGCTGTGGCAGAGATGAGCCTGGCGCAACTCAAAAAACTGGATGCCGGCACCTGGTTTTCGCCCCAATTCGCAAGCGAGCGCATCCCCACACTGGACGAAGTCTTGGCAACTGTCGGGCAGGGATTGTTTGTCAATGTGGAAATCAAGTCCGCCGCGCCGGGCATTGAAAATGCGGTCGCCGACTGCATACGCCACCACCAAATGGAATCGCGCGTACTGGTTTCGTCTTTTGACGCGGATGTTCTGCGCCGCCTGCGCCCACTGATCAATGTATCGCTGGGCTACTTATTCGGATTTGCAAGCCAGTCGCAGCTCGCTGATATGGCGAATTTCTGCGCTGCTCTGCACCCGTGGCATGAACGAGTCGATGCGGATTTCATGCAGCAAGCGCGTGCATCGGGCTGCCTGGTTACTGTCTGGACAGTCAACGATCCCCTGCGCGCCTGCCATTTGCGGGCGCTGGGCGTCAACGGCCTCATCACCGATCACCCCGCGGCGATCCTGGCAGCGCTTGCGCCATGTTGAACAGGCTTTGGCGTTTCGGCTTTCACTTGCTTTACAACCAATGCGCCTTCACCTACGATCATGTCAGCCGGGCAGTTTCGCTGGGACACTGGCGGGCTTGGCAGCGCAGCGCGATGCGGTTCTTGCCGCCGCCCGATGCTGGCCTTGTGCTGGAGTTGGCGCATGGCACAGGCGATATGCAAATCGACTTGCACTATGCTGGCTATCACAGCCTGGCGCTGGATTTGTCGCCAAATATGAACAAACTGGCGCAGAAAAAACTGCGGCGCGTCGGCCTGAGAGGCAATTTCCTGCGTGGCCATGCCACCCGCTTGCCCCTGCCAGCCGAAAAGGTAGCGGCGGTTGTGTGCACCTTTCCCACCGCCTTCATCTTCCACCACCAGACGCTTGACGAGTTGCAGCGCATCTTGCAGCCCGGCGCTCCTGTGTGTATCGTCCTGGCTGGAGAACTGGATGGACGCGGACCGCTGCGCAGCCTGATTCGTTGCTTGTATTGGTTGACCGGGCAGGCTCGCCAACTCCCCGTCGGCAGCGACTTGCGCAGCTACTTCGGCGAAGCAGGGCTGATGGCAGAAGCGCCTGTCGTTCAGTTGGCTGGCAGTTCGGCGCAATTGATCATTTTGACAAAACCGCACAAGCCCACACTGGATTTTGCGCCGCAAAGCTGATAATATACTGGTGAATATGGTGGATGTAGCTCAACGGCAGAGCACCTGATTGTGGTTCAGGCGGTTGAGGGTTCAAGTCCCTTCATCCACCCAGCAGCGTCCGCCTCGCGTGGGCGTTTTTTATTTGTGGCGGCTCGGCTTATTGAGGACGCATACGGATAGCGCGGCGGCGGGCGGCTCGGCGGGCACCAGTCACAGCGCGCCAGTTGCTCTTCGATTCCGTCTGCGGCTCGGCATTTGGGGTTTTGGCGACGATTTCGTCAATGGGAAGTTGCGGCGCTTCATCATCCCTGCGCTTGGCATCGTTTTCTGCGGCTTGCGCTGTCGGCTCGGAGCCCAGCAGCGCTTTGCTGGGCCTCTGTAAGCCGAAGATCTCGAAGACGCTCATGTTGGCGGCATCAATGCCTTTGCGGCGTGTTGGCAGCGCTACCGCCGGCGGCTCTTGAACAGGCTGACGAGGCGCGGGCTTTGCTGCAGGTGGCTCTTGCGCGGGTTGGCGCGGCGCTTTCTCAGCGACAATCGGCCTTGCATCGGTGGCTGGCACAGCGATATCCATCGGCTGCGTATCGTCCAGCGTCACCTCGTCGGCCAGGCTGCTGAAACCCGCCAGCGCGACCGGATTCGGTTTGGTATCGCCATCTTCACTGGCTGGGATGGGCACCATATCGTAATCAAAAGCAAAGGGATTCGCATCGCCATCCACGCTAAAGACTTCGGTAGACGCATCTTCTTGCAATGAATCCCGATACGATGAGGGATGTCGCGGCTCATAACTGGAGCGCGCGCTGACATCGGGGGCTTCTTGCATGGTCGCTTTGGCTTCGTGCGTGGAGATGCCGCCCGACTGCTGACTGATCAACTGGTGCAGGTTGCGCAGGCTGGTCTGGATCTGACTGCTCACATTGCCCTTCAATCCGACTGCATTGCGCAATCCGCCCAGCACGCCGCCCGGCTCGTATTGGAATGTCCAACGAACCAGGGTGCCTTCGGGCACTTCGCGCAGCTTGATCTGACCCTGGTTCTTGTTATATGCCGCGCCAGCGACCACCTGGTAGGTGTATCCGAGGGTTTCGTACCAGGCGCTCACCTCGACAACCTGGTCGGGCCCGCTGCTCATCGACTGACGCCAACGCGTGCCTCGTCCCTCATGTTGCGTCGACAAGAATGTGATGGTCTCCGCGCCCTTTTGCCAGCGGGGGATCTGCTGCAGATCGCCCAGGAAGCGCCAGATAAACTCGGGCGAAGCCGGGATCAAAATCTCCAGATCGATGAGGTTCATGGGCAGAACCGCTGCAGTATGACTAACACCTGATTCTATGCTACACTATTTACGATTTTACCAATTGACGCGCGAAGTGCAACCAGCATGCCCAACCCCGTATTCGCATTTGCTTGTATCATTGCCACCATGTATGGGCTGGCCTTCTATGTCTTGACGGGCGGCGACGCGCGCCGGCTGGTGCTCTTTGTCGTCACCAGCTGGGTTGGATTTTTGCTGGGACAATATATCGGCGACAGCCTCTCTCTTGACAACTTGCGCATCGGCACAATCCACCTGCTGCCGGCGACTGTGGCCGCATTCGCGCTGCTATTCTTCGCGCACATCGTAACCTCGCGGCCGTCAACGCCGGTGACGCGACGCTGAGCCATGCAAAGCAGCGAGGCATCTGCCAGCGAGCCAGCGCCCGAACAAAGTCAGACCGCTCGCAGCGCGGGCAATATCGGACGCATCATCAAGCTGGGTGCCGCAATCGGCATTCTGCTCATCCTGGGGCTGCTGGCTGCGGCTGTGGCAACGGCGCTTACGGCAGCCGAAACCTGGGTGCCGATCATCCGCATATTCCGCGATGTCATGCTGCTCATCCTGCTGCTGGAGTCGGTGCTGTTGATCGCGGCTTTAGCCATCCTGCTGCTGCAAGTGGCGGGCTTCTTTGTGATGCTGCGCGCAGAAATCAAACCTATCCTCGAAAGCGCCCGTGAGACAGCGCGACTCGGCAGAGCGACCGCCACTTTTATGAACGACAACGCCGTCGACCCGCTGATCCAGTTGAAGAGCTTTCTGGCCGGGCTGCTGGCATTCCTGCGCGAGTTACTGCGCATCCGCGGACTGCTGACCACCGACGAAACCAACGGCGAGGCTCTCGATGAAGCGGACGCGCCCTAAACTGGACGACGGGGCTGTCTTTGTCGGCATCTTGCTGGGCATCTTGCTGGGCGGCATCTATGCACAACTGCGCATCAATCGACGCGGAGCGGTGCGACGGCGCGACCTGCTGGAATTTGGCGGTGCCAGTGGCGAGCTGGAGATGGAAGCCGAGCTGCAAGCTGCCAAACGCAAGGCGCGCTCCAGGAAACAGACCGACAGCTAGCCGACTTCGGTTGCTGCGAATGCCGGTCCCAACGCGCCTAGCACATCGCTGGCGATCACACTGCGGCTGCTGCCCACCGTCTGCGCAGCGATGGTGCCCGCTAGCGCATGGATGTAGGCTCCCAGACGCGCGCTGTCAAAAGCTGTGAGGCCCTGCGCGCGCAAGCCTGCGATTAAACCCGCCAGCACATCGCCCGTGCCGGCTGTTCCCAGCGCATCAGTTTTATACGGAATCACGCTTGTGCGCCCATCTGGCGCGGCGATGAGCGTGTGCGCGCCTTTCAGCAGCAGCACCACCTGCCAGCACTCTGCATAGCGCCGGGCAAATGTCCAGCGATCGGCATCGATCTCCGCGGTCGAATGTTGTGTCAATCGCGCCATTTCGCCAATATGCGGCGTGATTATCGTGTCGGCGGGCAGGCGCTTCCAAAAATCACGCAGTCGACTCAGGCAGTTCAGCGCATCCGCATCCAGCAGCAGCGGCGGCAGGTCATTGTCCAGCAGGCTTCTCACGAAGGCTTGCGTGCTGGCATGCAAACCCAGGCCGCAGCCCACCAGCAGCGACTTGTACGAGGGCGCGCTTTCAAGCACAGTTTGCGCAGCGTCTTCGGCAATGCAGCCATCAACAGCCGTCAGCGGCAACCAGGTTGGTTCACGCAGACTGCTGGCGACAAGTTCGACCAGTTGGCGGGTAGTCGCCACGGTCACCAAGCCCGCGCCGGAACGACAGGCCGCTTCGCCAGCCAAAGCAACCGCGCCGATATAATTCGCGCAACCAGCCACCAACATGGCTTTGCCGAAAGTGCCTTTGTGCCCATTCAGCGGGCGCGCCGGCAGCAACGATCTTGCCAGCGGAGCATCCATGAGTGTGCTGGAAAGCCGCTGCAATTCGGTCAGCTCATCGGCTATGCCAATCTGCGACACGACCAGATCGCCCACAGCCGCGGCAGCCGGAAAAGTGAGCAAGCCTGGTTTGGCGGCGATGAAACTGATGGTGGCATTTGCCGACAGCGCAGCTTTGGCGATTTCGCCGCTATCGCAGTCGCTGCCGCTGGGACAGTCGATCGCCAGCACGAAAGGCTTTGTTGCGCTGGCTGCTTTGCTCACGCAGGTTAGCATTTCTTTCAGCCTGGCGCGCAGGGGTGGTCGCCCGCCAATGCCCAGCAGCGCATCGACGATCACATCAGCTTTGCCCGCCAGCTCGCGCAGGACCGAGTCGTCCTTGTCGTCCGCAGCCAATGTCCAAGGCAGCCCGGCCGCAGTCGCTGCGCAGAAGATTTCGTCATCGGTCGCTCGCGCTTCCAGCATATACAAGTGAACAGCCGCTCGGCTGGTTTGCGCCAACTGCCGTGCCATGACGAGGCCATCGCCGCCATTGTTGCCTTTGCCGATCAAAAAGAGCACGAGGGTCGATTCGTCGACAGCCACGCGCTCCAGCAGCAATTGGCAAGCTGCCGCGCCGGCATTTTGCATCATTTGCACAAAGCTGAGGCCGCGCCGGTCCGCCGCCGCTTCAATCTGCCGCACTTGTTCTACGCTGGCTACTTTGATCGCCATGAGGCTTGCCTGTCGCTTCAATTGCAAGAGCGGGTCCGCGCCGCTGTGCTAGCCGGCTTGCTCCTGGCTGCCTTTGACAGGTTCAATTTTCGCGGGAGATGACCTGCTGCGCGAGTTCGACAAGCGCATCTTTGGCGGGCGAATGCGGCAGCAAGTCCAGACTGGCAATGGCGCTGCGCACCAGGAGCTCAGCGCGTGACTTCGCCTTGTCGATTGTGTCGCCTTCCAGCATTTTTCGCTTAATAGAGTCCAGTGCGTCATTCGGTGGAGCATTGCCGTTGCTGTTGCCTTCGCCGAGCGCGACAGCAACGCCGCGACCCTGCACGATGTCGATGCCACTGGTCTTGCCCAATTCTGCTTCGTCAGCAACCAGATCGAGAATGTCGTCAACGATTTGAAAAGCCAGCCCCAGGTTAAAGCCGAAATCGGAAAGCGCGCTGATTTCTTGCTGTGCCGCCCCCGCCAATTTTGCGCCGATGCCGCTGGCGGCGCGGAAGAGCGCGGCTGTCTTCAACGCGATGATCCGTCCATAGACTTCGCGATTGAAGCGATTATTTTTGACGGCGCTGGCTTGCAGGGTTTCGCCTTCGACAAGAGCGGTTGCGGCTTGTGCCAGGTCGATATTCAAATCGCCATAGGGTGCCATCAATTCATACACCGCGGTGAACAGGAAGTCGCCAGTCAACAGCGCGAATGTCCGCCCCCAGATGGCATTGACAGCCGGTTTGCCACGCCTCAGCACACCATGGTCGTTGATGTCATCGTGCACGACGCTGGCAGTGTGCATCAACTCGACAGCCGCGGCGGGCTTGGCAACATGCAGCATATCCGCGCCGCCCAGCGCCAGATAACTCAGCAACATCAGGCGGGGACGAATCCGTTTGCCACCAGCGCTGAGGATATGCCGGCTGGCATCGCGCAGGACATCGACCTGGCTGGCGGTAACCTCGCGCATGGCCGCTTCCACAGCTGTAAGTCCCTCGTCGACCGCTTGCCTTAGCGCTAGTTGGGGCGGCGCTGCGCTGACCATCGCGTGCTCCAATTCATAAGTCGTGATGTTCAGAACTTTCTACACATATTGTACAGTTGGCGCGGGCATAGTCAACTCAAAGCCGCTTCGTCCTCGCACTTGCCGAGCGTCTGGCACAATTGCGTGATATGCAGGCGGTCGTGTTGCGCTGTAAAATAAGCCATTTCCAACAAGGTAGTCAAACCAAATATGCTGTGTCGAGCTGGTCGCAGCCATTGCGCCTGCGTCAAACCGCCCAGCATCGACAGAGTTGTTTGCCGGGCGCGGTTGAAACGTTGCCACACCACATCGGCATTGTCGTGGCAGGGCGGCACATGCGGTCCCGGCGGCGGCAAGGCAGCCAGAAAAGGATTGTCTTCCGCCAGGATGCTCTGCAAGCGCGCCTGATGCACAGCTGTCTCGGTCGTCCACAGGTGGCAAACGATCTGCAATATCGACCATTCTTCGGGATCGGGATGTTCTTGCCATTGGCTCGGCGATGATTCCGCCAGCAGACCCCGCAGCGCGCCCAAATTGCCTCGATACTGCGGCGCGATCATCTCTGGCTGCAAGGCGAGCGGCTGGACGACCTCGCGCCAGGTATCGCTCTGGATCCGTTGCGCCAGTTCTGCCAGGCTGCCGTCTGTGGGTACATGCCAGGTCGGGCAGCCGATGGCTCGGGCAGATTGGATATCGTTGACTGCGCTATCCCCGACCATCAGGGCTTCGTCTGGTTCAATGCCCACGCGCGCCACAACCTCGGCCATGTATTCGGGTTGTGGTTTGGCGAAGTGCATATTCTCGCTGTGCGTGACAATTGCGAATTCGCTGGCCAGTCCGCCCAAGCCCGCCCATTCCAGGCGCTGCAATATCGCCGACTCGGGATAAAGCGGATTGGTCGCGATCGCTACCAGCAACCCTTGTTCCAGCAGACTCTCGATCAAAGCGGCGGCGCTGTCTACCGGAGAGACCAGCGGCTGCAGTTCGCCATATACCTCGGCGTAAAATCGGCGCAAGGCCTGGTCGGCATCGTTACGAGAGAGAGGCAGCCAGTGCGCCAGGCAATCAACCAGCGCTTCGGTATTGGCAGGGCAATTGGCAAGGTCTCTGCCCATGTTGGCGAATCCAGCTCGCAGCGCGTGAATGCTGCTGTCAATGGCGAACTCGTCACGAAAGAAATCGTCGAATAGCTGGCGAAAAGCGCTGGCGAACCGCGCATCCGGGTTGTGCAGCAGGGTATTATCCATGTCCAGCAGCACGGCTTTAATCATCGCGGCCTTCTTCCAGCGCCTGGCGGAAGATTTCCAAGCCCGGGTGATCGTCCGGGCAGCCGACATAGGGGTCTACCTTCTCGCCCGTCTTCAGGCAGATGGCTTCGACCTGCACCCGGCGCATCAAGCCAAAAATGCCGCTCTTGATCGTGAGCACGAGCTGCGTGTCCTGGCTGGCGTTGGCGAGCGCGATATCGGGCACCGGGCATTTGGCGCAGTCGCGGGCGTGCCAATCCAGCGAGTCGGGGTTGGCTTTGGCGAGGCGGCATTCTTCAACATCGCGCGTGTGGCGGTTGAAGTCGGCGTAATAATGCGGGCATTCGCGCCCGGCTGGCGTTCTCATCGGCGTTCGATCCAGGTTTTGGCGAGGCTCGGCAATTTATCCAGCGCGCCAAATTGTACAGTGCAGTCGGGCAGCGACTCAAGGAAGCTGGCACCGTAATTCTTGCTGATGACGCGGCTGTCGAAAATAGCGACGATACCACGGTCGCTGCGGCTGCGGATCAGACGTCCAAAGCCTTGCCGAAAGCGCAGAATTGCATCGGGCACGGCAAATTGCTGAAAAGAATTGCTATAGGTCTCGGCGCGCGCGGCAAAGATCGGTTCGCTGGGGACGGCGAAAGGCAAGCGCGCTATGACCAGGGCGCTCAGGTCGTCGCCGGGGATATCAATGCCCTCCCAAAAACTGCGCACGCCCATCAGCACGGCTCGATCGGCGCGCTTGAAATTCTCCAGCAAAACCTCGCGTCCCCCGCCAAAACTCTGGTCGAAGACCTCAATATCACCCAGCTTCAGTCGCGGCGAGATATGCAGCGCCGTTTCGCGCAGTTGGGCATAACTGGTGAACAGCACCATGACACGCCCGTTCAGCGCTGTCGCCAGCTCGATGATGCCGCGTTCGACCATGCGCTGATACCCTGTGCGCTTGCCCGGTTCGGGCATGTCATCCGGGACGAAAAGCAGCGTGGACGAGCGATAATCAAAAGGCGAGCCTAGCGCCAGCTCGCGATATTCTTCGACATAGAGTCGCTCTTTTATGTGCTCGAAGTGCTCTTGCGTGCGCAGCGTGGCGCTGGTCAACACGATGCTCTCCAGACGCTGGCTGAGGTATTCGTCCATCATGGGTCCAACATGCAATGGCGAGATCGTTATTTGTAGCATATCGGCGCGTTCACCCGGCTTCAGGCTATACACGGCGTTGCTGTCGGGGTCGCTGGTGAACCGTTCCAGCTGCTCGTGCAGTTCGGCGATGAAGCGCCAGTGCCCGCGGATCTCGCTGCGGTATTCGGCGAAGTCGGGCATGGCATATTGGGCATAGCGGGGCAGCGCATCGACCAGGCGCTCCAGCGCGTCGGTCAGGGCGAGCAAATACGAAGCCAACTGCTGCCAGGCGCTTTGCACACTGACGAAGCTGCCCGAATCGCGATGCTTTTGCAGCAGCCGCATGCCATAGTGGCGATCGCTCTTTTGGCTCAGAACAAAGTCAAATAGCGTGCGGAAATATATCCGGATGGCAAGCCGCATCTCGGCGATGGCTTGGCTGATAGTCTGTACAAAGTCGTCCAGTTTGCTGGCGGCTGTGGGCGGGAAACTCCTGCGCGCCTCGCTGAGGAACAGGTTCAGGCATTTGCCGGTGTCGTTTAAGCGACCTATCAATTTGCGTTGGTCGATGTGGCGGCTCATCCCGCTGGTGATGGCCTCTTCGAGGTGATGCGCCTCGTCTACAATCAGGTTGTGATAGGCGGGCAAAGCGCGATTTTCTACCGCCGCGTCCGCTACCAGCAGGGCATGGTTGGTGATGACGATATGGGCGGCTTCTGCCTGTTTGCGCGCGCGATGAAAAGGACAAATGCCAGCCATTTCGGTCGCGCAGCGCGTCGAAGTGCAGCCTTCGTCCTGGGCGCTCAATCGCGACCACAACTGCCAGTCTCGCCCGCGCAGGCTGATCCCGCCACGATCGCCCGCGCCGCCTTCGTGCAGCCAAACCAGAATCTTCGCCAGGGTGCGCAGTGCATCGCTGGTGGTGGGTTTGCGCCGACGCAGGGTCGCCAGCCGCCGCGGGCACAGATAATTGTTGCGCCCTTTCATCAACGCGGCGCGCAGTGCTTTGCCGACCACCTGTCGAGTTAGCGGAATATCTTTTTTTAATAGCTGCTCTTGCAGGTTGATGGTGTTGGTGGCGATTGTGACTCGATTGTTGTTTTGCAGCGCCCAGCCCGCCGCCGGAATCAAATAGGCCAGCGACTTGCCCGTACCAGTGCCCGCTTCGATCAACAATTGCTGTCCGCGATTTAGCGCATCCGCTACCTCGCGCGCCATATCGATCTGCTGCGGTCGCACTTCGAAGCTGTCATGCTGCGCCGCCAGCGCCCCGGTTTCGCCGAACACTTGCGAGACTTCTGGCAATGACAGCGGGCTTCGACTGGCATCGGACATATCCAGCGGGTGGTGGGCAATCTCTGCCTGTTCACCAAAAATCGACTCCCCCGCGAACGGCTGTTGCAAAGCGGGCGTCGCTTCTGCATCACGCAGCGCTTCTTGCAGCGCCTCCTGGAATACGCCGCGCAAAGCCCAGTCAATGCCGCTGCCAAGTTGGATGATTTCGGCGAGCAAGCCGCAGGGCAGGCTGCGCAACTTCAGCCACAACTGCCAATACAGCTGCCCGGTTGCTTCGGCATCATCATAAGCGCGGTGGGCGTTTTTCAGGTTTACTCCCATCTGCGCGGCCAAGCTGCCGAGGTTGTAACGAACGGCGGCCGGCAACAAAATAGACGCCAAATCAAATGTATCCAGCGCAGTATTATCCGCCAGCAGACCGTGCTTTTGCATGAAGCCAACATCAAAGCTGACATTGTGACAGATGATTGTGCTCTCGCCAAAAAAGGCGCGCAGCCTGGGCAGCAATGTGTGCATGCGCGGCGCATCAGCGACATCGTCATCGTCTATGCCAGTCAAATGCGTGACTTCGGATGGGATTGGCTTGCCGGGATTGACCAGTGTTTGATAACGCTCGACGATCTCGCCCCGACGAAAACGCGCTGCGCCAATCTCAATGATCTCATCGCGGTCGGCGCTGAGCCCTGTCGTTTCCAAGTCAAAGGCGATGTATTCGCCGTGCATGCGCGACTCCGATCAAGCGCTCGAGTCGGGCAGGCGAGAACGATCCCGGACTCGGCGTATCCCAGCCGGGCTCATTCGGAATCGGCTTCGTCAGTATCGGTCCCGGCTGTTTCATCTGGCGGCGGATAGGCTGCTTCGGCTGTCCGGAACGCCACTTGCAATTCGCGGCGCACCACCGGCAATTCCAGCGCAGAAATGCCGATGAAGCCCCCGCGCGTCACTTGCGACCAGCTATCATCGCCATACAAAGTCCACAGAAATGACTGAACATTGATATCCGCCAGCGCCGCCTCGCGTACCAACAGGCTGGCCCCGCGTGAAAGCGCATAGGAACCATCGCTGATGCTGACGGCTGTGGGCGCGATACAGCCAGCGCCATCATCTACCGCTACCGCGCGGACATTCGCCTGTTCTTTCGCGAGCACATCTTCATATGCTGCCCATGTCATATAGGTGAGCGCCCCGGGCACATTGGCAACGGCGGCCGCGCGGTAATTCGGGTCATAATCTTGTTCGGTATCACGGCGCACCGGCGAGATCAGTTCACCAGCCGCGCCCAGCAGAATGTCCGTATGCGCATCCAGCAAGCTCAAGCCGAAGAGCATCAACGGCACCTGTGGGAAGTCTTCGCCAAGATCCGCCCACTGCTCAACCACCCCGGCCGATTCTGCCCGCCAGATTTGCACGATCTGCTCGCTGGTCAGGCAAGCGGAAAATGCGTCGCCGGCGTTGCCCACCAGGACTGTAGCCTGCGCGCCAATGGAGAAGGGCAGGGCAGCCAAATCTTTATCAGCGCATCCGTCACTCGCAAGCGGGGCATCCAGCACCGCGATATCGGCTGCGTCTGCGCACAGGGCTTTGATGCCAGCGCCGCTGCCAGCCAGGTCGAACTCAATTCGCAGCTGCGGATGATTGCGCGTCATCTGCTCGCCCAGGCTATTGAGCGGTCGGTGGGCATTGGCTGCGCCGACAATACGCACAGCGCCTTGGAGCGCCGGCGGGATTCTGAATGCGGCTTCATCGCCACTGAGCAGCGGCATGGCTTCGGCATCCGCCAGCAAGTCAGCATTTAGTTCGTAGATCGCTTTGCTGGGCGGCGTGATGCCCGCTGCCTCGACCAGCCCGGCATTGGCAGGCTCAACAACGAATTCCAAGAAGCGCAGCAAAGCCTCGCTCGCTTCCAGACGCGCCCGATTCAAGTAAATATAATGCGATTGCGCCGCTGTGTATTGTCCATTTTCCACTGCTTCGACCGATGGCGGCAGGCATTGTCCCGAGCTGGCATCTTGCAAATTCAGCAGCTTGACTGTGCTGGCTTCCGCTTGCCCGGACGACCATTGCACAACCGCCAGCGCGCCGAGCGTCTCCCCAACAGAATCCACCGGGGCGTCCGCGCCGTCCAGCCGCAAGCCGTCGCCAACCACCAGGTTGTCCAAAATGACGTAGGCAATGCGGTCCTGCGCCGGCAAGATCAGAGTCAAGGGCAGGTCGGCATGCTCGTCGCTTTCAAATGACCAATCTTTTACCTGATGGCTGGCTGTCGGCTTGAACAGGTCGTCCAGGCTGCTGGCGGACAAGCAGGCATCGGGCGCGTCGGGATGGGCGGCAAAAGCGACAATCTGATGCCCGACCAGCAACTGGCTGTAGGTCACTTCGTTGGAATCGCAGATAGCCGCCTCGGCATCCGTCATTGGGCGCGTGCTGGTCGCCAGATCGAAAATGCCATTGCAGAACAGGTCGATGCCGCGCGCGCTGCCTGCATCACTGGCATCCAGCTCATAAGCGCTGGCATCCGCCAACTGCCTCAACAGCGAGTTGGTGATGCCCGAGCCGATGACATTGATTGTCGCGGTTTCCTGCGCCAGGCTGAGGCTGCTGCCCGCAACCAACAACGCCCCCAACAAAAGAGCTATTTTTGTGATGATTGCCATGTATTCAGCCGTCCCTGCTGTCTGCCCGATGGGTGAACTGGATTGTAGCGACAGGGCAAGGATTGTAAAGTCATAGTTTGGCGTTATGATTGGCGCGCGGCGACTTTGCTCAAGTTCCGCGGACGATACACAATTCTTGCGTCAGACAGTCTCACCGCAGAGAATCATGACCTACCGACCTCAAAGCATCTACGACCTCATCGGCGCTGAGGCCATCCAAAGTTTGACCGATGCTTTTTATGCCGGCGTCGAAAAAGACCCCGTCCTGCGCTCTATGTATCCCGATGATCTGACCCAGCCGCGCCGACATTTGCAGCTGTTTCTGGTGCAATTCTTCGGCGGTCCCCGCGATTATTCCGCCGAACGCGGGCATCCACGCTTGCGCATGCGCCACTTCCCTTTCGAAATCGACCAGCGGGCGCGCGATCACTGGCTGCAGCACATGTGGGCGGCAATCGACAGTGTGGGCATCGCCGAACCCGCTCGCAGCCAAATGCGTGATTACTTCGAGCGCAGTTCAGAATTTCTCATCAACAGCCGCGACTAGGGTTCGTCCGCATCGAGAGCGAATCGTTGGAAAGCCTCGGCTGTCCAAGGCAGCGCGGGCGCGAAGAAGTGCTGGTAAATGGCATCGGCATAGACGCGAATTTCGTACTGTGCGTCACCCGCCATGCGCAAGCGCAAGAAGTGCATCAAGTTGTGCGCGTCGATCTTGGTCACCCAAGTGTAATATACGCTGAAGCCAGGCAGGAAGAGGCGCGCCATTTCTTTTGATACACCGCGCTCCAGCGCTTGCGAATACAAGCGATAGCCTTCTTCATAATGCGCCAGCAGCTTTTTTGTCAGTTCGCCACTGGGCTGCTCTTCCAGGCTGCCTTCGCTGGCTTGCTTGTTGTCCGCGCTCTGTCTGCGCCAGACACTGGGCACATAAAAGTCGTTCTCCTGGAAAGGCGTGTAGCGGCCCGACTGCGCATTCATATTCCAGGTGCGGTGGCGCACCCATTGCCACCAGGTAACCAGCGGCGCGCGCACCCGAAATTTGAATTCGACCATCTCAAACGGCGAGGTATGCCGGTGGCGCAGCAGGTAAAACAGCAGACGTTTGTCTCGCTGGGCACCTTTGCTTTCGCCAAGAAAGCTGACGCGCGCCGCATTGACGATCGCGAGATCGCCACTGACCGCCGAGGCCGGGTGCGGCATCAGATCAATCAGCTCGATCCAGCCCTTGTCCAGCACTTCGACGCGCTTGCCAATCAGCTCGACTGCCATCGGCACACTCCCGAATTGCGCAAGTTTGTCATGTCAGCCGCCTAGCGATTGCAGCGCCAGTCGCAGACGTTCTTCCAGGTCGGACGGCGCATCCAGCGGGATCTGCTGAATGGCTGTCTGCGCCTCGACAACGCTGTAGCCCAGCGCGGTCAAAGCATCAATCATTTCACCACTTGTGTCATCTTCGGGGTCGGCTGGCAGGGCGTCCAGGTGGTGGGTGAATTTGTCTTGAAGCTCCAGCACGACTTTCTGCGCGGTCTTTTTGCCTATGCCCGGTACGCGGCTGATGATTTCCGGGCGGTCGTTGAGCACAGCGCTGCGAATATGGTCGACGGGGAGTGTGCTCAGCATGGCGATGGCAATTTTTGGCCCGATGCCGCTGATCTTGAGCACGGCGTCAAACAATTCGCGCTCGCCAACCGTGCCAAAACCGTAGAGGGTCAGCGAATCTTCGCGCACGACCAGCCGCGTGTACAAAAAGACCCGACCCACGCCCAGTTTCTCGGTGGTGCTGTATGGCGCGATGACCTCAATGCCGACCCCGCCAACGGAAACGATCAGGTTATCGGCTGCTGTCTGTGCAATCTGTCCTTCCAGTGTAGCGATCATCATCGCTGCCTAAGCCAATTCCAGGCTGCGCAGGCGATAGCTGTGCAGATCGGCAATCGCGACAGCCAGGGCGTCGGCGGCGTCATCGGGGCGCGGCGTCTCTGCCAGCCCCAGCAGCAGCCGCACCATCTCTTGCATCTGCGCTTTGTCTGCCCCGCCATAACCGCAGACAGCCATCTTGACGGCGTTGGGTTTGTGCTCGGCGATAGGCAAGCCAGCGCTCTGCAGCGCCAGCAACACCACGCCGCGCGCCTGTGCCACGCTGATCGCTGTGGTTACATTGCGCGCGAAGAACAACTCCTCGACTCCAGCGCGATCGGGGCGATGCGCCGCGATGATATCGCGCAATTCGGTGTAGATTTTCTGCAAACGCGCCGCCATGGGCCAGCCGGCTGTTGTGCGAATAACGCCATAATCCACCAGTTGCAATGTGCCATCGGGCAATTCTCTCACCAAGCCATAGCCCAGCGATGCAGTACCCGGATCGATGCCAAGCGAGATCATATATCAGGACTCGTAGGCGGCCAGCACTTCGTCGCTGATGCTCAGGTTGGATGCGACCGTCTGCACATCGTCCGACTCTTCCAGCTTCTCCATCAAGCGCATGTTTTGCAGCGCCTTGCTCTTGGATATATCCAGTTCGTTTTGTGGAAACCAGCGCAACTCGCAGTCTTCAAGTTGATAGCCGGCTTGTGTCAAAGCCTGTTCAACAGCCGAGAATTCGTCTCGTGGCGTATAGACGATGACCAGATCATCTTCTTCAACGACATCTTCTGCTCCAGCCTCAGCGGCTTCCATGAACACTTCATCAAAGTCAACATCGCCAGCCAGCGTGATATAGCCCTTTTGATCAAATTGCCATACAACGGCACCATTGGTAGCCAGGCTGCCCTCGTGCTTGCTGAACGTGTGTTTGATCTCGGCCAGCGCGCGATTTTTGTTGTCGGTCAAGATCTCCACGATATAGGCCACGCCTTCTGGCCCATAGCCTTCATAGACTATCTCGACCACTTCTCCGCCGGCGATTTCGCCCGTGCCTTTTTTTATGGCGCGTTCGATATTGTCTTTGGGCATGTTGGCTGCGCGGGCTTTGGCAATGGCCAGTTTGAGACGCGGGTTTGCGCTTTCGTCGCCACCGCCTTCGCGTGCCGCGACCATGATATCGCGCCCCAGCCGTGTAAATACCTTAGCGCGCTTGGCGTCTTCTGCCCCTTTCTTGCGCTTGATGGTCGACCACTTGCTATGACCAGACATGGACCGCGCCCTTTCTGCATCCGCCTTGCAAACTGGCTCAATTATAGCGCATTGTCGCGGGGTCATTACAGCCTGCAATGCTATAATAAGTGTGCTTGTATGCAAGTGGTTCACAACGAGGCCAGCGCTTGACAGACCACAGCCCGGTAGCAGCTCCAGATGCCGACACAGCGCCACCAGTGGCAGAAATCGGCGCGGCTCATCCTGAACGCATCGCCTGGATGGTGCTGCTGGTCGCTTTTGCCTGTTTCTGCGTGCTGACGATCGGCCTCGTCTTCGGCGTTTATCAATTCCTGTTCCAGTCGACAGTGGCATTGCCCGTATCGCTGGAAGTCGCCATAGGCACTGTCGGCATCACCGGCGCAGATATGATTGAAGCGGTAGAACGCGACCAGCGCAACCTCACCGATACGGGAACCAGCATCAGCACCGATGCGCTTTCGCAGGCGACGGTTCAACTTCATACCTTGGCCGATGACGATGCGCAATCAGCCTTGTTGGTTGCAGTCACGCTGCAGGGCAACACCGTGCTCACTTTCGATTATGCCAACACGCCGCGCTTTGATTGGAGCCAGCTTCCACAGCGCATCCAGTTCACTTCTTTGCAAGGCGCGCTGGATATTCTGGTTACCGGCGTCGGCGAACGCAGCCTGCAGATGGATATCTACATCGACGAGCCTGGCGGCGGCGTGCATGTGCAGTTGCTTTCCAAGGGAAGATACCGCTTGAGCGCCAGCGCAGACGAAGTTCGCTTGTTGAGTCTGTCCGGGCGGGGAACAGCCCGCTTCGTGGATGAGTCGGGATCGCCTGACAGCGTCCGAGCCGGGCAAGAACTGGTCATGCGCTTGGGCAGCCGCAGCGTCATCCAGCAAGAGCGCCTGCAAAGCGTCTTGAACAACCCGACCTTCAGCTTGATCGAGCCGACTAGGGGAGGCTCTGCTTCAACAGTTGTGCCACCTGGTTGGGAGTGCGCGGTGCCGCCCGACCAGCCGCCGCAAGGCACCTACAGCTTGGTTGAATTCGAAGGGCGGCCGGGCATGCGCTTGCGTCGGGTCAACCATGCGCGCACCAATGGAGAAGTGCGTTGTATCCAGATTTTCCCGGGCGGCCTGGATGTCAGCGGCTTTGATACCATACGCATCCTCACCACTTTCAGTCCCGAAAATCAGTCGCTCAGCGTTTGCGGCTCTTTGGCCAGCGAGTGTATTCTGATGCTGCGAATCGATTATCGTGATATCTATGACAATCATGGCTCGTGGCTGCGCGGCTTTTATTATGCCGAAGATGTGACCGGCGCGGCCAGAAAGACTTGCGCCAGCTGCATCCAGGATCATATTCACACCCGGCAAGCTGTCTGGTACACATTCGACTCGGACAATCTGCTGAATCTGATCGCCGAAGAAAATCACCCGTTTCTCATCGACTCGGTCACCTTTTATGCATCGGGACATCAATTCGATGTCGTCGTTGGCGAGGTCATCTTGCTGGTCGGCAATTCCACAAAAAATGGCGGGAATGGCAGCTGATGCAAATGACATTGCATGACCCCGGCAGGAGATTAGTCCATGGCTGAAAGCCTCAATGACATTTTCCTGGTCGCTTTTGTGTTTATGGCGGTGGTGATAGCGGCATTCTGGCTGGCTATTGTCATCTGGGCATCCCGCGATATGCGCATGCGTTCGCGCGATCCTTTGGTGCCTATCCTGGTTGGCATCCTGGTTGGCATCCTGAACCTGCCAGGCTTGCTCATCTATGTGCTGCTGCGGCCCCGCGAAACCTTGTCAGAAATATACGAACGATCGCTGGAAGAAGAAGCGCTGCTGCAAGAGATCGAAGAGCGCCCGAGCTGCCCGGGCTGCAGCCAACGGGTTCAGCGCGATTGGCAAGCCTGCCCGCATTGCCATCATCGGCTGAAGAAAGCTTGCGCCTATTGCGGCTATTTGCTGGAGCTGCCCTGGAATATCTGCCCGCGCTGCGCCAGCAGTCAGATCAATCCAACATCCGATGGCAGCATCCCCACGAGCTCGCGGCATGTCCAGCCAGCCGAGCCCGCGCCGATAGACGCCCGCTGGGTTGCCTCGCAAGAGCTGGACTAGCTAGATTTCGCCAGCTTCGCCGACTGTGTGAATCTTGATGAGATTGGTCTGGCCATCTACGCCAAAGGGCACGCCAGCAATAATCACCAGCCGGTCGCCTTCTGCCACCAGATGCTGGTTGTGCGCCGCGCGGATGATGTTGCGGATCATCTCGTCGATGGTGGTGAATTCGGGGATTTGCAGCGCAGTCACTCCCCAGACCAGCGCCATCAGCCGCTGTGTGGTTGCGTTGGGTGTCATGCACAATATCGGCGTGCGCGGACGTTCCTTGGCGACTCGCCGCGTTGTATAACCCGACATGGTCGTGGTAACGATGGCTTTGGGTTTGATTACTTCCGATATGTCCGAGGTGGCTTTGCTGATGGCATCGGACATTTCTTCACGAGGTTCGCTGCCGGGCTGCCGCCAGGTCTGTGTCTGTTGTGATCCGTCGCCTTGGTAGGGCAGATTCTTTTCGGCAATGGTGGCGATCTCGCTCATCACTTCCACAGCGCGCACGGGATACTTGCCACTGGCGCTTTCGGCGCTGAGCATGATGGCGTCTGTGCCGTCCAAAATCGCATTGTAGACATCGCTGGCTTCGGCGCGGGTCGGACGAGGATTTTCGGTCATGGACTCGAGCATTTGCGTCGCTGTGATGACAGGTTTGGCGGCTTCATTGCATAGGTTGATGATGCGCTTCTGATGGAAGGGCACCTCTTCTGCGGGCGTCTCAATGCCCAGGTCGCCACGCGCCACCATGATGCCATCACAGACGGCGATGATGCCTTCGATATTCTCCAGCGCCTCGCCCATTTCGATCTTGGCGATGACAGAAACCTGCGCGTCCAGCCGCTTCACCAAGCTGTTTAGCTCGTGAATGTCGTTGGCGCTGCGTACAAATGACATCGCGATGTAGTCGCAGTCTTTCGACAAGGCAAATTCAATATCCTGGCGGTCTTTTTCGGTGATGGCGGAAAGCGTCAAACGGGCATTGGGCGCAGAAACACCTTTGCGCGATTTCAACGGACCGCCCACCACAACTTCGCAGAAGAGATTCTTGCCATCGGTCTCCTTGACGGCAAACTGCAGGTTGCCATCGTCCAGCAGCAGCGTGGTGCCAGCCTCGATATCGCGCACGAATTCCGGATGGGGCAGCGAGATCAGCCCGTTCGCGCCAATGACATCGTCCACTGTCAATGTCACTTTATCGCCAATCTTCAGCAGCATGGGTTCTTCCCGCAGCGCGCCTATGCGGATCTTCGGTCCTTGAATATCACAGAGCACGGCAACGACAGTGCCTTCTTCGGCTGCGATACGGCGAATATGGTCGATTGTCCGTCCGTGAGTCTGGTGGTCGCCATGCGAGAAGTTGATGCGCGCAACATTCATGCCGGCGCGGATCATGGCGCGCAAGGTGCCTGGCTCGCAAGAAGCGGGTCCGATCGTGGCGACGATCTTGGTATGTTTGCTATACAGACTTAGTCGCACGTTCGTCCCGTCTCCATTGTGATGCCGCTGCCGATTTTAGCGCACATCGGCATTCAGGTTGGCAAATGCCGCCAGTCCAGCATACCGCGCGGCGCTGCCCAGCCGCTCTTCGATGCGCAGCAGTTGATTATACTTGGCTACACGGTCGGTGCGAGCTGGCGCGCCGGTTTTGATCTGCCCACTGTTCATGGCCACCGCGATATCGGCGATCGTGCTGTCTTCGGTCTCGCCACTGCGATGACTGGTCACTACGGTCATATTGTGGCGCTGCGCAAGCTGGCCAGCCATGAAGGCTTCGGTCAATGTGCCGATCTGATTGACTTTCAACAGCAGCGCATTGGCAGCCGCTTCTTTGATGGCGCGCGCAACCTTGTCGCTGTTGGTGACGAGTAGGTCATCGCCGACCACTTGCACGCGATCGCCAATGGCCGCTGTCAGCCGCGACCAGTTGTCCCAGTCATTCTCGTCCAGCCCGTCTTCGATGGATATGATGGGATAACGCGCGCACCAATCCGCCCAAAAACCGACCATTTCTTCGCCAGTGAGCTTTCTGCCTTCAATCTCCAAATGATACATGCCGTCCTGATAGAGTTCGGATGCGGCTGGGTCCAGCGCGATATAGATTTCTTCGCCAGCCCGATACCCTGCCTTGTCAATCGCCTCCATGATCACATCCAGCGCCGCTTGATTGCTGCCCAGGCTGGGAGCGAAACCGCCTTCGTCGCCGACTGTCGTTCGGTAGCCCTTGTTGTGCAACAGCTTGCCCAGCTGATGATAAATCTCGACTCCCCAGCGCAGCGCCTCTCTGAAAGTTGTCGCCCCCACTGGCATGACCATAAATTCCTGGAAGTCGGTGCTGCCCAGCGCGTGCTTGCCGCCATTCATGATATTCATCATGGGCGTGGGCAAAACATGCGCGTGCACGCCACCCAAATAGGCGTATAGAGGCAAACCCAGACTCGCGGCAGCCACTTTCGCCAGCGCCAGCGACACGCCCAAAATGGCATTCGCGCCCAGCCGAGCCTTGGTGGGTGTGCCATCCAGCTCCAGCATCAGCTCGTCCAGCGCCTTCTGCTCGCTTGGCGACCGCCCGATGATCTCCGGCGCGATGACTTCGTTGACCGCCGCGACCGCCTTTAGGACGCCTTTGCCCAGATAACGAGTCTTGTCGCCATCGCGCATTTCCAGCGCTTCATGTTCGCCTGTGGATGCGCCGCTGGGCACAATTGCCCGTGCACGCGAACCGTCATCCAGCGCGATCTCGGCTTCGACCGTCGGGTTGCCGCGCGAATCGAGCACCTCGCGCGCCAATACTTCGCAGATTTTGGGCATGATTCACATCTCCCTGCTCGCTGTACAAGCTGCCGACCGTCACTGTCGTCAGGATCGCCTAAGCTCACTATAATAATGCAAAAGCGCATTGAATAAACCCTGAAGCGCTCTTGCTTTACCAGACTGCGAGCAGCGGCGGGCAGGCTTCCCGGTTGAATTGCCGCGCAGCCATCCAGTAGAATAACAGCGTAAGGTCAAGGCACGATTAACCTTCTGCGAAAACATGTCATGCGTGAACGGCGACAGGTCTACCTGGATTACTCTGCCAGCACGCCGGTTGACGCCCGTGTGCTGCAGGCGATGCTGCCTTATTTCGGCGATGTATATGGCAATTCGTCATCGGCGCATCAATATGGCGGCGCTGCCGAACGCGCTGTCGAAGCTGCCCGCGAACGGGTAGCTGCCATACTGCATTGCCAGGCGGCGGAAGTTGTCTTCACGGGTGGCGGCAGCGAGAGTGATAACCTGGCGATTCGTGGCGCGGGTTGGCGCTCTCGTCAGCTTGGCGGGTCGAATCGCTTGATCACTTCGCCGGTCGAGCACAGCGCCGTAACGCAAACAATCCGCCAGATGGAGTCGCTGATGGGCTTCGAGGCGGAGTATGTGCCTGTCGATCGCTCGGGCTTGGTGGACGCAGCGGGCTTCGAGCAGGCCTGTCAGCGGGGCGGGGCGGTCGCCAGCCTGATTTATGCCAACAACGAGCTGGGCAGCATCAACGATCTGGCGCGTTTGTCTTGCATCGCGCGGCGACATGGGCTTCCTTTTCATAGTGATGCTGTCCAGGCGGGCGGCCAACTGACTTTGGATGTGGATGCGCTGGGTGTAGACATGCTCAGCTTGTCGGCGCACAAATTCTATGGTCCCAAGGGTGTGGGCATTTTGTACATCCGCGAAGGCATCGAGCTGGCAAGCGCCATAACCGGCGGCGGGCACGAGCAGGGGCATCGAGCTGGCACGCACAATACGGCGGGCATCGTTGGCTTGGCGAAAGCGCTGGAACTGGCGCATGACGAAAATGCCGAGCGGTCAAGGCATTTTTCCAGCCTGCGCGACCGGCTGGTGGCTGGCGTTTTGCAGGGCGTACGCGGGGCGGAACTCAGCGGACACCCAGAGCGACGGCTGCCGTCTCATGCCAGTTTTGTGCTGCCTGGCATTGACGCCAACGCCTTGCTGATGCACCTGGACATGTGGGGCATCGCTGCCAGCAGCGGCTCTGCCTGCAAGGTCGGCGACCCCGCGCCATCCGAGATTCTGCTGGCGGTGGGTTACTCGCCAACAGCGGCCAAGTGCGGTTTGCGGCTGTCTGTCGGGACAGGCACGACAACCAGCGATATCGACTATGTGGTGGACGTCTTGGCGGATGCAGCCAAGAAGCTGCGCAACCTGTACAGCAAAGAGCCTGTCCGAGAAAGTGAATGAAGCAGCGAGCCAAGCGCGTTGTTGTCGCCAT
The DNA here is from genome assembly GCA_022823945.1 of Anaerolineae bacterium. GTDB lineage: Bacteria > Chloroflexota > Anaerolineae > Aggregatilineales > Phototrophicaceae > UBA6055. The sequence goes on along the minus strand of JAJEBK010000032.1, from coordinate 98,299 downwards.
GAGTGGCGGTGTGGATAGTTCTGTGGCTGCGGCGCTATTGGTGCGCGCTGGCTTTGATGTGGTTGGCATGATGATGCGCCTGTGGTCAGACCCGGCTATGGGCGGCGCGGCGCACAATCGTTGTTGCACGCCGACGCAGATGAGCGATGCCCGCCGAATCGCCGACCAGCTCGGCATCCCCTTTTATGTGCTGGATACGCAAGATGTCTTTCGTGGCGCGATTGTGCAGTTTTTCATTGACGGTCATCGCAGCGGCGATACACCAAACCCCTGCCTGGAATGTAATCGGCGCATTCGCTTTGAGTGGCTGCTGAATCATGCGCTGGCGCTGGATGCCGACTATCTGGCGACCGGCCATTACGCCCGCCTAACGCGTGCTTCGACTGGCGGCTGGCTGCTTCGTCGCGGTGTTGACCACAACAAAGACCAGAGCTATGTGCTCAGTGTGCTCGGACAAGCGCAACTTTCACGCGCCATGTTCCCGGTCGGCGATTATCCCAAAGCGCGGGTGCGGGAGTTGGCGGCGGAACTGGGCTTGGATGTGGCGGGCCGGCAGGACAGCCAGGATTTGTGTTTTTTGGGCAAAGGCGATTATCGTGATTTTTTGCGGCTGCACGCGCCGGATGTGATGCAGGCGGGACCTATTGTTACCACCGCCGGAGAGGTGCTGGGCGAGCACAGCGGGCTGGCAAATTACACAATCGGGCAACGCAAGGGCTTGGGCTTGTCGTATCGCGAGCCGCTGTATGTGCTGGCGACCAACCCGCATCGAAACGCGTTGATTGTGGGTACTCGCGACCAACTGGGGCGCGATTTTCTACGAGCCGAAAGCGTCAACTGGATCAGCGGCGCGCCACCGGATTCGCAGTTCCACGCCCAGGTCAAGATTCGTTATCGCGCACAGCCCCAGCCAGCCGAGGTGGTCGTTGCCAGCGCCGACAGCTTCGAGGTGCGCTTTGATATACCGCAGCGCGATATCACACCGGGGCAGGCGGCTGTCGTCTATGCTGACGATATTTGTCTTGGTGGCGGCGTCATCGCCAAGTTTGCAGACGCGCCGTAGTCGCTAGCCGGCGAATACCTGCGCCACTTCCGCGGGAAATAGTAGCGCGAAGCCAGTGGCAGCCGCGATATTCTGCCCATAAGGCAGCGCGGTGAATGGTCGAATAGCAGCGCAGTTCCATTTGGAAAATCCCACAAATACGCCGACGCTCAACCCGCCGAACAGCATTGCCAGCAGCACCATGACCAGCGAGCCGGGAAAACCGACAGCCAGCCCGCACACCGCTCCCAGCCAGATATCACCCGGTCCAAAGACGACTGCTGTTGGCGGCAGGTCAAGTTGTCTGCCGAATAACCGCCCGCCCAGATAAGCCAGGCCGAATGCGCCCCCGGCGAAGAGCGCGCCGACCAAAGCCGATTGCAGAACGGGAGACTGGTTTGCGAAAGTACGCAATAGAGAAACACCCGCCAAAGCCAGCAGAGCGCCAGGATGGATGTTGCGATGCTGCAAATCGAAGATTGAAATGTAGGCCAATAGCGCCAGTTGCACAACCGTAATGCCGAACGCTATGCCAGACATGATCAACTTGGCGGCAGCAGCAGCGCCATGGCGATGACCAACAGCGCCAGCACGGTTAGTAAGCCAGCCGCCAGCATGCCCAATCGCTGCTTGCGCGTCAGCTTGCCGTCGTCATTATGGATGCTTGGCGCGTCAGCAAAGTCCAGTTCCAGCGGCAGCGCAGTCGCCCCATCAATCCGCCACAATTTCAAACGCGGTTTGGGATTCGCAAGCGAAACGATCAATTGCAGCAGGGCATCATCTACTGCGCCGGCTATGTCGGAATGTGAGGGCATGGGCGGCGAGTCCGTATGCGAGTGATACACGCCCAGCCAATCCAGCCCAGCCTCGTCAATCTGTTTCAATCGGCGCAGTTGCCCATCTGGCACCAGCGCGAACGCCTGCTCGGGCATGGCTGCGGCATTGGCGACCGGCAGCGCCAGCGAAATTAGCGTGCCTTTGCCCGCCAGCAAGCCACAGGCTTCTCGTGGCGACTGGGCGCTGGCATGCTCGACAATATCTCGGGCGGCCGGGTAAGCGATGCGCACAGGAGCGCCTAGTTCTCTTCGGGCAGGATGCTGAAGTTGATTTCCAGCGCGTCCTGCGGCGGATTGCGCGTCTCGAAGTACAATTCTGCCCGCAACGTATAATCGCCGGTCGGGTCATCCAGCCCGCGGATGTGCATGGTGAATTCGTTGTGGAAGTGCATGGTGGCGATGATATCCAGGTCGCTGACCAGCAAGCCATCGCTGCGGCGCGCCGTGATGACTAGGTTGGGGCGTTCCTGAAATGGCGTCAGGGACAGATTGACCTTGACGCGGAAGCGGTCGGCATACGGGCTAGCGCGAAAGCTCTCGATCTTGAGTTTGTGGCGCGGCTGTGGCACCTGGCTGGGATCGTTGAACAGGTTGATTTCCATGCCTCAGGTTCCTTGCGCTGTTTGCTGCAGTTGGCTGAGCGCGCGCATGGCTTTTTCAAAATCGTCATCGCGCACCACAACATGATCGCGCGAGAAAGCGGCATAGGTCAAGATGGGGATGCCAGCCGCCGCCAAGGCTCCGCTAACCAGCGCCATAAATCCAACCAGCTCCGTATCCAGCTCAATATCAAATGTAATCAGGCGATATGCCGCGTCGCTTATGGTCGCATGTCGCAAGCGGCGCGCAAATTCCTGGCAAGCGTCATCGGGCAGCAGCAGCGTAACTTCATCTTTGTCAGCCAGCAGCGCGCTGAACGGGGTGGCGGTTTCTGCCACAACGCCAGCAGCCAACACAATCGCGTTGGGCGGCAACTGCAACAGGCGATAGACGCAACCGTCGCTATACAGCCCCGCTTCTCGCAGCGCCACTTCGGCAGTCTGCGTCATGTCGTCTCACTCATCAAACTGGTAAGTTGCTTCGGCATAATATCGCACCATGCGCCGGGCAAATTGCGCTTGCAGCCAGTCCCTGAGCTGCCGATTTTTCTTTTGCAGCGGCAGATCGGCGCGCAGTTGCCGCATAGGATAGCGCAAGTTCAGCGCCCGCCCGTGGATGATGTGGCGGCTAATGCCCGGCGGCAGGTAGGCGCGTTGCATGGCGGCGGCAATGATATCCGGCGGCTGATAAATCGGGAAGGTGACCAGCGCCACCCCGGTTGGAAAAAGCGTCCATACCTGTGATGAATCGGTCAATGCAGTACGATATAGCGTGGCGCTGCTGTGATAGGCATCCACCACCGCGCGCAAGGCCGCATTTCGCTCGCGCAAGCTGTCGACAGGGGCGCAGATGCCGAAGGAAGAGCCATCGCGCAGGCTGAGCGAGGCGATTGCGCTTGTGTCTTCGCTAGCGGTTATGGCTATGTCGGGCAAGATCTCCAGCCCACTCCGCAGGCTCGCCGCATCCCAGTCTGCCACGATATGCTGCCACACGCCCAGCTCGACCGTGCCGCTCTCGTAGGCGACAACTTGCACGAGAATATGTGGGAAGCCCAGCGCTTTCAAGGAAATATGGCGGTTGGAGCCATCCATCAGCACGAACTTGCCATCCCCTGCCGGCGCGACCAGGGGCGGGTTGGTGAAGTGGTCAGCCTCTTGCAGGCGCGCGATCAAGGGCCCGGAACGTTGGATATCGCTGGTTTCGTGGGGCAGCACTGCGTCGATATCAACAATGCGCAAATCGGGCGGCGGAGCACTGTGTGGATTCGCAAACACGGCATGAACCATTAGAATGATAGTGAAGCGCATAGCCTAGCATGAAGCGGGCGAAGCGGCAATCTCAACTGTCGGCGAGGAGGCGTCAATGGGGGCGCAAGAGCAAGGCGCAGAAGCGATTGGCGGTCGTTGGTTGGTCATTCCGCGCACGTTGGTCTTTGTGCACCATGACGATGCTGTGCTGATGATGAAGCGGGCGCCACACAGACGGGTGTTCCCCAACCGATACAACGGGCTGGGCGGGCATATAGAACGCGGCGAAGACCCGGCTGCCGGGGCGCTGCGCGAAGTATACGAAGAAAGCGGCTTGCGTGCGCATTCCCTGCGTCTGCGCAGCATTCACAATATCGATGCTGGCGGACAAACGGGCATTCTACTGTTTGTGTATACTGCCATAAGTGAGGGGCGCGCTGTGCAGAACGATGGGGCAGAAGGCGATCTGGAATGGATCCCCCGCGAGCAACTGGGGGAGCTTGATCTCGTGGAAGACTTGCCAAAGCTGCTGCCTCGAATACTGGCGATGCGGGATGACGACCCACCACTGAGCGTCCATGTCAGCTATGATGAGTCCGATAGCATTGTGCTGAATTTCCATGGCGACGGCTGACGCGCCAGTGCGCCGCAACCCGATAAAGCGGCTGGGCTGCCTGTTGCTGTTGATGCTGTGGTTCGCGCTGTTGTTGCTTCCCTGCGGTTTGTTTTACTTGGCTGCCAATGGAGAAATCCGCCTGCAGCACGGCGATATCCCCCAGCCGCACGCCCACCCGCTGTTGCTGGTATCGCTGGTCAGCGAACAGAACGAACGCGGACTGCGCATCGAGTCATCATCCCGCGTTGCGAAAGCTCCGCTGCTGTGCGTTGAGACGACGGTGCGCTTTGTCTTGTGGCAATCCAGCGGCGGCGACCAAAATGCAAGCTATTGCGATTGTTATGCGCGCGGCGCGGATGACAACTGGATATTGAACGATACCAGCGCCGGTACCTGCCAGCCGCGTGGAGAACAATGATGGACTTGCTGCAGATGATCGACCCGGCGCATCTGCCCTTCATCGCCGTGGGCTGTGCTTTGTTGTGTGTGGCGCTGCTGGCTATCGGCTTTGTGCTGCAAGCGCTCAGCGGAGTCATTGATCTGCTGCTGGGCATTCTCGGCGCGTTTGTGGACTTGCTGCAGGGCGGCCCGGGCGCCTGGCTGGGCTGCGCGCTGGCGATCATCACACTGGCAGTCTGCGCTGGAATCGCCTTCCTGCTGATAGACGCGCCCAATAGCTGCACCGCGCACCCGACCAACTTCTGTCGCTGGTTCGGCTTTATTCCCTAGCCGCAGAAGGTACGCCAGTTGGCGGCGAAGGCAGTAAACTACTTTGTAATGCTAAGTATTTTTGCTACAATGCAATCAGCATCCGTAGCAGGAGGCAGGGCATGGCATCGACCGCAATTTCGCTGGCTCGCTCACAAGCCTATTATGCCGAGATCGACAAAGGCAGTCTGTGGCTGCGCAACCGCCGCTGGGACCTGTTCTTCATCACGCTCAGCGTGGTTGTCGTGCCGCTGCCCTATGTGATGTATCTGCTGGGCGTGCAATTTGGGCTGGATGACGATATCAGCCGCAACCTGGTCAATGCCTTTGTCGCGGTGGCTATCGGCGGTCCGCACATGATGTCGACTTTTCTGCGCACGGGCCTGGACGAACGTTTCAAAGAACGGTATCCGACGCTGATTCGCTCTTCCATCATCATTCCCGTCATCGTGATTTCGCTGGCATTTCTCAACCTCAGCTTGATGTTGACCTTTTTCTTTTTCTGGGCATCGCTGCATGTTTTGCATCAAGTTACCTATATCGTCGAGCTTTACAATCACAAAGAAGCCAAGTTCGTCCGCCGCAGCGCCTTGAGCCCACTGGCGCGCTTTATTGACTATGCAATCGTGCTGACCAGCCTCTTCCCGATCGCCATGTGGAAGATTAGTCAGGGCGTGTTCGAAATCGGGCAAAACGACCTGGGCGAAGCCATCCCCGATCTCTTCCAGCAGCCCGATAATCCCTGGTTTTTCATCCTGGTTACGCTGATCTTTTGCGCGGCTTTGGTCGCCTATATCGGCAAGTCGATCTATGAAGCGCGGCATGGCATTCTCAATATGCCCAAATTCATCTTCGTCTCGCTGACGGTGCTGGTGGCTTTCTTCACGCCGCTGCTGCCCAATCTCGATACGGCTTTTCAAGGGCTGAATACCTGGCATTCGTTCCAGTATTTGGCGATCACTTTCTATATCATCAAAATTCGGCAACTGATGGGCGACCTGGATGACAACGCGCCGCTGGTGGCTCGCTTCAGCCGCAAGACAGTCGATTCGCGCGCGCTGTATGGCTTCAGCGCCTTGCTGCTGGTTGGCTCTGCAGTCATATTCGCGCTGGTCTATGCGCTGGCGGGCATCGTCAAGCCGGGCATTGATGGCAACAGCCACTTCGACATCGCCTATTACACGGCGATATTGTCATTCTTGTGGATTCATTATTACCACGACCACTTTTTGTTCACCGACTTTGAGGCGCTGGACGGCGCATATAGCTAGGGGAAAACCTCGTTGACCCATTGCAGCGGGTCGACATGGACGCCGTTCACCCAGACTTCCCAATGCAGGTGTGGACCAGTGCTGCGCCCGGTCGAGCCGATCGCGCCGATGACTTCGCCAGCTGCCACCTGCGCGCCAGCTTGCACATGCGCCTCGTTCAAATGCGCATAGAGGCTGTAGATGCCCCAGCCATGATCGATCATGACAGTGTTGCCGCGGATCTGCAGCCGCTCGACCATCTTGACTTCGCCAGCCGCAGTCGCCCGCACTGATGTGCCGATCGCCCCAGCGAAGTCGACGCCGCTGTGATAGCGATTAAAAGGACTGCCGTTGTACGAGCGAAGCGTGCCAAAATAGGCATTCATGTTGGCGGATGCCGGCAAGCGCAATGAGCCTTCCCAAGCGCGTTGAGGCGTGAAAGTCGCTGCGATTTCCGCCAGTCGTGCGATCTCCGCTTCTTCCACTTCCCGCGCCAGCAGTTCGCTGTCATTTATTGTCAGACTCTGCCGAAAATAGCCGCCGCTGATGACCTGTATTTTGGCGGAGATCAGCTGCGTATTGCCATTCGCGTCCGCAAGTTGCAATTCCAATGGATAAATCGCGGTCGGCGTGAACATGGGCACACCCACCAGCATATTGTGCCGCTTGCCCGCCTCGCGCGTGATAACCTGCAAATCCTGCTCGATGAAGGTTCCCGCAACGGTCATGGCATCACGCGTCCAGAGTTCGATTCGCGCCGTTTGACCTTCTTTGAACACCAGCGGATCGATTGTGAATGCCAGCACAGCATCGGGCAGGGCGCGTGTCAAACTCGGCAGCTCAATCCCAGGCACCGCCAGTTGCTGGCCGACGCGAAGCAAGTTGGGGTTTTCCATGTTGTTGGCTTGAGCGATGGTGTCGACAGTCAGGTTGTATTGCAAGCCGATAACAAAGAGCGTTTCGCCAGATGCCACGGTATGCAGATAGGCTTCGGGCATTGCGCCGTCGTGCGAGAAAGAATGCAGCGCAGCCACAGTGGTAGTCTGCGTCGGCTGGTCCGCTGACCATATCGGCGCGGCGATGGCTTCCGCGGTCGCGGTTGGCATAGGCGTTGGTGTTGCGTCGGTTGTGCCCAGGGGGATGAGCAGCCGCTGGCCGGGCAGCAAACTATCGGTGACAAGCATGCCATTGGCTTGAGCGACCTGCTCGGCGAAGAGGTCATACTGCAAGGCGATGCGGAACAGGTTTTCGCCCCGTTGCACCACATGCAAGGTCAGCGTGGCAGTATTCTGCTCCTGTGCCAAAGCCTGCGCTGCCACGAGCCAAGCCAACAGACAGTACATCACATAGCGGATTTGGTGTTTCAAGCAGCGCCTCTTCAATGGCTAGCGGTCAGCGATCTGGCCGCGGCATGGCAAACAGATGCCGCCTTGGTCCCTCGACTGCGCAAGGGAAGCCGAAGCGCAGCGGTAGGTGGGGGGAGGGCGCTATGAACACAGAATTCGACACTCCCCTTATTGTTGCGCAGTCCCGGTTTATCCAGGGATGATGAGCACTTGTCCGATAGCCAGATCATGCACATTGACCAGATTGTTCAGCTCGGCGATGGCGTACATAGTGACTCCATAGCTCAGCGCAATGGCATAGAGCGTATCGCCGAAGCGGACAGTGTGCAGGACGGGCGTTGGGGATGGGGTAGGCGTCGGCTGCCTCGCCTCGCCACGGCGAAGCACCTGCAGCACTTGGCCGACATAGATGCGGCCAGGATTATCAAGTTCGTTCAAGTCAGCCAGGATTGCCACTGTCGTATCAAACCTGACCGCGATATCGCTGAGTGTCTCGCCCGCCTGCACAATATAGCTGGTGGTGCCGCTTTGGTCGGCTGATGGCGTGTTGGTGGGCAAGGGCGTGGCCGTGGGAGTCGACGTGCGCGTGGCGAGGACCAGAACCTGCCCGACATCAATGTTGTGCTGGTTGATTATGCCATTCAACTGGACGATTTCGGCGACTGTCATGCCATACCGTTGTCCGATTGACGACAATGTATCGCGCGGCAGAATTTGATAGGTAAAAGGCGTTGGAGTCGGTGTTGGCGTATCGGTGGGTGTCGGCGTCAATGTCGGTGTCGGCGTATTGGTGGGCACAGGCGTGGCGGTTGCTGTTGCCGTGGGGGTAGGCGTGGGTGTAGCGGATGCAGAAACCACTTCGGCGGACTGCGCTTCTAGGTCGTCAATGGGCACGATCAGCCGTTGTCCGACATAGATGACATTGCTCGGGCTCAATTGATTGGCTTCGCGTATGGCCGCGATCGTCGTGTCATATTGATACGCTAGCGAACTCACTGTATCGCCTTCTTGCACAACATGCGTCACGCTGACCGGTGTGGGGGAGGGTACTGTTGTTGGCGAACTTGTGGCAGAAGGCTCGGGATCGCTTCCATCTGTCGCTGTTGTATCCACAGTTGGCGCGGGTGTTGGCGAATTCAAGGTCTCTGGTGTTGGGGTCGCGTCGACTATGAAGATAGTCTCGCTGGCGACATCCAGGACCGCATCATCGACATAGATGTAATTGTTGGCGCGTGGGCCACCGACGGTCGCTTCGATGAAGACGGTGATCGCGTCGTTTTCGGCGGTGGCGATGACCGCATACTGGCGGTAGGCGTCATAATAAAATGTGGCGGATGTCGACCAGATGATATCCGGGCTTGTGCCGTCTGTGCCGCCAGTTGGGTCTATGCCCACGCGCAGCACGACATCGCCCGGGTCTTCGCTGGCGTCGGCATCTTCAAAGCTGGACGACCACACATAGCCATACAGGCTAAAGCGATAGGTGGTGCCGCTGCTAACGTCTTCGACATGTTGATACAGCCCGCCTTGATGCGTCGCGAAGAGAGTGAAATATTTCTGCGCCGTGCCGCCACTCGAGCGGACACGATCGCTTTCCTGGTCATAATTGGGGTCGTGGTTGGCGAAGGAGGGGCTGGCTTCGCTGGGCGGGATATACCACGGCATCCAGCCTTCCGCCACATGGCGCGGCGCTGCACCTTCGCGGGTTATGAATTCCCCGTCAAAATTGCCATTGACGAGCAGCTCAACAGTTTCCGCCTCTTGACCCAGGGCGATGCTCAGCATAACCGCCAACGAAATCAATAGCATGAATGATAGTCGCTTGTTCATCCCAACTCCTGCTCTAGCGACCCACACTTTTAATAGTCTACAAGCATTGAGCGATCTGTACAAAAGCATATAGTCGCATTTCGCGCCTCGAAGTGTGGCTTGAGAAAGCGCCGGCTTTGGCGTAACCTTACGTTTTGCGCGCCGCACGGCAAAGCAGCGGAGGACAGCCGCCTTGAAACTGCATGAATATCAGTCGAAATTCTTGTTTCGCGAATTTGGCATCCCTATCCCGAACGGGCAGGTGGCAAAGACACCAGACGAAGCGGCGGCAATTGCCAGTCAGCTGGGCGTGCCTGTCGTTGTAAAGGCGCAGGTGCATGTTGGTGGTCGCGGCAAAGCTGGCGGTGTCAAACTGGCGCGTGATGCCGAGGAAGCCCGCCGGTATGCCGCCGACATTTTGGGCATGGATATCAAAGGTTTGGTCGTGCAGCAAGTGCTTGTTGACCCCGGCGCGGATATTCAGCAAGAAATCTATTTGGCAATCACCAACGACCGCGGCGCCGGCAGCCCACTGATTATGAGCTCGCTGGAAGGCGGCATGGATATTGAAGAGCTCAACCGCTCGCGACCCGATGCGATTATCCGCGAGCACATCGACCCCATTCTCGGCTTGAACGGCTTCCAGACGACACACATCGCCAGCGCCATGGGCCTGCCACGCGCGCACTGGCGCAGCTTTGGCAATATCTTGCGGAGCCTTTACCGCTGCTACATCGAAAGCGATGCCGAATTGGCCGAGATTAATCCCCTGGTCATCACAGGCGAAGGCGAGCTGCTGGCGGTCGATGGCAAAGTCATCATCGACGACAATGCGCTCTTCCGGCAGCCGAAACTCGCTGCCCAGCGCGATGACAGCGGCGAACCCGAGTCGGAAAGTCTCGCGCGCGAAGCCGGCATCAGCTACATCAAGCTGGATGGGCAGATCGGCTGCATGGTAAATGGTGCCGGCTTGGCCATGACCACGATGGACATGACCAAGCTCTATGGCGATGCCGACCGCATTGGCCCAGCCAACTTTCTTGATATCGGCGGCGGCGCATCGCCCGAGCAGGTGGCGGCGGCATTGCGCATCATCTTGTCGGACGCCAAAGTGCAGTGTGTGCTCATCAACATCTTCGGCGGCATCACCCGTTGCGACGAGGTCGCGGACGGCATATTGACCGCCTACAATGAAGTCAAGCCCAGTGTGCCCATGGTCATTCGCCTGCAGGGCACCAACGCCAGCGAAGGCAATGCCATCATCAGTCAAGCGCAGATCCCCAATATCATCAGCGCCCAGACCTTGACACAAGCTGCGCAACTGGCGGTCGCGGCAGTAAAGGAGCGAGCCTGAACATGTCTATATTCATCGACCGCAATTCCCTGGTCCTGGTTCAGGGCATCACCGGCAGACAAGGCGGTTTCCATGCCCGGCTGATGATGGCTTATGGCACAAAAGTTGTGGGCGGCGTCACGCCGGGCAAGGGCGGCGAATGGTTCGAGGGCGTGCCGGTTTTTGATACCATGCGCGCGGCTGTGCGCACAACCAATGCCGATACCAGCCTGGTTACAGTGCCAGCGCGTTTTGCCCCCGATGCCATCATGGAAGCAGCCGACGCCGGAGTTAAGCTGATCATCTGCCTGACCGAGCACATCCCCGTCGCCGATATGATGAAAGTAGTCACATTCTGCCAGCGCCTTGGCAGCCGTCTCATCGGGCCGAACTGTCCGGGAGTCATGACGCCCGGCCAAGCCAAGGTGGGCATCATCCCGGCCATGGTTGCCGAGCCAGGCAATGTCGGCGTCGTGTCCAAGAGCGGCACGTTGACTTACGAGGTCGGCTTCGCAATGAAGAACGCGGGCATCGGCATTTCGACTATCGTGGGGATCGGTGGCGACCCGGTCATCGGCACGACATTTGTGGATGTGTTGGAAATGTTTGAGAACGACCCCGAAACAGAAAAGGTCGCGCTGCTGGGCGAGATTGGCGGCAGCGCCGAGATCGTGGCGGCGGACTTTATCAAGAATGCCATGACGAAACCAGTCGCGGCTTTCATCGCGGGCAGGAGCGCCCCGCCCGGCAAACGGATGGGGCATGCTGGCGCAATCGTCGATGGTGGAGAAGGCAGCGCAGACGAGAAAATCCAGGCGCTGGAAGCGGCTGGCGCGCGCGTCGCCAACAACCCCGAAGCGATCCCCAACCTGCTTGCCTAGCTCTGCGGGCTCCCGACCTGATGGCAAAATCGGCAGCGGGCTTCGTAAGACTCCTGCGCGCCGACCATGATGATGGGATCGTCATAGGCGGCTGGCGCCCCATCGACCAATCGCTGGGTGCGGCTGGCATCGCCACCACAAACCACACAGATCGCGTGCAGCTTGTTCACCTTCTCGGCGATGCACAGCAATTCCGGCATAGCACCAAAAGGCTCGCCTCGAAAATCGGTGTCCAGCCCGGCGATGATTACGCGGATGTTGTGCTCGTCCACCAACCGCTGAACCACCGGCACAATCGCGCTGTCGAAGAATTGCGCTTCGTCTATCGCAACCACGGTGCTCGAGCCATTGGCGCGCTCAAAGATTTCTGTCGCTGAAGCAACGGCGATGGCAGCCACAGTCTGTCCGTCGTGGCTGGTGATATGCTGGATGCCGTAGCGGTCGTCGATCTGGGGTTTGAAGACGGCGACTTTCTGGCGGGCGATGATGGCACGCCGCACTCGGCGAATCAACTCCTCTGATTTGCCGCTGAACATGCTGCCGCAGATGACTTCTATGCTGCCAGCTTCGTGCCTCATGTGCGTGTTGGCGGGCGCGTCAGTTGCTAAGCTCGTAACCACGCGCGCGCAGCGACTTCTTCATATCGCTGACGACCTTGCGCCCAATGCCCTGGATTGCCAGGATGCTGTTGTCATCGCCTTCGTCGCCCAGCCGATCCAACACATCGGAGACGACAGCGATTCCGTGCTCTTGCAAAATTGTTGTGTACCGTTCGCCGAGTTTCAAATCTGTCAGCGGCAAGTCAAGCGGCGTCCGTTCTTCTTCGCGCTGGACCTGCTGCGAGCGAATTTGGTCGCGCTGCTGCAATCGTTTCATGAACTTGTCGACGCGGCCTTCAGTATCGACAATGCGCTGTTCGCCCGTGTAGAAGGGATGACAATTGGAGCAGATTTCGACAGTGAGCGAGGCGACTGTCGAGCCGGTCGTCCAGGTTGTGCCGCAGGTCATGCAACGCACAGGCGTGGCATGCCAGGCCGGGTGAATGCCTTGTTTCATATTGTCCTCCGCGCTTGCGGCTCTTGCGAGTGGCGCAAACGGCTTATGTTGGAAATTTAGTTCAAAGATTGCCCGGTCTTTGCATGCTGGGCATGCACAGAAATCCTTTTTTGACCGTTGCGTCCGCGCATTTTCTCAAAGTGCACGAAGCCCTCGCGCGTGGCGAAGATCGTATAATCCTTGCCCATGCCGACTCCCTCGCCGGGGTGAAATTTGCTGCCCCGCTGCCGCACGATGATGTTGCCGGGGATAACATGCTGACCGCCATAATTCTTGACGCCAAGCCGTTTGGCATTGCTGTCGCGCCCGTTGCTGGACGATCCACCGCCTTTTTTATGTGCCATTGCAATTGCTCCTTCGCGCCTGTCTATACGCGGATCTCGTCTATGCGCAACCGCGTGTAGTATTGACGATGCCCTTGCTTGCGCCGGTAATTCGTGCGCTGACGATATTTGTAAACGATGATTTTTTTGCCGCGGAATTGCTCGACCACCGTGGCTGCCACTGCCGCGCCCTCCAGCCTTGGCGCGCCGATCTGCGCTTCGTCGCCATCGGCAACCAATAGCACATCGTCGATCTCAAGCTGTTCGCCGACTTCATTGGGCAGCCGGTCGACATCAATGGTCGCGCCGACTTCCGCTCGATATTGTTTTCCGCCGCTGCGGATGATTGCGTACATGGGGTGTCTCCAACTTTCGCTTGCTTTCTCCGCAGCCGAAGCCGCCGGGGCTCAACTCACGGGGAAAATCGGATTCGTGCTGCCACGCCGATTCCTGCGGGACAGCAGTGCATGGTAGCCGAAAATTGCTGGCAGTCAAGCCTGAATTTGCCGCGCTCACCCAATAAACATGGCATCGCCAAATGAATAGAAGCGATACCCCAGGCTTTTGGCAACTTCATAGGCCCCCAGCAGCCGCTCGCGTCCGACAAAAGCGCTGAGCATCATCAGCAAGCTGGAGCGGGGCAAGTGAAAATTGGTAATTAGCGCATCGACCACCCGCCAGCGATAACCAGGATAAATGAAGAGCGCTGTATCGGCCGCGAATGGCCGCACGCAGCGCTGGTCTTCCGCGCAGGCCGCCGCCGTTTCCAGCGTGCGCGCAGATGTCGTGCCTACCGCGATGACCCGTCCGCCTGCAGCCTTGACGCTGTTGATAGCCTGCGCCTGTTCCGGGTCCAGCCGCGCGAATTCACTGTGAATTTTGTGCTCAACCACGCGCTCGGCTGTGACTGGCTGAAAAGTATCCAGCCCGATATGCAATGTACAGCGCGCGAGTTGCACGCCCTTCGCAGCGACCTGGTCCAGCAGCGCCGGCGTAAAATGCAAGCCAGCTGTTGGCGCGGCCGCAGAGCCTTCGCTGCGGCTGTAGACCGTTTGATATCGCTCGCGGTCCTGCAGTTCGGCATGAATATAGGGAGGCAGCGGCATTTCACCCAGTTCTGGCAAGCGCTCGCTGATAGGCAGGTCGAATTCAAGGACTCGCTGGCTTTTTTCGAGGCGTGCAGCCACCGTGCAGCCAGTGCCATCCGCCAGCAGCAGCCGCATGCCGGCACGAACATTGCGCCCACCGACCAACGCCAGCCAGCGCCGATCGTCCCATTGCCGCAGCAGCAATATCTCGACCTTGCCACCGCTTTCTGCTTTGGTCGCAGGCAGCCGCGCCGGGATAACGCGCGTGTCATTGAGCACCAGCACATCGCCAGGCAGGAGCATATCGGCGATATCGGCAAAATAGTGATGTGTAATCGCGCCGCTGCTGCGTTCCATACGCATCAATCTGGCGGCATCGCGTGGTTCTGCGGGTGTCTGCGCGATAAAGCTCGCTGGCAAGTCGTAATCGAAATCAGCGACTTTCATAGCAGCGCCGGCTGTGATTCATCATCGGCTGCTTCGGGAAAAGGCAGACCCAGATGCTGGTAGGCGTGACGGGTGCAGGTGCGTCCGCGCGGCGTGCGATCGATGAAACCTAGCTGGATCAAATAAGGCTCATAGACATCCATGATGGTGGCGCTGTCTTCGCTGATGGCGGCGGCGATGGTATCCAGCCCGACCGGTCCGCCGCTGTACTTCTCGATGATGATGCGCAGAATGCGGCGGTCGATATCGTCCAAGCCCAGCGTGTCAATCTCCATAAGCGCCAGTGCGTCTTGGGTGACAGCCAGTGTAATGACACCATCCGCTCGCGCCTCGGCATAATCGCGCACGCGCCGCAGCAGACGCAAGCCGACGCGAGGTGTGCCGCGCGCCCGCCTGGCGATCTCTCGCGCGCCCTCATCGCTGATCTCGACATCCAGCAGGTGCGCCGCACGCAACACGATCTGTTGCATGGCCTCATTTTTATAAAAGTCCAGGCGAAAACGGGCTCCGAAGCGATCACGCAATGGCGCCGCCAGCAGCGCCAGCCGCGTCGTCGCGCCGATGACAGTGAAACGCGGCAGATTCAGGCGCAAGGTCTTCGCGGCGGGACCCTTGCCGATGACGATATCCAGCACGAAGTCTTCCATCGCCGGATACAAGATCTCTTCCACCGCTTTGCCAAGCCTGTGCACTTCGTCGATGAACAGGATGTCGCCCTTCTTTAGATGCGTCAAAATCGCTGCCAGGTCGCCCGCGCGCTCGATGGCTGGTCCTGCTGTGACGCGGATATTGCCTGCCACCTCGTTGGCGATAACATAAGCCAGCGAAGTCTTGCCCAGCCCGGGCGGACCATAAAAGAGCACATGGTCGATAGGCTCGCTGCGGGCCGTCGCTGCTTCAATCAGGATGCTCAGATTTTCGCGCACGCGGTCTTGCCCCAGCATGTCGGCCAGACGCCGCGGGCGCAGGGCGATATTGTCGCGGTCGGTCTTCCGCTGGCTGCCACTGACGACGCGCTTTTCAGCTGACATAATCGCGCTTCCATATTCTGCATGGCTTTTAGGGCGCAATAGCAAAGTTGGCAAAGAGCCTGCGCCCAGCCTTGCCGCAATCAAAGTATAGACTACAGGCATTGGCTTGCAATCCCCCCTTTATTGGCTGGCGCGGCAGCGCTGTAAATCTGGGCGGTCTGCGGCTAGAATTGTATTGACGAAGGCCGCTGCTCCAAAGGAGGCTGGCATGCCCCCCAACTTGCATGTTTCGCCACATCCGCTGGTCAAGCACAAATTAACATTGCTGCGCGATGTTGCCACCGACCATCGCCTGTTCCGCGAGCTGGTGCGCGAGTTGGCGCTGCTGCTGTGTTATGAGGCGACGGTCGACCTGGCGCTGCAGCCCAGCATCGTCAACACGCCCATGGGACAGGCGAGCGGCTGGCAAAGCAGCGAAGTCATCGGGCTGGTGCCGGTGCTGCGCGCGGGCTTGGGACTGGTCGATGGCATCCAGGAATTGCTGCCGGCTGTGCAAGTGTGGCATATCGGGCTGTATCGCGACGAAGCGACCTTGCGCCCGGTCGAGTATTACAACAAGCTGCCCGAAGCGCCGACGGTGCAAGTCTGCCTGGTGCTCGATCCCATGCTGGCGACTGGCGGCTCGGCTATCGCGACGATTGATATTTTGAAACGTTGGGGCGCGCCACGCATCAAATACCTGGGCATCCTGGCTGCTCCCGAAGGCGTCGACGCGCTTTCCAAAGCCCATCCCGATGTGCCCATGCATATCGCCGAACTGGACGAGCGGCTGAACGATATCGGCTTCATCGTGCCTGGTTTGGGCGATGCCGGCGACCGCATGTTTGGCACATGACCCGCGACCTGCTGGCTTTTGTCCTGGTCTTTAATGCGGCGCTGGCGTCGGCGCTGGCATTGATTCCCCTGGCGCGCATGCTCAGCTTTCGCTTCCGCATCATTTCGCTGCCGGGCGGGCGACGGCAAGAACCTGTCGCCATGCCCAAGCTGGGCGGCTTGGCGCTCTTCGCCGCTTTCATCATCGGCGTGCTTTTGGCGCAGTTGCTGCCTGTCGAACGCGGCGACCCCAACGAGATCGTGCGCGTGGCGGGATTGCTGCTTGGCAGCTCGCTGATCGCCATGTTTGGCGTGATTGATGATATCTGGGATATGAGTTGGCTGCAGAGCTTTCTGGCGCAGATTGCCACCGCCGCAATCGCGATCTCTTTTCAGATCTTCATCGAATTCTTCAACAATCCCTTGACAGGCGCGCAGACCGACCCCTGGCCGCCAGTCGTCACTGTCGCGCTGACGATGTTTTGGCTGGTGCTGATGATGAATACAGTCAACCTGCTGGATGGCTCGGATGGCTTGGCGGCCGGTGTCGCGGTGATCGCCAGCGCAATCTTGTTTCTCAACAGCGCTGTCCGCCAGCTGCCGCCGCAAACCAGCGTGTCGCTGCTGCCACTGGCTTTGTGCGGGGCATCGCTGGGCTTCTTGCTGCACAATTTCTATCCGGCGCGCGTCTACCTGGGTGGCAGCGCCTGGTTCCTGGGTTTTGCCTTGGGCGCGCTGAGTATCATTGGCGGCGCGAAAATGGCGACTATCCTACTGGTGATGGGCTTGCCGCTGATGGATCTGGGCTGGCAGATGGTAAACCGCCTGGTCAACGGGCACAACCCTTTCCGTGGCGACCGCGGGCATCTGCACTTTCGCCTGCAAGATAGTGGCTTGTTCACGCCCCGCCAGATCGCTTTGGGATATTATGCCATCTGCGCCGTATTCGGCTTTCTCACGCTGGTTACATCCAGCCAGATGTTCAAGTTCATCGCGTTTGCCATCATGCTTGTGTGCATCGCCATTGGCTTCATCATCGTCGGCCGCTTCTCCGTGCTGCGCGATGATTATGACTCGTCTTCATAATAGCGACCATCTTCCTCGAAATAGCTGTCGGCGTCGTCCAGCGGCTCATAGGTGAGTTCGTCGCCTGGTGCGGGCTTGGGCTCTGGTGTAGGGCGTGACGCTTTTTTATGAAGAGCGGGAATATTTGGCTTGCGCGGTGTTTCAGATGACGCAGGAGGAGTGTCTGCATTGGCAAAAGGCCGCGCGAAACCTGCGTCGCTGGTCGGGACATCGTCCGCCTCGTCCTGCCAGTTTTCATCATCAATCAGCGCGTCGTCGGGCGCGAAAGGCCGGCTGAAGGGCACATCTTCGCTGGCGCGGATAGCATCAATTGAAGGTGGCTGCGTGGATGGACGCGGAGGCGCTTCGGGCGCGGACTGCATCACTACTGTGACGGCTCTGCGGCTGACCGGCTCTCTGCCTGGCGGTCCTGGTATCGGCAGGGGAAAATCATAAATCGTGCGGAAAGTCTTTGGCTTGGGGCGCGGCTGGCCGGAAGATGAGGCTCTGCGTTGCTCAGCTCGCCAGGCACGCGCTTCTTCCCGCGACATCGCGATCATCTTGCCATCGACGAAGCTGGCGCTCTTGCCCGTCACGCGCTCAATAAGCGACTCGGCTGTGCCCAAGGCTGCCACGACCAGCAAGTTAAAAACCAGCACTTGCAGCAGCGCCACGCCCAGGCTGGCCAGCAGCGCGAGGCTGAATGCGCTGTCGAAAGTCCAGGCCAGGCGCGCCAGCAAGAGCAGCGCGAGCGCCGCGACAGCCTTGTGCCGCCGGCTTTGCAGAAGGGGCCGCGCCGGGAACATCGTGTTGGCGATGACAAACGCCAAATAAAACCACAGCCAGAAGTCGGCCGTTCTCACAACGGTTTGCAGCGCCCTTGCCAGCGCATCAATGCCGCCCACATCCAGTGGTGCCAGCGCCGTCCCCCAGCGAAACACGCCCTCCGCGAGCAGCCACAGCGCGAAGATTCCAGCTGCCAGTGGCGCTAAAGATATGATGAATGTGCGGATGCGACCGGCTTGTGGCGACAATCGGATGAAGTTCAGGCGCAACTCGCCGATTTCTTGCGCAGCCGGGAAAGAGATTGCGCGCTCTGCCCGCACGCGCAGCAATCCCGCCAGCAGCCAAACGCACAACTCGTGCAGCACGATGCCGGGCAAGAAGAGGCTGTAATAGAGGATGGTTGTGATCTGAAAATTGTTGGTCAACAGCCAGCCGACTTTGAAGATATGCTGATGCAGCCAGCGCTCTGCTCGCCGGAATGCGACAAACAGCAATCCCAGCGCGACCAATTGCGCCAGAAAGTCAAGCTCGCGCAGCTTAAGACCCTTTCACACGCGCAGCAATTTCTACCAATGCGGCGAAGTCGTCGACATGCAGCGATGCGCCGCCGACCAATGCGCCATCGATATTTGGCTGCGCCATAAACTCGGCCATATTGCCCGGTTTGACGCTGCCGCCATATTGAATGCGTGTGTTGTCCGCGACGCTGTCATTGTAAAGCTCGCGCAGCGGTTCTCGCACAGCCGCGCCAATGATGCCGTCGGCTTGCTCGCTGGTGGCGCTCTTGCCGGTGCCAATCGCCCAAAGCGGCTCGTAGGCGATGACCACGCGCGCCATGTCCGCAGCCGAGATGCCAGCCAGCGCCGCGCTCACTTGCCCGCGCACAAAGTCGATCGTCTCGCCGGCTTCATTCTGCGCCAGGCTTTCGCCCACCGCGATGATCGGCTGCAAGCCCGCCGCCAAGGCAGCTTTGGCTTTGCGGTTGACATTGGCGTCGGTCTCCGCCAGGTAGGCGCGCACTTCTGAATGTCCGAGGATGACGAATTGCGCCAACCCGCGCAGCATGGTTGCCGATACTTGGCCGGTGAAGGCGCCACCGACTTTCCAGTGGGCATTTTGCGCCGCGACCAGCAGCTGTGTGCCTTGCAAGGCATCGGAAACGCCGGTCAGAGCCAGGCTGGTCGGCGCAACCGCTTTGTCAACCGAGTCGAATTCGCGGACGCGCGCTTCCAGCTGCTTGACAAAGTCGATAGCTTCGCGCGGGCTCTTGTTCATCTTCCAGTTGCCCACCACGATCGGCTTTCTGTGCATGTCGCGCTCCTTCATCGTAATCGCCTAACTTTGGCTTGCTTCGCGTTCAGACAGCGCCGCGATGCCGGGCAGTTTCTTGCCTTCCAGCAGCTCGAGGCTTGCGCCGCCGCCCGTGGATATATGCGACATGGCAGCCGTCAAGCCAGCTTGCGCCACGGCCGCCGCCGAATCCCCACCACCGATGATGCTGGTTGCCCCGGTTGCGGTCGCCGTTGCCAGCGCGTGCGCCACCCCGGCTGTGCCCAGCGCAAAGGCCGGCATCTCAAACACGCCCATGGGTCCATTCCATACGATCGTGCCAGCCCCAGCCACTTCCGCGCCGAAGGCGGCAACAGTCGCTGGCCCGATATCCAGGGACTGCCAGCCTGCTGGAACATCTTCGTCCGCGCCCAGGACACGCTGCGTTGCGTCATTGGCAAAGTCATCGGCGATGCGCTGATCAATCGGCAGCATCAATTTGTCGCCAGCTTTCGCCAGCAAATCGCGTGCTAAATCCAGCGCATCCCGCTCGACCAGCGAATCTGCCATGTCGCGTCCTTGCGCGGCGAAAAATGTATTCGCCATGCCGCCGCCCACCAGCAACTTGTCCACTTTGTCCAGCAGCGCCTCGATGACATCGATCTTGCCCGAAACCTTTGCGCCACCGATGATGGCGATAAATGGCCGCCGTGGCTTTTCCAACGCGGTCGCCAGATAGTCGATCTCTTTCTCCAGCAGGGTGCCCGCGGCCGCAACCAGATGCTGGGCCACGCCGACATTGGAGGCATGCGCGCGATGGGCTGTGCCAAAGGCATCGTTGACGAAGACATCGCCCAGCAGCGCCAATTCTTCTGCAAAGCGCGGGTCGTTGGCTGTTTCGCCCGGATGAAAACGGGTATTTTCCAGCAGCAGCACGCCAGACGCGGGCAGCGCATTCACAGCCTGCTGCGCCACATGACCGATGCAGTCGTCCGCAAAAGCGACATCACATCCCAGAGCCGCAGCCAGCGCCGGCGCAACAGGCGCGAGCGACATGTCCGCGCGGCGTTGGCCTTTGGGGCGGCCCAAGTGCGAAAGCAGAATGACCGCGCGAGGCTCGTCGCTCAATATCCGTTGCAGCGTGGGGATCGCGGCGC
Source organism: Anaerolineae bacterium (assembly GCA_022823945.1). Lineage (GTDB taxonomy): Bacteria > Chloroflexota > Anaerolineae > Aggregatilineales > Phototrophicaceae > UBA6055. The sequence continues at coordinate 77,596 of JAJEBK010000032.1, read as the reverse complement.
GGATCCGCGTATCGTCGGTGATGCGCGCGCCAGCCAGCGGCACATTGAAATCCACGCGGACGAGAATGCGCTTACCGACAAGCTCGACATCGCCTAATGACAGTTTGTTCATGCTCCTGCCTGGCTCTAGAGGCGGTCGCCAACGAACTTCGTCAAGTCCGCCGTGCGGCACGAATAGCCCCATTCGTTGTCGTACCAGGTGATCACTTTGACAAGATTCCCCGCAACATCGGTGGCCAACGCATCAATGATGCTGGAAAAGGGATTGCCCACATAATCGCTGCTGACCAGCGGCTCATGCGAGACAGCCAGATAGCCATTCATTGTGCCGGCGGCGGCTTCTTCAAACGCGGCGATCAATTCGTCTTTGCTGGGCGCTTTGTCCACTGTGGCCACAAAGTCTACCAGCGAGCCAGTCGGTGTGGGCACGCGCACAGCCATGCCATCGAACTTGCCTTTCAGCTCGGGCACGACCAGCGCGACAGCTTGCGCAGCCCCGGTGCTGGTGGGGATCATGTTGACAGCGGCGGCGCGCGCCCGGCGCAGGTCGCTATGCGGCAGGTCGAGAATCTGCTGGTCGTTGGTGTAGCTGTGGATGGTGGTCATGAAGCCCTGCTGGATGCCAAAGGCGTCATTGACCACTTTGGCGGCTGGCGCCAGGCAGTTGGTTGTGCAAGAGGCGTTGGAGACGACATGGTGCGCGGCCGGGTCATACTTGTCCTGGTTGACGCCCAGCACAATCGTGATATCTTCGCCTTTGGCTGGCGCGGATATGATGACCTTTTGCGCGCCGGCGCTGATGTGTTTGGAAGCGCTGGCTTTGTCGCGGAAGATGCCGGTGCTTTCAATAACCACATCCACGCCCAGATCGCCCCAGGGCAGCTGGGCCGGGTCGCGCTGGGACAAGGCAGCCACACTGTCGCCATCTACAATCAACGCGCCGTCTGCGACCTCCACCGTGCCGGGATAAACGCCATAATTTGAATCGTAGCGAAACAGGTGCGCCATGGTGTCGAGGTCGCCCAGGTCGTTGAAAGCCACAATGTCAATATCGTCCGCGTAACGTTCGCGCATCGCCTTCAGCACCTGCCGGCCGATGCGTCCAAATCCGTTAATGCCAACACGAATCGCCATTTTTCGTCTCCTTTGCTACTAGGTGAGCGTCATGCTCGGTTGTCTGTCTAGCATAGTACAAAGCGTCGCGGGTGAGTATGCTCAAATGCCGCCGCGAGCCCGCAGCGCCCACCGACACAGCGCCAGGACAAGGCACGCGCCGACAACGCAGAACGCCCCGATAAACAGCGCCGCATCAATGAAAATCTGCTCGGGAAACAGGCGAATCAAGCTGTCGGAATGTGGGAAGCGCCAACTGCCAGCCGCGAAGAACAAATCGTGGAAGCGGTCAAATGCGCTGTCCCATGCGGCAAAAGCCACCACGCCCAGCCCACCAATCAGCAGCAGCGTCAGCCACGCGCCCAGTTGCAATCCCGCCAGCCCAGCCCGCCAATCCAGCAGCAGCGCAACAACCAAGGTCAATGCGCAGACAGCCGCCAAGGCAAAAGCGAATTGTATGACATGCTTGACATCCCGCATGTGCCGCAGCTCGGCTTGCTTGAACAGCGGACAATCTTCCGCATCGGCCGGTGGCAAGAAGCACAGCCTCAACGGCAGGCGCAGCTTTTCCAGGAAGGCGACTGGCTCGTCATTGAACAGGTAGTCGATGGTCTTGCGCCCGTACCGCATGCGATCATCGGCGCTGAATCCATACCCGTCGGCGGGAAAGCCCGGTCGCAGGTATTCAATGCGCAGAAATTCGTGGCTCAGCAGCAAGCGCACCGCCGTCATCATCAGCAGGCAGAACAGCGCCAGCGTCAGCAGCAGCTTCAGCACGTGGGAGCTAATCACGCTGCCGAAACTCTTCTGCGCGGCCAGCCAGCAAAAAGTCCAGCACGATGGAATCGACCAGACTCTCGACAGGCGCCCGGTCATCGGTGAAGACGAGGTCGCTTTTGCCCAATGGCACGAGCGCGTCCGCCGCCTGCCCCAGGACCGCATAAAGCCGCGCGTCAATTGAGTCCACGCGGTAGGCGATATTGTCGCGCAGGCTGGGCGCTTGCGTAGGCTGTACAGTCGCCACCAGGATGGTATTGAACGATTGCGGCACATCCAGGGCATGCACGCTGGGGAAGACCTGCTGCAAGGTGTTGGCAAGCGCATCGACCAGCCGCCGGTCGGTGTCGGTACGCCCGGCATTGATGGCCAGCGCGCCATCGTGGGCCAGCCGCATTTTGACCTCGGTGAAGAATTCGACCGTCGTCAGGTGCCAGGGGATATACGGCGGACGGTAGGCATCGATGCCAATTACAGTGAACTGGCGTTCCAGTTGTCGCAGCTCGTAGCGCCCATCGCCGACGATGACCTGGAGAGATGGCATTTGCGCCATGTTCATGTCGAAAAACTCCGCGCCAACCTGGATGATCTCGGCATCCAGCTCGATGCCCACGATGTCGGAACCTCCATAAACCGCTTGATGTTGACGCGCTGATGTTCCAGCCGCCAGGCCGATCAGCAACAAAGACTCCACCTGGTCGGCGCGATATGGCGGCGTGTTAAAATAGGGCGCGGCCAAGAAGTATTGCCAGGTGCCGCCAAAGAACAGCTCGCTCTGGTGCCACTGACTGTGCACGCCTTGCCCCTCGTTCAGATAGAGATAGCGAAAACCGGCGCTGTCTTCTTGCACTTGAATGTAGTTGTACTCGCTTTCGCTATCATAAAGCAGTGTTGCGCCCGTGGCTGGCGGACGAAGCGGCTCTGCCAACGTCGTATTGGCCAGCAGCGCGATGACAAGCGGCAGCAGCAAATAGCGCATACCCTGCCTTGGCTCGATGCGCAGCAAGGGGAGGCACGCGGCGAGGAACAAAATGCCTGAAAAGAGCAGGAATGTGCGCGTCGTGCCCAGCTGGGGGATCGTCACCAGCACAGGCAGGAATGTGCCCAGCAGGCTGCCCAGTGTGCTGATGGCATAAACTTGCCCGGCGACCTTGCCCGCCTGTGACACATCTCCAACGGCGAGGCGGATGACAAATGGCGAAACCATGCCCAGCAGCGTGACCGGCAGCGCAAACAGCACCAGAATGACGAGAAAGGAGCCCAGAGCCAGCGCCGCCTCTGCGCCAAAGACAGCCTGCGCCGCGCGTGATATGATGGGACGGGCGAGCAGCGGGATCAAAGCAGCCAGGAAAGCCGCCCATAGGATCAGCTGCAGCAAAACTGACGCGTATGGCTTGCGGTCGGCCAGCCGTCCGCCAAGAAAGTAGCCTATCGTCAAGTACAGCAGCATCAAACCGATGACATTTGCCCACACCAGATTGCTGTTGCCGAATACGCTCCCCAGCAGGCGCGAAGCCGAAAGCTCGATGGCCAGCGTCGTCATGCCGCTGATGAAAGCGATCAGATACAAAGCCGGCTTGCTGATGATGTTGGCGGGCGCGTTTACCAAGGCGGGTCCAGGCGATGCAGGCGGCTGGCTATTTTCTGCGCACCAGTATGCGCTCCCAAAGGCAAAAAATCAATGATACTCGCTATTCGCCAGGCTGCGCAAGCCGACCTCGCTGCCATCGCGCGCATCATCGCCACTACATTCGTCGAGCGCATTGAGCCAAAAGCGAGCCATCTGCACAACAATCTTGTCCTGGTCGCGGAGCTGGATGGCGCGGTAATCGGATTCGCCGCCAGCTTTCTGACGCGCTCGGCTCTAGGCGAGACGCGCTTTGAGCTGGACTTGCTGGCTGTGGACTCGGCTGTGCAGGGCAGGGGAGTCGGCTATGCGCTGGTGGCTCGCTGCATCCAGGCAGCATCCGAAAGCGGCGCTGATTCGCTGCGAGCTTTGGTGCGGACTGACAATCTCGCCATGAATCGCATCTGCGCGCGGGGGAAGCTGCTGCGTTCGGCTCGTCCATATACATTGGTTATTGCCGCAGCCAAACCAGTGAATGCTCCGGCAACGGCTGCTCACGCGGCGCATCTGGTGCCGGTCGACACATTGACTTATCGCGGCATCTGGCTGGAAGGCGACATAAGCCAGGCGGCGATCGACCAGGCGCATCATCGCGCGCGGGATGAGCAGCGGTCGCGGATCGGAGCGTTGATATCAGCTGAGGACGAGCATGTTGCCGCGCTATTGACCAGGAACGGTTTTGTTTCGGTCGGCGAGTTCTTCTGGTGGTCGCTCAAGCTATAAAGCGCGCCAGCTTGAACAGGCTGTCATTGTGCTCCGTGCTGCCATCCAACGCGATATCGCTGAGCATCTTGCCGATGGTTGTGCTGAACTTGAAGCCGTGCCCGCTGAAGCCCGCGCCGATCACAACATGGGCATTTTCGGGATGCTTGTCGATGATGAAGTGTTCATCTGGCGTCTGCGTATACAGGCAGATGCGGCTGCTCTGGACGGGCGAATCGGCGACGCCTGGGATGTGCGCGCGCAGGAATGGCCGCAGATTCTCGACATCTGCAGCTGTGGGCGTATAGTCGACTTCGCCATGATTCGCCACGGCGGGTCCCGCATGGAATGCCACTTTGAATCCCGAGCCAGCATGCGCCGGGATGCCATAGATCGATTCGCCATCACGCTCTCGCAAGTGCGCGATATACACCGGGCAATTCTCGGCGCTGTGCATGGGCAGATCGGCCGGCGCGAGAAAATTGAGTTGACAGCGCAAGATCCGCAGCGGCAGGTCGATACCGGTTTGCGCCAGCAGCGAATTTGCCCAGGAGCCAGCCGTAAGGACCAACCTGGCCGCAGAGAATTCGCCACGGTTGGAAGCAACCTCGACGCTGTCCCTGTCGATGCGAATGGCTGTTACTGCGGTATTTTCAAGCGCTTCTGCCCCATTGGCGCGCGCCAACCTGACATGCCCGCAGACAGCGCGCGAAGCCCGCACGAATCCGCTGTCTGGCTGGTAGAGCGCCGCGAAGTTGTCATCGAAGCGAAATTGCGGGAATAGTTCTTGCGCTTCAACGGGCGAAAGCAGTTGATGCGCAAGGCGGCTATCGCGCACCGATGCGATTGTGGCTTGCAGAGTCGGGTCGCTAGCAGGTCCAAAGTCGATCCCGCCCGTCTTCGTCACCAGTTGCTCGCCAAGTACGTCTTCCAGCGCAAACCAAAGCGGGTAGGTATCTTTCGCCAGGTCGACATATTCAGGATTGTCGTAGGAATAACGAATGATGCGCGAGAATCCATAGGAGCTGCCACGCTGGTGATCGATCGAAAATTGTTCCAGCAGCAAGACACGCTGCCCGCGCCGGCTGAGATAATAGGCGGCTGCGCTGCCCATGGCGCCCGCGCCGATCACAATGGCGTCGTATGTTTTTGTCATGTAGTTTCCCCCATGTCCAGGTGCTCAAATCGGACGTTGCTCCAGCGCCAGGCCGATGTCGTCATCTTTACCCACAATCAGCGAGGCGATCTTCGCCAATTGCAACATGCCGCGCACTTCGCTGGAATCCAACTGCGGGTTGAATGTCGCCGGGTCGATGAAAACACAAAATGGGCGGATTCCGCGCCGCTGCAAGACCTGCGCTTCGGCGATCCAGCTGGCATCCAGCGAACTCGTGATGATCATCAATGTTGTGCCGCGCGTGAACTGCATCGTCTCCAGAGACAGCATCTCGCGCAGGCTCATTTCCGATGTGCAATGGGCAACCGCCAGCGCCGACCAGATCATCGCCAACTGCCGGTTGCCGCGGTCGGGCAACACAAAATGCCGGTTTGGCGTGTATGCGCCGAAGCCAACCACGCGCTCGTCATCGATGAAGTGCTTGGCGAGCGACGCCGCGATGACCACGCTATATTCTTCTGTGGCGGGTGGGATTTGCGATGAAGTCGGAATGATGGTGCCGCCGGGACTGGCTCGACGAATGCTGCCATCATCGTAGGCGGATTTCGCGGAAAAGTCACTGAAAAGCCAGATATCCACCAGCGGATCCAGCTCAAATTCCTTGACCATCAGGTCCCCGGTGCGCGCGGTGGAGCGCCAGTGAATGCGATTCATGCTGTCGCCGGGCACATATTCGCGGATGCTGCTCGCATTGGTGGTGACATGGTGCGTGAGCCGTCGCTGCGCATCGCCGCCGGAAAGATAGCCGACTGGCAGCAGCACGCGCCGGATATCGACGACTCGCGGATAGACGATGAGCCGCTCGGTCGCGCCCAAACGTCTTGGCGACTGGAACAAGCCAAATGGGTCGCTGCTTATGACAGTGAGCGGACCCAGCAGAAATTCGCCGCGCACCGAACAGACCGTCTCGGCCGTCCAGCGGTATTCGCGCTTGCCCAGCAGGCTTGGCACGATATGGCTGGCGCGGTGCCCGGGCAGCGTGGAATGATCGTGAATTTCCATCCAGAGCTTGGGCAGCCAGTTGGTGGTGCGCAGGCTGAAGCTTTCACGAAAAACCCGCCCAACTTGCGAGCGGCGGCTGCGAGTGCGGCGGCGCAGGGCGATCCCGTGCAGCGACTGCCAGGTCCACAGGCGCGAAAGCAGCAGCAAAGCGCCCACCAGCCAGGCGATGATAAAAATGTGGGCGCGCCCGGTGAAGAGCGCAATGAAGAGGCTGAACGCGGCCAGCAGATAGAGCGCGCGGCGACGGTCGACCGGCATGGGGCTCAGCGAACCGATGCGCCCGGCACCGGCGTAGCTTGCAGGATGTCCTGGACGATAGTGCGCGTGGTGATATTTTTGATGCGCGCCGCCGGACCCACGATAATGCGGTGTGCCAGCGTGACCTCCGCCAGCGCCTTGACATCATCGGGAATGACGAAGTCGCGCCCGCTCATGGCTGCCCGCGCCTGCGCCGTTCGGAATAACGCCAGCGACCCACGCGGACTGCTGCCCAGATAGACATCGCTGTGCCGCCGCGAAGCCGTGATCAAGTTGATAATGTACTGCTGCACCTCTTTCGCCACATACACATCTTTGATGGCTTGCTGCACATTGAGCAGTTCTTGCAAGCTGACAACCTGCTGCAGATTTTGCAGGGGATGCTGATATTGCTGCGAGGCGAGGATGCGCAACTCGTCCTGTGGCTGGGGATAGCCCATCTTGATTCGGATCAAAAAGCGGTCCAGTTGCGCCTCGGGCAAGGGGAAGGTGCCTTCGTATTCGATCGGGTTTTGTGTAGCCATGATCAGGAAAGGGTTGCTGAGGCGGTAAGTGACGCCATCGACAGTCATCTGCCCCTCTTCCATGGCTTCCAGCAGCGCCGATTGCGTCTTGGGGGTGGCGCGGTTGATCTCGTCGGCCAGCAAAATCTGCGCCATGATCGGTCCCGCGCGAAACTCAAATTCACGCGATTTCGGATTAAATATCGAAACACCTGTGATATCCGAAGGCAGCATGTCCGGCGTGAACTGAATGCGGCTGAAGCTGCAGCCAACCGCCTTCGCCAGGGACTTCGCCATCATGGTCTTGCCAACGCCGGGGATATCTTCTAGCAACAGGTGCCCGCGGCACAGCAAGCCCAGTGTCGTAAGGCGGATCTCGTTGCGCTTGCCCAAGATCACCTGGCTGACCGCGCTCACAATGCGCTCGGCGAGCTCTTGAACTAAGCTGGCGGTGGGCTGCGCGCGCGGCGTACGCGTCGCTGTTTTGGGATTTTCGCTCATGCACAGCAGTCCGATTTTCGCGTGACTGCGTCCAGTATAGCGAAATCTGGCTAGTTTGTATCGGCTGCAGCTGCCGATTAACTTTGCCCGCCCTGCATCTTGTTTTGCGTGGCCGAGAAACTATACTATACGCGATGCGCGGCGCAGATTTGCACAGCCACCAAGCAGCGCAATTGCCAGAAAACGACAGGTGAAACGCAGTGCCAGCCGCCAATGCAGAGCTACTTACTGAGCGCCTGAACAGCCTGCGCGCAACGACTCCCGGCGCAGAAGCGGCGGCGGTGGTCAGCGTGGAAGGTTTGATGATCGCTGCCTCGCTGCCCGAAGACCTGGGCGAGGGGCGTATCGCCGCGATGAGCGCGGCCATGCTGGCCCTGGGCGAACGCATCGCTGGTGAGCTGGGGCGTGGCGAGCTGGAGCAGGTTTTTATCAAAGGGACAGCGGGTTATGTGTTGCTGCAGGGGCTGGACGAGAACTGCCTGCTCACCGTGCTGGCAAGCGCCGATGCCAAACTTGGCCTGCTCTTTTTGGATATGCGCGCTGCCCGCAATGACCTGCGCAAGCTGTTGACATGATGAGTGACAGGATGGGCGTGTGAAACCGAAATACATCTTCTGCACAGGTGGCGTCGTCAGCTCAGTGGGCAAAGGCCTGACTGTCGCGTCTATCGGGCGCATTTTGAAGGCTCGCGGATTGAAAGTCGCCATCCAAAAGCTGGACCCATATCTCAATGTCGACCCCGGCACGATGAATCCCTATCAGCATGGCGAAGTCTTCGTCACCTCAGATGGCGCGGAGACCGACCTCGACCTGGGGCATTATGAACGTTTCGTGGACGAGCCAGTCAGCCGCTTGTCCAATGTAACGGCGGGGCAGGTTTATCTGACTGTCATAGAGAAAGAGCGCAAGGGTGATTATCTGGGTGGCACGATCCAGGTCGTGCCGCATATCACCAACGAAATCAAGCGCTGCATCAAGCTGCTGGGCCAGCGCACCAATGCGGATGTCGTCATTGTCGAGGTGGGTGGCACAGCCGGCGATATCGAAAGCCTGCCCTTCTTGGAGGCGCTTCGTCAATTGCGCACCGAGTTTGGCCGCCGCGATACGCTCAATGTGCATGTGACCTTCTTGCCGCACATCGGCGCGACGGGCGAGCTTAAGACCAAGCCAACCCAGCACAGCGCCCGCGAGCTGCGGGGCATCGGCATCCAGCCCAATGTGATCATCGCTCGCACCGACCACCCTGTGAATCAAGAAATCATCAACAAAATCGCGCTATTTTGCGATGTAGACGAAAATGCCGTCATTCCGCTCGAGACCACCGAAAGCATTTATGCCGTGCCGCTGATGATCGAAGCCAGCGGCTTGGGCGATTTCATCTGCGAACGCTTCCGCTTGCAGTGCCAGCCGCCCGATCTGAACGGCTGGCGCGCCATCTTGAGTCGCAGCAGCCAAGCCTCAGGAGGTCTGCGCATCGGCATTGTTGGCAAATATGTCGAATTGCATGATGCCTATATGTCGGTCAAGGAATCGCTTGCGCACGCCGCGATACAGCGCGGACAATCTGCCGAGGTCTGCTGGATTCACTCAGGCGAGCTGGAAAAAGGCAAGCGGCTGGACGAACTGGCATCGTTGGATGGCATCGTCGTGCCGGGCGGATTCGGCTATCGCGGCATTGAAGGCAAGATTATTGCAGCCGCCCACGCGCGGGAGAACAAAGTGCCCTATCTGGGCTTGTGTCTGGGCATGCAGGTTATGTGTATCGAATACGCGCGCAATGTGCTCGGCATGGATGACGCCAACAGCTCCGAGTTTGATGTCAGCACGCCGCACCCGGTCATTGACCTGATGCTGGAGCAGCGCGCCATCACCGATATGGGCGGCACGATGCGACTGGGCGAATATCCATGCGTCTTGCAAAGCAATTCATTGGCGTCTTCCGCGTATGGCAGACCGCAAATCATGGAACGGCACCGCCATCGTTTTGAATTCAACAACGCCTACCGCGAAGCATTCCTGCAGGGTGGCGTGGCCTTCAGCGGTCTAAGCCCCGATGGCATTCTTGTCGAGATCGCCGAGTTGCAAGACCATCCCTTTATGTTGGGCTGCCAATTTCATCCCGAGTTTCTGAGTCGACCCAATCGCCCGCACCCGCTTTTTGATGCTTTCATCGGCGCAGCGGCTGAATACCGCGCCGAGATGGGTCATCTGCGTCAACGGCTGGCATAAGCGTCAGGTTTATTCCACCGGCGTCACAGCGATATTGCCATAGACGCCTTCGTCAATCGGCAGGCTGATGAGCAGACGTCCGCCGCCTTCGACCTTGGCGCGCGCTTCTTGCGCCTTGACCGGGACAGACAGCTCAATCTCGCGCGTGATGGGACCAAAGCGCCGCTCTTGCAGCAGGAATCGCGCCGAGGTGGGAGTCGGCTCTGGCTCGGTTTGTACACTGATCGTCAGGATGTTGGACTCCAGGCTGATATCGATGCTCTCTTTAACCAGCCCGTCTATGCTTTGCGTGCTGATGTAAAGATGCCCTTCCGCCTCGTACATATCCACTTGCAGCTGCTCGGGATTGCTGGTTACGGCGCGGATGCCTTTTTCTACCTGGCGCGTGATTTGCTCGCCGATATGCTGAATATCGCGCAGCGGATCAAAGCGCGGTTCGTTTGTCATGATCGCTCCTTATAGGCTGGCTCCTTCACTCCAGTATACGCGCGCGCCAAAAATGTGTTGCAAGCTGGACACTTTTATGCGAGCCAGCTTTCGGTTATGATGCGGAACCTGCACGAAGAACGAAACAAGGTGCACATGTCGAAAGTTGCTTATCAGGGGATTCCTGGCGCAAACTCCGAAATCGCTGTTCGCCAGCACTTTGGCGATGATGTGCAACCCATTCCCTGCCAGGATCTCAATCGCCTCTTTGACGCGCTGCAAACAGGCTTGGCCGACTACAGTCTGCTGCCGGTGGAAAATGCGCTGGCTGGTTCGGTGGCCGGCGCATACGAGATGCTGCTCGACCACGATGTGCGCATCCAGGCGGAAGTGATCTTGCATGTGCATCACAACCTGCTGGCCAGTCCGGGCATGTCCATGGCAGCTATCCAGCAGGTGCGCAGTCATCCGCAGGCGCTGATGCAATGCGAGCGATTCTTGAAGCGCAATGGGTTTGAGCCTTTTGGCTGGTACGACACGGCTGGCGCGGCACAAGACCTGGCGAAGTCGCCCGAGCCGGGCGTCGCCGTAATCGCATCGCTGCTGGCGGCTGACATGTACGAGCTGGATGTGCTGGCCAGCGAGATCGAAGATGAACCCTTCAATTATACGCGCTTCTTGCTGATGGGGCATGGCGACCCGCCGCCCGGCGAATACAACAAGACTTCGATCGTATTTGCCACGCGCAATCGCCCCGCCGCGCTCTATGAATGCCTGGGCGAATTCGCCAAGCGCGATCTGAACCTGACCAAGCTCGAATCCAGACCGCGCCGCAACCGCCCCTGGGAGCCGCTGTTTTATCTGGACTTTGAAGGGCATTGGCAAGAACAGCGCTGTCAGGAACTTCTGATGCAGTTGCTGCAGTTGACCTCGTTTGTGAAGATGTTGGGATCGTATCCGGCAGTGCGCTCGGGCACGGTCGGCATGTAAGGCAGGTGCCAAGAAGATGCAAAAACTCAATGTAGCGATATTGGGCGCGACTGGTGCCGTGGGGCAGCGCTTCATCCAACTGCTGGAAGACCATCCGTGGTTCCAGGTGCGCGAAGTCGTCGGCTCTGCCCGCAGCGCTGGTCGACGCTATGCCGATGCGGCGCACTGGGTGCTGAATGGCAATCCACCAGCCGATGTCGCCTCGCTGATGGTCAAGGCGCTGGACGAGCCGCTGGGTTCACCACTGGTTTTTTCGGCTCTGCCCAAAGAAGCCGCCAGCCTGCGCGAATTGGCGTTGGCGGCGGAAGGGCATGTCGTTTGCACCAACGCTTCTGCCAATCGTATGCTGCCCGATGTGCCGCTGCTGCTGCCCGAGGTCAATGCCGGGCACACAGGCTTGATCGGCTTGCAGCGTCGGCAGCGCGGCTGGACGACTGGCGCATTGATTGCCAATTCCAATTGCACGGTGATGCCTGTCGTCATGGCGCTGAAGCCACTTGTAAAATATGGCATTCGCCGCCTGTACCTGGTCAGCGAGCAAGCCATCAGTGGCGCAGGTTACCCCGGCGTATCGTCCATGGATATCATCGACAATGTCATCCCCTGGGTGCCCGGCGACGAACACAAGATGGAAACCGAGTCGCGCAAGATGCTGGGCGCATTCACCGGCGCTGGCATAGCTGAGCTGGACATGGTTGTCAGCGCGACATGCACGCGCGTGCCCGTGGTAGACGCTCACCTGGTCAATATCTCGGTCGAGCTGGAGCAGCAGCCGACAATCGCCGACATCATCGACGATTGGGAAACCTGCCAAGCCCTGCCGCCAGTGCCCGATCTGCCCAGCGCGCCGCGCTTCCCGCTGCAATATCTACCGCAGATCGACCGCCCGCAACCCCGCCGCGACCGCGAAGCTGGCGCAGGCATGACCACCAGTATCGGTCGGCTGCGCGAATGTCCCATACTGGGTTACAAGTTCGCTTCTCTTTCGCACAACACCATCCGCGGGGCGGCCGGCTGCAGCATCCTCAATGCCGAATTGTTGGCGGCGCAGGGCTATATCGAGTCATTTCGTTTGGCGGATGAAGCGCTGGCTGTCTAGCCAGTTTCAGTCATAATCGCCGCTGGAATAGACATACACGGCTGGTCCCGTGTAATCGGCTGCCTGGTAGTCATATTCGCTTTCCGACCACTGGAAGAGCCAATGCGCATCGGTGATGGCCAAGTTGACACAGCCGTGACTTCGCCGAAAGCCAAAGCCATCGTGCCAATAGGCGCCATGCAGCGCGATCTGGTCATCGTAATACATCGTCCAGGGCACTTCTTGCAGATAATAGAAATCGGGCTGGTTGTACGCGCCGCTCATCAGTGCGCGCGTGAAGCGCACATAGACATGGAAAACGCCTTCGTTGGTCGGCCAGTCAGCCATGCCCGAAGACACCAGCGTGGCAAAGACGGGTGTTTCGCCTTCATAGGCGATCGCCACCTGTTCATAGAGGTCGACACTGATCCACTTGTGCGTATCGACTGTCGCCGGACGCGGAACCGGCAAGATCTTCGCTACTTTGAACTGATGCACCCACTGGTCATGCCCGATCTGATACCAGTCATAGCCATCAACCTGCACGGCGGCATAGATATAGACACGGCTGTAGCGATATAGAAATCGATTGTCTGCGGCTTCGGGAGCGCCGGGCGTCTTCGAGCCGCGCAGATGCGTCAATGTCCAGGCGACGGTGAAGGGCAGGTTGCCATCCAGCGGCAGCAACGCGCCTGCAAATCGAGACGGCGTGAAACGTTCGCCCAGGTTGTCTGTGCGCACCCATTGATCTTCGCCGACCTTCGCCCATTCGCCATGGTCTTCCTGCACAGTGACAAAAGTATAGCCTTCGCCATAGCTGTCGGGTTCGGGGCTGTCGGGCGCGCTGTAAATGGCGAGCGAGCCATTGACCTGCCGATAATCGCGGTCGCCCAGCAGCTCGTCGTCAACGGTCAGCGAGCGCACATTGGGAGAGCGGTGCGCTTCGATCGTGCTGCCGGGAACGCCACAACCATTGGGCAGGCAAGTTGTCTGCGCCGCAGCAGCCTGGCTCGCCACCAACAGCAGAGCCACAAAAACAACAGTGAATATCGCGCGCATATCCACACCTCGTGAAGATCAACTTGTTGTCAGTATACTTGTTATTGTGCGACATAACCACCTGCGCCCCCAATCGCCTGTGGTACACTTGCTTCGGCAGACCGTGGACGAAAGGCGCGCGCAATGGAGATCCTGGGTATTGATATCGGTGGCTCGGGCATCAAAGGCGCGATAGTTGATTGCAACAAGGGCGATTTCGTCGGCGACCGCCTGCGGATTCCCACCCCGCAGCCATCCAAACCGCAGTCAGTCGCAAAAGTCGTCGCCCGCATATCGTCCCATTTTGACTGGGATGCGCCGATCGGCTGCACCTTTCCCGCAGTGGTCAAGCGCGGTGTCACGCTGACCGCTGCCAATGTAGACAAAGGCTGGGTTGGCACAGACGCGGCTGCGCTGCTTGGAAAACACACGGGCAATCCCGTGCTGATGCTCAATGACGCCGACGCAGCTGGCATCGCGGAGATGAGGTTTGGCGCTGGCAAAGGCGTGGACGGCTTGGTCGTCATCCTGACGCTGGGCACCGGCATCGGCAGTTCGCTGTTCATGGATGGCAAACTGGTGCCCAACACGGAGTTTGGACATCTGGTCATCCGCGGCAAAGATGCCGAAGCGCGCGCATCCGACCGCGCTCGCGAGCAAAAAGGTTTTACCTGGAAGCAGTGGGGCAAACGGCTCTCGGAGTATCTGCAATATCTGGAAGCGCTGATTACGCCCGACTTGTACATTATTGGCGGCGGCGTCAGCAAACGGTACAGGAACTTCTTCCCACATATCAAATGCGATACACAAATCGTGCCCGCCCAGCTGCGCAACCGAGCTGGCATCATCGGCGCCGCCATCGCCGCAGCCGAGTTGATGTAACCTTATTTGTCTTCTTGTGGCTGGAAGACACCCCATTGGCGGTTGTGATACAGCAACGGCAGCTTGTCGTCTGTCCAGCCGCCTTCGACCACCTTGCCCAATATCATGGAGTTTTCGCCGACATCAATCCGTTGCTCCAATGCGCACGATAGCCAGGCCATCGCATCGCCGATGATGGGATCGCCCAGCGCGCTGGTTTCGCAGTCCAGGCCGTCGAATCGATTCTCGCGCAGGTGGTCATCATAGCCGGCGAAGCGCTTGCCCATATCCAGTTGTTGATCGGACAAGATGCTGATCGCGAAGTGCTTCTCGCGCAGAATGTATGCAGCAATATCCAGACGATTGGCGATATTCAGCACGACCAGCGGCGGCTGCATGCTCACGCTGGCGAAAGAGTTGACCGTAATTGCCTGCCAGTCTCCCCGCGATGCCACACTGACCACCGTGATGCCCGCCGTCCAGCAGGCGAGGATATTCTTGAAACTTTGACCATCAACCTGGCTCATGCTGCCTCCTCGTTTCCACAAGCATTGTACAGCCCAGCCGCCAGAATGCCAGCGGTCATGCGCAGACAAACGGTCCGGCAGCCCCACTATGCCCATCGCGCCCGGTGTGGTTTAATCACTTGCCCAGAAACCCGGCCAGAAAGCGCGTCAATGTCAACAGACCTGCCCGTCTTTCGCAAGGTCAAGCACAGTTATGCCGCCGGCATCGCCAATACTGTGCTGTCCAGTCCGCGCGGCGCGGCTTTGCTGCGGCTGATCGAATTTGAAGACCATCACTACCGCGCGATATTCGACCAAAGCTACTTTCAATTGCAAGAGGGCAAGGCTGCGCCCAGCAAGTCGCAATGGAGCACCCTAAAAAAGAAGTTCAAGCGGCGCAATCGCTCCATATTTGTTTTTCGCGCGCATGGCGAATTGCCTTGCAAGCAAGTTTCGCGCGCCACAAAAGGGCGAACCTGCCTCTTCCTGGATTTTGGATTTATGCTGGACTAAATACGCCAGCGGCTAGTTGCGAAAATCGATGAAGCGATAGCCAACGCCGCGCTCGGTGATTATGTACTGCGGGTTGGAAGGGTCGGCTTCGATCTTCTCGCGCAGGTAATTGACATACAGCCGCACATAATGCGCTTCATCGCGGTATTCATACCCCCAGACCTTTTGCAGAATCTGGTCGTGCGGCACAGTCCAGCCGGCGTTGCGGACCAGGTGATAAAGCAAGCGATATTCGGTCGGGCGCAGCTTGACAGGCTCGCCAGCCACGATGACCTCGCGGCGATTGAAATCGATGCTGAGCCGATCGTCGATGCGCAAGACTGCCTGGTCGGTGGTCGGTTTCTCCAGCCGGCGGAAAATGGCTTTGATGCGGCTGGTCAGCTCACGCGTGCCAAAGGGCTTGGTGATGTAGTCGTCCGCGCCCAGCTCCAGCCCCGTCACCTTGTCGCTTTCTTCGCCTTTCGCTGTCAGCATGATGACTGGAATATCGCTGAATTCGCGCAGCATGCGCAGGGTCTCGAAGCCATCCAGCTCGGGCATCATCACATCCAGCAGCACCAGGTCGGGCAGTTGGGTGCGGATCACATCCAGCGCTTCCAGCCCGTTGCGCGCCTCGAAGACCTGATGACTTTCCAGCTCCAAATTCATGCGGATAAAGCCGATCATTCTCGGTTCGTCGTCAACAACCAGGATGCGTTTGCGTTTGCGCTGCACATCAAGTTGTCCGCTCTTCAGCATGGCGCAGTCTCCTATTGGCTGGGTTCAGTCCTGGCTCGGGGCATCGGGCAGCTTCAACACGATGACCGAGATATTGTCGATGCCCCCGCGCTCATTTGCCAACCGGACGAGCTGGTTGCAGGCTTCTTGCGGCGTGCTGGCAGATCGAACAACTTTGCAGATGGTGTTATCATCCACCAAATCCCACAAACCATCTGTGCAGAGGACGATGCGCGCGCCAGGCGGCAGTGTGCGAATCATGCGCTCGATTTTGAGCTCTTCGTTCTGTCCGATAGCGCGGTAGAGCACATTCTTCTGCGGATAATGCACGGCTTGCTCGGGCGTTAATTCTTTCATTTGGATCAAGCGCTGCACCAGTGTATGGTCGGTTGTCAGCTGCTCGATGATCTTGCCGTGAACCAGGTAGGCGCGGCTGTCGCCCACATGCGCCAAATAAGCCAGGTTGCCAACGATGGCCACTGCTGACAAGGTCGTGCCGCCACCGGGCACATCCTGGACGACCGCCAGGTTGGCGCGCTCGGCTGCCGAGACCAGCGAATCCAGGATGGTGGGGCTGTTGCTGGCTTTGAAATTGCGCAGCAGCGGCGTATACACCCGTTGCAGCATTTCGGCGGCCAGGGTTTGTACAGCGATGCCGGCCGCGCGCTCGCCATCCAGGTGCCCGCCCATGCCATCGGCGACGATGAAAAAGCCGAAATCGGGTCGCGCGTCCACCGTGATGGAATGCCATTGCATGCCAAAGCAGGCATCTTCGTTGTTCGTGCGCAGCCTGCCCACATCGCTGGCGATGCCATAGGTCAAGGGCTGCTGCTGGCGCTTGAGCCTGGGCTTGAAGATTGGGACTGGTTCAGTGATCGGCGGCTCTGGCACGCTCTGCCGTGGCGAGGGCTGGGGGAGCGGCTCGGGAGTTTCTGGCAGGGGTTTCGGGGTTTGCGGCTGCGCTTCTGGTTCGGGCTGCTCGCTTGCCTCTTTCGTCTGCGCGAGTGCCGGCTCTGGGCTGTGCTCATCAGTTGGTTCGTCAGGCAGCGGGTCTGGCTCAAGCTCGGCAACAGGCGGGCGGATTGGCTGGTCGCGGCTGGGCGTGACATGGGATGTGCGGCGCAGTCTTGGGTCGCCCTCAACCTTGCCGTGCTGTCGCCCAAACAGCCGCCGAAAGAAACTCATGCCATACTGCCCAAAAGACAATTGCCCAGATGCCGCCGCGTTCAGCAGCTTGCTTAATTATATTTTAGCAATCACAATGACGCAATCATTGGCTTTCGCGACTGTCCGCGACCAACCTATGTCAACACCGCTATCCATCTATATCCATATCCCTTTCTGCAGCGCGCGCTGCAGCTATTGCGCGTTCAACACCTATATCGACCTGGCGCACCTGATTCCCGCTTATGCGCGCGCGGTCTGTGCCGAGCTGGCTTATGCCGGCCGCAGCAGCCCCTCGCGCCCCGTACATACGGTCTACTTTGGTGGCGGCACTCCGTCGCTGCTTTCTCCCGGCCAATTCGAGCAAATCATGCGCCAGCTGCATGCTGCGTTCGCTCTGTCTGACGACATCGAAATCTCGCTGGAAGCCAATCCTGACGACTTGTCCAACGGCTACCTAAGCGAATTGCGCGCGCTGGGCTTCAACCGAATCAGCATTGGCATGCAATCCGCCAACCCGCGCATTTTGCAGCTTTTTGATCGGCAGCATGATGTCCAGGCGGTGACCGATGCTGTGCGCAGCGCCCGCGCAGCCGGCTTTGACAACTTGAATCTGGATGTCATTTTCGGCTCGCCCGCTGAATCGCTGGCGGATTGGCAACAGACGGTCGCTGCAGCAGCTGGTTACAGTCCCGAGCACATTTCCATGTATGGGCTGGAGCTCAAGGGCGGGACTGCGCTGCGGATGCAAGTCGATGCGGGCGCGCTGCCGCAGCCGGACGATGACCTCTTCGCCGACATGTATGAATATGCTGCGGATTATTTGGCGCAGGCCGGCTATGGGCAATATGAACTCAGCAATTGGTGCCGCCCCGACCGCGAATGCCGACACAACCTGCAATACTGGCGCAACCTGCACTACATCGGCATAGGCGCTGGCGCGCACGGATTTGCTGATGGCTCGCGTTATTCGACCATCACCGCGCCCGGACGATACATCGCCGCGCTGGACAAGGCGCAGCCGGACCAGCGACCGTTCCCACTGACGTCGGCTGTGGCCAAACATCAGGCTGTGTCCGCCGACGACGATCTGTACGAGACCTTGATGATGAACCTGCGGCTAACCCGGGAAGGTGTGTGCCGAGCGCGTTTTCAGAAGCGGTTTGGCGCGGATATCACCGACATGTTCCCGCAGCAATGCCACAAACTGGCGGCGCTGGGGCTGCTTCGCATCGAAGCCGAACGCTTGCGATTGAGCGATTCGGGAAGATTGCTGAGCAATTATGTCATTCGCGAGTTTGTGGAGGCGATCCCACAGGCAGCAATTCCGCTTGTCGCAGCGAGTTGATATCCCGCGAAGCGCTGCAAAACATGGCAATCTGCAGTTGGGCGGTCAACTCGCGGATGAGCTCGCTGATGGCCTCGGCTGATTCGCTGGCGGCGCGCAAGAAAGGACCCGCCAGTCCAGCCAAATCTGCGCCCAAAGCGATGCACTTGGCGATGTCGATGCCATCGCGCAGGCCACCACTGGCGAATATCGGCAATTCTGGCGCGCCCGCAAGCGCAGCCACAAGCGCATCGGCAGTGGGTATGCCCCAATCGGCAAAGCTGCGCGCGACCCGGGCATGAAAGGCGGTTGGGGAACGGTGATATTCGACTTCGCTCCACGAGGTTCCGCCAGCCCCCGCTACATCAATCGCCGCCACGCCCGCGCTCGCCAGAGAACGAGCAGCCGACCGCGAAAAGCCCCAGCCAACTTCTTTGGCGATGACGGGCACGGGCAACTTTGCGCAGAGTTTCTCCACCTTGTGCAGCAGCCCGGAGAAGTCGATATCGCCTTCCGCCTGTACAGCTTCTTGCAGCGCATTGAAGTGCAAAATCAAGGCGTCTGCGCCCACCATGTCGACCGCTCGCTGACAATGCGCAAGCCCATAGCCATAATTCAACTGCACCGCGCCGATATTGGCGAAGAGCAGGATATCCGGCGCGATATCGCGGATCGCATAACTGGCTTCCAGCGCTGGATCTTCGATCGCCGCTCGCTGCGAACCCAAGCCCATGGCGATCTGATGCCGCTGCGCCGCATGGGCCAGGTTGCGGTTGATGCCGCGCGCCAAGTCTGTGCCGCCGGTCATGGACGAGATCAATATGGGCGCAGACAATCGCTTGCCAAAAATCGTCGTGGATGTGTCTACCTGGCGCAGGCTGAGCTCGGGCAGCGCTTGATGCAAGAAACACAGCTTCTCCAAGCCGGTCGTCAAGCGTGGGAATTGCACATCCTGCTCCAAATTGATGCGAATATGATCGACCTTGCGGCTTTCGGTCGTAGGCAATTCCGTTACTTTCGACATGGAGCGGTGTTCCTGTAGGCAGGGCTGTCACGCTGGCACAACTGTCTATGCTACTGTTTGCGCGGCGGGCTGTCAATCATCGAGCCGCTTGCAATCAGGCTGGCAGGCGCAAAGAAACACAGTATAATCGGCGGCTATGGATTGAGACACCGGATCGGTATTTGGGAGGACAGCAGACATGGCAACCATCGAAGAGCGTGTGCAAGGTATCGTAGTCGAGCTCTTGGGCGTCGAAGATGAGCGCGTTGTAGCAGACGCCAGCTTCCGCGAAGACCTGGAAGCCGATTCGCTTGACCTCGTTGAACTTATTATGGCATTTGAAGAAGAATTCGGAGGCGAAATTAGTGATGAAGATGCCCAGCGCATCGAAACAGTCGGTCAAGCCGTGGAGTATATCCGCTCTAACATGACCGACTAGCCCGGCTCGCCACCTGCTGTCGCATCTTCAAAATAACAGAATACGCGCAAGTGCGATCCAACCGGGCGACCGCGGTCGCCGTCTATGTTTCATTCATATTTTTGGGAGCGCGGCGGCAACCAAGGCGCGAAACCCGCTCACGAACAGGCAGATATAACTCGCTATGGCTATCCAAACGCCCAGCCCAGCGCTGCCGCCACTCGCCAAACTGGCAAAGACATCCAGCGCCAGTGTTGCGCCCGCCAGCGTCGTGAGCGCGCCGACCAAGCCGAAAACAGCCACAAATAGGGGCTGCCAACGGCGATTTATCCAGCGCAACGCAGCCATGCCCAGGATCAAGCTGGCAAGCGCCAAGCCAAATTGCTGTCGATAATTCAGGTTGCCGATGTCATAGACGAACTCAATCGGCGGCAACTGCGCCACAGCCAGCGCGACAATGACCAGCGCGGTGGCTCGCTTCTCCAGCGTGCACTGCGCGGCCACGCCGGCCAGCGCGCACAAAATCACCAGTTGGGCGCGCAGCAGCAAGGGCACGACCAAAGGTGGGTTGGTGCCTCGCTGCGCCGGATGTAGGCTCGCCCATTCCGCCAGATCGTAGGCATTTAATGTCATTGCCGCGTTTGGCGCGAGCAGCCAGGGCAGCAGCAAGCCCATCAGCAGCGACATCAGCAGGCTGATAGTCACGAGCGGGCGGTTGGCTGGTCGGTCGCTGCGCATGGGCTGGAAAGTTGCTTCGCAATGGAACGCCACCAGTATAGCACGGGCGGCGATTCACCCGCCCAGCAGCGCGGCATAAATCGAACGTAGTTGTTGCGCCGAGCGCCGCCAGGTGAATTGCGCGGCTCGCTCATAACCTGCCTGCACGAGTCGCTGACGCAGGCCGGGCTGTTCTTCCAGCGCCACAATAGCATCGACCAGGCTCTCAATATCGTATGGGTCGACCAGCAGAGCCGCTTCTCCAGCCACTTCGGGCAACGATGACAGATTGCTGCTGATGACCGGCGTGCCACATGCAAAGGCTTCTAGAACGGGCAAGCCAAAGCCTTCGTAGAGCGAGGGCATGACCAGCGCCCGCGCCCCGCTATAGAGCGCCGGCAAGTCGGCGTCGTCTGTCAATCCCAGCAGATGTACATAGGGTTGCGCGCCCAGCCGGTCAATCGTCCGCTGCATCTCGTCTTCCAGCCAGCCTTTGCCGCCCGCAATGGCATAATGCAAGTCGTATCCCTGCTGGCGTGCGGCTGCCACTGCTGCAATGACGCGGCTGTAATTCTTGCGCGGCTGGACTGTGCCCACCGACAGCAGGTAGTCGAAGCCGTCCAAGCCATATTTGCGCCGGCAAGCGCTGAGCAAGTCTCGATCATTTACTGGTTGGAATTGTGAATCGACGCCGCAATACAGGACTGTGATTTTGTCGGCGGGCGTACCATAGAGCGCTACGAGATCGTCTTTGGTCGCTTGCGAGTCCGCCAGGATGTGCTTGGCGCGCGCTACCGAACGCGGCACAACAGCATCCAGGTAGGCTTTGAGCGGCGGACTGGCTGCCTCGGGAACGCGCACAAAGGACAAATCGTGCACAGTGAGCAATGTTTGCGTGGCGGGCAAGGTCGGCGGCAGCACAAAGTCTGTGGCGTGAAACAAGTCTATGCGCCCGGAAAAAACTTCGACAGGCAAGGGAATCCGCGCTCGATGCCACAAACGCGTCAACCAGAGGGGCGTCGCCCGAGTCGGTCGCCAACTGAAGTTCGCCGAGGGCGCTGTGGGCAGGGACGAATGATTTGCGCCTGCCACAAAAAGCCGATAATCGTTGTCGCCGTCCAGGCTGGCGAGCGCCGCCGTCAACTCGCGGACATAGCGCCCGATGCCGCCGCGCTGCTCAATGGCTGGGGTGTAGTCGAGCGCGATACGTTGCACTTTAGTCTACGTCGTTATAGGTCCAATATCGATTGGCGAGGAAGTTCCAGGCGGTGACGACAATCACGCCGAAGAAAAGCGCCAACATGGTGCCGAGTTTGTTTTGGTCGAGCAGAGCCGGCGCATAATCGGCTTGCAGCATTTGGATGAACGTCGTGGAAAGCTCGCCCAGCCCCTGATAGGCGATGTCAATCCACAGCGTGCGCAGCGACCAGCCAATCACACTGACGATGACGAATTGGGTCAGCTGTTTGCGCGCCGACCGCGAACGCGAATCGGGATAGGTCCACAGGCGATTCCACACGAAATTGCTGCAGACAGCCAGCACAAAAGCCACTGTGGTGGCCAGCGCCACATTGGCATCGAGCGGCTCGTTGGCTGCGGTCACGGGCGGCAGCAGGCTATTCTGCAAGATGATGACTGTGCCGCTGTCGATAACGAAGCCCAACAGCCCGACAAATGCGAACTTGATGAAGCGCTCCAGCTCTTTGGCTTTGCTGCCGCCCAGACGCTCGGCTACCCGCATGATGAGTCGGTCAATTGGCGTGCTCACGCTGTGATGGCGGCGCGGCGCATTTTTGGCATCGGCTGTCAATGTGCCCGACATACTTACTCCAGTTGCAAAGCCGATTGCGTCTGATGATGCAAGATCGCCTGAACGCCCAATAATACACCGATATGCAAAAACAGGGTGTTGACAAACAGGTAATCAAAGAAGCTGTGCGCGGCCAGGTAGGTCCAGCAGCCCAGCAAGCCGACGCCCAGCGATCGCGCGAATGGTTCGGGATGCTGCCGCAGCGACCAGCAAATCCGCAGCATAACAGCCCAATAAGCCAGATAAGCCAGCAGACCGAACATGCCCGTCTCTGCCAGCAGGTTGAGATAGGTATTGTGGGCATGCCCCAAAGGCAACTGCCAGTTAATCAGCCGATATTGTGCATAACGAACGCTGTAATTGCCCAGCCCGACACCGAAGAACGGATGATCGCGCGCCATTTCGACAGCTGCCTGCCAGTGCGCCAGCCGCTCTATCACGGCGTAGTTGCCGGCATGCGCATCAATACCGCGCACATCGTTGATAGCGACCAGATCGGTCACAGACGATGTCAGCCGCGAGACCAAGGCATCTGGCAAGATGCCCGTTTGCCACAACATGACGACCAGCGCGACCATCATCAATGCCAACAACAAACCATACAGCAGGCGCCGCGGCAGCGCTATCACCAGGATGAACGCTGCCAATGCTGTGCCCAGCCAGGCACCACGACTCCACGATGCCAACAAAGCCGCCGCCACCAACAGCGCCGATGCAGCCCAGGCCAGCAACTGCGCGATCTGCGCGGCATTGACCGATATCCCGGCGCGCCAATTCGCCCAAAGCCGCCCGGCTGTTCCCCAGGCGGCCATGCTGCAGATTGGCAAGGCGATGCCCATGAAGCCACCGAAAGGGTTGGGCTGACCGAAAGTCCCAAAAGCGCGATAGAAGCGCCCGAGGATCAACAGATGGTCGGCACCGCTGCCACCCAGGAAGATATACAATCCCACCAGGGCGTTGCCCACCGCTGCAACCGCCACCGCATAGACTAGCCAACGCCAGCGACCGCCTCGCAAAAAAGACAACTGCCAGATCAAACCAGCCATCACCAGCCACTTCAGCCACTCCTTGAGCCATTCGGACAGCGACGCGCTGGTCCATGCGCCACTGGCGAACACGGCGGTCAATAGAATTGTCGCGATCAGAGTGGGATTGCGCTCGAGCTGCAGCAGCTGCCTGCGCCGCAAGACAAGGCCGCCAAACCACACCAGCGCGCAGATCAACAGCAAGATCTGGTCGATGCTCAGCGGCAGGCGCAGACCACTTTCCGCCGCGATCAACGCACGCAGCGGCGACAGCGTCAGCAGCGCCACCAACATGGGCAACATGCGCTTAGCCAGGCGCTTTGCCGGCCGCGACCAGCGAGCGAAAATAGTCGATTGTGCGCATCAGCCCCGCGTCCAGCGCGACCTGCGGCTGCCAACCCAGAGTCTGCCGTGCGCGTGTGGTATCCGGCTTGCGTGTTTGTGGGTCGCCATCAATGCGCAAGCCCTCGGCATAGATGGTGCCAGCGGCGTTGCCCGCCACGCGATTGACGACTTCGGCAAAGTCACGGATGCAGATCTCGCGGGTGGTGCCGATATTGACCGGATCGACGAGATCGCTATGCAAGAGCCGCACGACGCCCTCGACCAGATCATCAATATATTGGAAGCAGCGCGTCTGCGTGCCATCGCCATAGATGGTCAGCGCCTCGCCGCGGACAGCTTGCCCGATAAAGTTCGGCACGACGCGCCCATCATCCAGCCGCATGCGGGGACCATAGGTGTTAAAGATGCGCACGATGCGCGTGTCCATTTTATGCTCGCGGTGATACGCCATGACCAGCGCTTCGGCAAATCGTTTCGCCTCGTCATAGACGCCGCGCGGTCCAACCGGGTCGACATTGCCGGCATAGGCTTCGCTTTGTGGATGCACCAACGGATCGCCATAGACCTCGGATGTCGATGCCAGCAGGAAGCCTGCTCCTTTTGCGCGCGCCAAACCCAGCGCATTGTGCGTGCCCAGCGCGCCGACCTTGAGCGTCTGGATAGGGTATTTCAGGTAATCGATCGGGCTGGCGGGCGAGGCAAAATGCAGCACGGCATCAACGGGTCCCGGCACATGAATGAAATTGCTGACATCGTGATAGATGAATTCAAATTGTCGGTTTCCTGCCAAATGCGCGATGTTGTCGGGCGAGCCAGTGATGAAGTTGTCCATAGCGACGACTCGCTGGCCATCGCGCAGGAAGCGATCGCACAGATGCGAGCCAATGAAGCCCGCGCCACCGGTTATGAGTAGTCGCAAGTTGCTTCGCCTCCCCGCCGCTTTATCCATGCCAGTCTAGCACATGTGCCTGCTCGCGCGCAGGTAAATGCGCCGCCAGCTCTCTCAAGCGCAACATAGCCGCCAACTGAAACATGAATATAAATGCCAGGTCGATGACAAAATAGCTGTTGTCAATCAGCCCATGCGCCAGCAAACCAGCCATGCTGCCCATCAAGCCAACCGCCATGGCAAATATCGGCGCGTCACGGCCACGCGCAGCCCTCAGCGTCCCCAGCGCCAGATGCCAAAATACAGCTTGTATGGCAAAGAAGGCGAGCAATCCCAGCAGGCTAAGGCGCGTCCAAAAATCCAGCGCGAAATTGTGTGGATGCGACAAGTCGCTGTCGTGCACGGCATCCGGGCGCAGGTATTCGCCGCCATACAGATACAGGAACTGGTCGAGCCCGATACCCGTCAATGGACGGTCTCGGATCATCGCAAGCGCGCTTTCCCACAGACGCAGGCGCACAAATGTCGTGCCGCTGCCGATATCGAGCAGCCCGCCGAAGCGAGCTGAAATCTGCGTCAAAACGCCGAATCCAGCTACGCCAGCCAAACTCGCTCCCAGCAGGGGCAATCGCGCGCGCCGCCCATAACAAGCCAGGCAGACCACCGCCAAGCCCGCCGGGATGCCGAGCAAAATCGCGCCCACGCTCTGTGTCAGCGCCAGGGTTGGCAGCATAATCAGCAGGCTGACCCCAGCCCACGCGCGCAGACGAGCCGGCAGCGGCACCAGCAACAAGGCCAGAGCGATTGGGATCGCTCGCCCAAACAGCAAGCCGATATTGTTGGGCGAACCATAGACGCTTTGCAATCGAGTCGTGCCAGCCTCGGCAACGATCACTATGTCGCCCAGGAAATATTGAAACAAGCCGATAATCGACACGATAACCGCCGCGGCGGTCAAAGCATGGAAATAGCGCATTAGCGTGGAACGGTTGGGGCGCGTGCAGCGGATCAGCAAATAAAATAGCGCTGGTTCAACGAGTAGTGTGCGCAGTTCGGTGGTCGCGCTGGGAAGTTGCCGCGTCCAAAGCAGCGATGCGACGCCCAGCCCAACCAGGCACAACACCAGGGCATCCAGCCAGTGTATATGTCGGACCTGCTGCCAGGAAAAAAGCGGGAATCCTGCATTGCGCATTTGCAAGCGGCTGCCCAGCGCTGCCAGCCCGCGCAGCAATCCCGCCGCTGTAGTGAGTAAAATCATCACTTCGACCATGGGGAAAGCGTAAGTATGCAGCTCAACTGGATACAAAAAGAAGGGTGCCCAGACGAACGTCAATATCAGTCCGTTTTCCAGCCGCTGAAACACCAAAACGAAGAGGACCAGCCCGCACAACAGCGATAGCAGCAAGCCTGGCGAGAAGTACAGCAAGCCGCCGGTCAACAGTCCCAGCAGCAAATTGACTTCGTCGCGCAGGAACAGCGTTGGCTTGGGCATACCCCAGGTCAATAGCATGGCAAGCATCATCGCCAGCGAAGTTATGCCGGTCAACAGCAGGTGCAAAGTCGCGCCCAGACCGCCGCTAATCAGCGAGATGCGCGGCAGCCACTGTGCCCAGGGCGCTTTGATCAGCGAGGTGAAGAGCGCCGCCAGCGAGACCAGGGTGGTCAAGATGCCCAGCGCGATCTGCCGATTATATGGCTCGGACAGGTTGCCGGAACTGACAGCGTAACCGGCGATAGCCCAGCGGTCCCAGCCTTGATCGGCGATTGCGGTCAAGGTGTGTGTGTCCAGCGGCAGCCCGCGCGCGACCGGCGCCAGAGTCGTCTGGGGCTGTTGATTGTTGCTGCGCAGGAAGATGTAGGCATTGCCATCGGCATCGTGTTGGGCGGCATTGGCTGGCGCGCCATCGACCTGCGGATACAAAAAAGCCACATAATCGTCTTCGTTGACCAGCATAGCGACATCCCTGCCGAAGAAGTCGAAGTCCAGTTGGCTGTCGCTGGTATTCAGCCAGCCGATGTCTGCGCCGCGTTGGCTGAATTGCCAGATGCCGCTGTAGCGCGTATAGGCGTTGCGAGCATGGTAAAGACCGTCTTGCGCAAGAGTTTCTGTATTGATCGCTGGCAACGCATTCAGCAGCGGAGTCGGCGTGCCATCGGGCTGCACGAGGGCGAATCCCCATTGGGCGCTGGTGATGGGCGCGTCCGGCTGCCAATGATGCAAGAACATCGCGCCCAGCCAGGGCCATTCGCGGCGCGCTCGCTGGATGGCTTGCTGGGTGAAAGTCAATTGTTCTTCCTGGCTGACCCCCTCCCAGATGGATTCGTCTCCCTGCCAGCCAGGCGGCAAGGCATTCCAACCGAAATGGCTCGCCCACAAGGGTTTTCGCCCGTCTCCATTTTCCAGCATAATTTCGCGCAGGGCGATCAAACGCGAAAAATTCAGAAGACTTTCATCGACGCGCCGGTCCAGTGGCGAATGCTCAAATCCGTATGGTTTGCCGGCAGCGATATCCATCAAGTCGCGCGCGCCATGAGCGTACATCGCGCGCAAATAACGGATGTCGCTGATATTTTGCCCGGCGGTTTCTGTGGTGGGTGCCAGGGCGGCCGCGGCAATTTTTGCTGTCGGGTCGCTGCGCAAGATAGCTCGGCGCGCAGTTTCCAGCAGCGCGACATATTCGGCTGGCCGCGGATCCAGGCCGCCCCAGGCATCGTCCAGGTTGGGTTCATCCCAAATCTGATAATAGTCGATCGTTTCGCCATAGCGCGCCGCGAACTGGCTGACGAATTGGGCGAACCTGTCCAGATCGGCTGGCGGGGCGGTTGAGGTCAACGCGCGTGTGGGGTGTTGCAGGCGCGCCCAAGCCGGCGTATTCATCAGCACGACCACCAATTCCAGCTCGGGGAAAGCCCGCATCTGCTCTACCAGCGCATCCCAGCCTGACCAGTCCAATGCGCCTGGCCGCGGCTCAATCTCATCCCAGCGCGCAAATTGCCGCAGCCAGCGAAAGTTGGAACCACGCATTCTTTCCAGCTGGCGACGCATTTCGTCGGGCGGGTATTGCAGCAGCTCGACATTCACGCCGGCGCGCGGCGTACGGAAGGGCAGGTTATGGTCTTGCGTCGGATCAACATAACCGCGCAGCTCGAAGTCGCGCAATTGCTGTGTGCCCAACGTAGCTGCCAAACTGCCGCCAACCAGCGCCAAACACAGAAATATCGTGAGGAGCTGGCGCATCAGCCGCTCCAGACCGGGTAAGTCGACGCGCCGTCAAAAGTAACTTGAGTCGCCGCGGCGCTTTCAATATCGACCAGCCACAGATCGCCTTGATAGATGATGGCGATGTGGCGCGCATCGGGGCTCCAGGCAAAAAGTGGCGCATGCGTCGCGTAGTCGCTGCGCTCCAGGCCGGCTTTTCCTTCTGCAGGGAAGAGGCGGCGTTCATTGCTGCCATCACGATCGGCGACCAGCAGGTCATACTGGCTGCTCAAACTGGTCTCGGGCTCGCGCGCTGCCAGCCAGGCGATATAGCCTTCGCTGAATTCGCCCTGCGCTGCAACTGGCGAGAATGCCGGCGCCGCCCACATGCCCGCCATCGGCTGCACTGGCGCGGAGAAACTGCCATCCGCCGCCACAACAGCCACATCAAAAACCGGGCTGGCTGTGGCTGGTTCATTGCCTGTGGGCGCGCCATGCAAGGTCGCCACCAGCAGCCGGCTGTCCATCGACCAAGACAATGTCGACCGCCAAGCCCAGTTGGCTGCGCTGTCAAAAGCCGCATAGTCCCGCAATGTTGTCAATGCCCCTGCCGCCAGGTCAACCACGCCAAAGCCATCCGCTCGCGCCCAAGCCAGGTTTGCGCCGTTGGGCGACCAGCCAAAGCCTGTTCCCCATGCGCCATACGCCCCACCAGGCGATTCTGGCAACATCTCGTCGATACTCAGCGCGTGCCCGCTTTCCAGGTCGAGCTGCAGCAGCCACAAATTGTTGAGCGCGCGGAGATCGCCCGTGTTGGCATCGCGCAAGCCCGTGGAATACGCCACGACATCGCCGGCGTGCGGACGCCATTCGGCATACAGCACATCGGTGGGCGGCAGCCGCACGGGGTTTGTCTGGTCCGCAGTTGGCAACATCCACAACATATTGAAAAAATCGCTGTCCGAATCGGTTTCTGCGGTGGCCAGCAAACGTTCACCAGCCTGACTCTGGTCAAACACCAGCGAGTCCAGTCGCAACGAGCTGGTCAGCCGTCGTTTATTGCTGGCATTGCCGATTATCGTCCAAGCCTCGCCATGATTGATATAACTCAGCCGCCCGGCGATGGGCACAGACGCAACGGCTTGCGCGATTCCAAAATAGGTAATTTCGGCTCTCGGCGCTTCTACGATGGCTGGGGTCCCCAGCAACTGCCGTTCTACTTCGATATCGTCTTCGAGGATGATCCGATAGCAAGCTTCTTCCATGCCAAGTGCGCCCGTTTGCCCAAGCTGTTCTTCGCCCGGGCGCAGGCTTTCTCTGGGCAGGCGCTGTCGCTCGAACCCAATTGATCGTTGCTCGCACTCTTGCCGCTCTGCCACCCGGCGGATGGTGATGATCATGCCATTTTCCAGCGGCGAAACCAGCGGGTGACTAAGGCGATCGCGTTGTGCCAATTCGATGCCTTCGCGGCTGAGCAGTTGGTCGACCGTCAGCTCATCTGTGTAAAGCAGTGTGCGAGCGCTGCCATCAACATGGAGAATCACTTCAATAGCTGGCTCAGCCTCGGGCGCTCCGCAGGCAGCGAACAGCGCGGAGCACAAGAGCAGCCAGAGCAACTTTGCGGCATTCAACAAGCGCATATCAGGCAAATCCCACGCAATCGAGACGGGCAAACTGCCAGCTTTGCGCCACCGATTCTAGCACAGGCATGCCTATCACACAGCGCGGCGGGAGCGCAGCCACAATCCATTTACACATTATGTATCAGGATCGGCTTAAGCCGATCTGTTCACAGCCTGCGTGAGCACAAAGATGCGAGGATGCAAGCCGCTCAAGGTGATGGGATGTTCGTCGACGATTCGCCAATCCGAGCCGCGAAGGCAGCGCCTCAGCAGTTTGATTTCGTGTGTGAGGACGATGAGTTTCGCTGTGGGACGCACCAGCCGCGCCGCTTCTCGCAAGATGGCGGGATATAGCCTTTCATTGTCGGCGTGCGTGCCAATCAAGTTGCCGAAAGGCAAATCGGCGTAGAGCAAATCTGCGCACTGACGGGGCAGGGGAGTGGCGCGCGCATCCCCCAGCAGGTGTGTGATGTGCGGGCAGTTCGCCGCAGCCGCATTGCCTTTTCCTGCCGCCAGCCTGTCGGCGTCCAGGTCAATTGCCAGCGCGCGATGAGACGGCTGGGACAAAGCATGTTCGATCAGGATCGTTGATGAGCCGCTGCATAGATTGACGACTGTGGCAGTAGAAGGCGCTCTCGCAAGCCGCGTCATCGCATACGCCACGCTGGCATTGAGCGCGCCCGGCACATTGACATCTCGATAGGCGCGTTTGGACAAAGGAGCGGGACTCGTGCGCAAAAGCACATCCCAGCCACTGCGGTCACCTCTCAACAGCCGCATGTATAGCTGCCCTTTGCCCTCTTCGGCATAAGGCAAGCCCAAGGCATCGCCCAACTGGACGCGCAGTCGCCGCATGACCGGCGAATCCGACCCGGCCGCGCCGATGCCAAAGCTGTTGGTAGAGCCGCCGAAATCATGCGCCGCAACCCGCAAAATCTCACAAAGGCGCGAGAAGTGCTGATTGCCCAGAAATGCTCGTGGACGAGGAATGTCAAAATGATGCACAGCATACAAAGCAATCACCGAGCGCAGTCTGTTGAGGCGCGCGGGCTGCCCACGACAACCAAAGCGCAAAAACCCAGCTCGTACAAGGCGCATCCAGGTCAGCTTGCTGCCCAGCGTCACGCGCAATTCACGCTTGGCAAACTCTTCGATGCCCGGCGCAACTTCGGCTTCGTATTCGCAGATCGGCTTTGGTGCCAACTTCTCGCACACATTCCCATTGGGCAGCACAGTCAGGCATTGTAGCGCAAGCCAGCCCTTGGTTACGCTAGAGCAAGGCGCGCGACTGATGTACAATGCCGCGAACCGCGATTAACGCTGCTGGATGCGCCCTGTGAAATTCGCCGCCCTATTCCTGCTCTTTTTCTTGTGTTTGCCGACGCTGGCGCAAGCGACGCCCACGCCTTCGCCAGTGCCACCGCAGCAGCTCCCCTTCTTGCAAAGCGACATGACGCTGCTGGTCGGCAATGTACAGCGCCCAAACGGCATCGTGTATCACGATGGCAGCTTGTTCACCGTCTGCAGCGGCGACTGGACCGTCTACAAAGTTGATGCGCAAACTGGCGACAGCATCAGCTTCGTTTTCGGTGTGCGCAATGGCAATAACCTCATCGCCGAAAGCACCGAGGCGGGCTTCGATTTGTTCGTTCCCGATCCCGATAGCGGCGCGCTTTGGCAGCTAGACCAGCGGCGACTGGCTCCGGTCAAAATAGCGGCGGAGCTGACAGCGCCGTGGGGCATCACGCGGCTGGACGACGAGGTGTTGCTCGTCAGCGATGCGCCAGCCAACGCGATCTTCGCGATAAACAGCAGCGGCGAAATGACCAAACTTGTTGAGGGGCTGCGCGCGCCCACTGGCATCGTCCGCCACGAAGACCGCGTTTATATCGCAAATGGCGGCAGCGCGCGGCGTGGCATTGAAGTCTTTGAGCTGGAAAGCGGCGAACTGAAACCGCTGGTTTCTGGCATTCAAAACACCAGCAACATGGCGTTGGGGGCAGATGGCCTGCTCTACTTCGCCTATGCTTTGGGAACTCGTGGCGTGGTCGGGCGGGTCGATCCGCTCCTGTGCCTGGACGGCGGCTGCAGCAGCGACAATATCGAGCCAGTGGTAGTTTCCGATGTAGCAGCGCCCTTGGCCATCGCTTTGTCCGACGACATGCGATTGTTCCTGCACAGCCGCTATCGCCCGGAGTTTTACTGGGTGCAACTGCCGGTTTAGTCGGCGCTAGTCCCCAACCCCGACAGCATAGCGCTGATAATTGCCGCGCAAGGCTTGGGGAAGGCTCAGGCGCAGCTCCCAGCCCGTAGCGCTCGTCCGTTCCGATTCGATATAGCCTTTATCATACAAATCGGAATAGACCTGTCCGGCTTGGTAGGGAATGACAATATCCAACTGGATGCGTTGTCGCGCTACGACATGGGCGATCGTATCCAGCAAGGCATCCAATCCAAGCCCGGTTTGTGCAGAGATGGGCACGATGGCTTCGTAATTGTCGATGAGCGGCAGTTGTGGCGGAGCGCCCGGCAGCCGGTCAATCTTGTTCAGGATCAACAGCCTCGGCATGCGCGCGGCGTCTATTTCTGCCAGTATATCTTCGACCGCTTCAATATGCTGGGCGGCGTTGGCGTGGCTGATATCGACTACATGCAGCAGCAGATCGGCTTCGGTAACTTCTTCCAGCGTAGCGCGGAATGCGGCGATCAATGTAGTCGGCAGCTTCTGGATGAATCCGACCGTGTCGCTCAACAGCGCCTCACTGCCATCGGGCAAGTTGATACGGCGCGTGGTTGGATCGAGCGTGGCGAATAACTGGTCGGCGACAAATATATCCGAGTCGCTCAGCGCGTTGATCAATGTTGACTTGCCGGCGTTGGTATAACCCACCAGCACGGCCATGGGCAGACCCGAATGTTGTCTGCGCGAGCGGTGCAGGCTGCGGTGGGCGCGCACTTGCTCCAGGTCGGTTTTCAATCTGGTTATTTTGCGCGTGATTTCGCGGCGGTCAACTTCCAACTGCGTTTCGCCAGGACCTCGCAGCCCCACGCCGCCAGCTCCACCGCGTGCAGCGCCACCACCGGCTTGCCGCGCCAGGTGCGTCCATTGCCGCGTGAGACGAGGCAGGCGATATTCGTATTGCGCCAGTTCAACTTGCAGCGCGCCTTCGCTGGTGCGGGCATGCTGTGCAAAGATATCCAGAATCAGCGCCGACCGATCCAGCAGGCGCACAGATTCGCCCAGCAGCTTTTCAATCTCGCGTTGATGCCGCGGCGAAAGCTCATCATCAAAGATGACTACATTGGCAGCGCAGACGATCACTTGCTCGGCGATTTCTTCCAATTTGCCTGCGCCGACCATGGTCTTGGGGTTGATGCGGCGCAAGGTCTGCTGCGTTTGCCCCACAACGCGGATGCCAGCCGTTTCTGCGAGCAGCGCCAACTCCGCAAGCGAATCCGCGACCGAAATCAGCGAGTGCCCCTGCCGCAGCGCCACGCCGACCAGGTAGCCACGCTCGGCATTTTCATCGCGCCGAAATGCGAAATCTGTCATGCGCGGCTCGACTTGCTGATGTCATCGTCCAGAGTGGCTAGGGACATTTCGATGGCTGCGTTTGCGCGCTCGGCATAAGCGGATCGGCGCTGCGCCTTGTTCTTGATGCGCGTCGCCAGCGGCGGCAAGATGCCCAGATTTGCTTTCATAGGCTGGAATCGTCTGGCGTCTGCATGCGTTACATAATGGCAGAGCGCGCCCAGCATCGTCTCGCGCGGGGGAGTCCACGCATCCAGGCCCCGCAGCTGCCGAGACAGGTTCAGAGCTGCCATCAAGCCCGTAGCGATATTGCCCACATAGCCTTCAATGCCGGTCAGCTGCCCCGCGAAGTAAAGCCGCGGCTGCGCGCGGAATCGCATGGTGGCGCAGAGCAGGGCGGGCGCATTCAGGTAGGTGTTGCGGTGCATCTGTCCCATGCGGATGAACTCGGCGCTTTGCAAGCCTGGCAGCATGCGCAGGATATCTCGCTGCTGTCCCCAGCGGATATTGGTTTGGAAGCCGACGATATTGTAGAGGCTGCCAGCCAGGTCATCTTGCCGCAGCTGCACAACCGCGAAAGGACGCCGGCCCGTATGTGGATTGGTCAAGCCGACCGGGCGCATCGGGCCAAAAGCCAATGTGTCGTCGCCGCGCTTTGCCAGCTGTTCGACAGGCACGCAGCCTTCAAAGAAGTTGGGGTCTTCGCGTTCAAAGTCGCGCAGCTCGATAATTTCGGCAGTTTGCAAGGCGCGCACAAAAGCATAATACTCGTCGCGCTCCAGCGGACAGTTGATATAGTCCGCGCCATTTTGTTCGCCCCGTCCATAGCGATTGGCAGAGAAAGCGCTGGACATGTCGATGCTGCTGGCGCGCACAATGGGCGAAATGGCGTCGTAGAAATACAGATATTCCTCGCCGGTCAGCCTGCCAATCTCGTCCGCCAGCGCCGGCGATGTGAGCGGACCCGTGGCGACAATGCAGGCTTCGTCCAGCCGCAGCCTGGTAACTTCTTCTCGGCGGATTTGAATATTGGGGTGGCTGCTGAGGGTCTGCGTGACCTGCTCGGCAAATCGTTCGCGGTCGACAGCCAGCGCGCCGCCAGCCGGCACCGCAGTCGCCTCGGCGCAGCGCATCAGCAGAGACCCCAAAGCGCGCATTTCGCTTTGCAGCAAGCCGGTCGCGCGGTCGGGCAGCTTCGAGCCGAGCGAATTGCTGCATACCAGCTCAGCCAGACTGCTGCTGACATGCGCGCCAGTAGACTGGACCGGGCGCATTTCGTAGAGCAACACGCGATGCCCGCGCTCCGCCAACTGCCAGGCTGCCTCGCTGCCAGCCAATCCCCCGCCGATAACAGTCACAACTGTCGACAAATCGCCTCCTCAGTCCTGGAGCTTGCGCAAGACAATAGACGCATTCTGCCCGCCCAGTCCAAAGCTGTTGGACATAATGGTGCGTATGCCAGGCACATCCCGCGCCGTGTTGGGCACATAATCCAGGTCGCAGTTTGGGTCGGGACTGTGATAATTGATGGTCGGATGCAGCACCTCGCGCGTTAGTGTCATCAGGCAAGCCGCCAATTCTTGCGAACCACAGCCAGCCATGGCATGCCCGATCATGCTCTTGGTGGAATTGACGGGGATCTTGTATGCCTGTTCGCCAAAAACCTGTTTGATCGCCGCAGTTTCAATGGCGTCGTTGGCTTGCGTGGAGCTGCCATGCGCATTGATGGTTTCAATCTCATCACTGTTGACCGCGGCATCGTCCAGCGCCCACTGCATGGCTCGTTTTGCGCCGCCGCCATGGGGGTCGGGCGCGGCAACATGATACGCATCCGACGACGCGGCATAGCCCAGAATCTCGGCATAGATGGTCGCATCGCGCTGCAGAGCGCTTTCGATGCTTTCGACAATGAAGACCGCGCCGCCTTCGCCCAGGACGAAACCGGATCGATCGCTGTCAAAGGGACGGCTGGCGGCAGTTGGGTCATCGTTATAGTCGCGCGTCAATGCGCGGGTCGCGCTGAAACCAGCCAGGATATAGTCGATGATGACGGCATCCATCGCCCCCGCCAGCGCCAGATCGCACTTGCCCAGCTGGATGAGGTCGCAGGCTTCTCCCACCGCCTGGATGCCCGTTGCGCAGGCGACAGAAGGCGTAATCAGCGGGCCCACCGCGCCGAACATCTTACTCACATAATGCGCCGGCATATTGGGCAAGGCGTTGACGATGCTGGTGGGGTTGGCGCGCCGATAGTCAGAGTCTCGCCAGGCGCGAATGCCTTTCTCGCCCACTTCATAACTGCCCAAAGTCGTGCCGATTATGGTGGCGACTCGCTCGCCCATATCGCGCATCGCACCCCGCGACAAACCGGCGTCTTCGACCGCCTGGTGCGATGCCACCAGCGCGAATTGCGTGGCTCTGCCCATGCGCCGCGCTTCTTTGGGGCGGATCACTGCCGAGGAATCGAAGTCCTTTACTTCGCCGCCGATGCGTACATCCAGGTGCGCGCTTTCGATATTCTGCAGCTTGCGGATGCCGCTTTCGCCCCGCTGCAAGGCATCCCAAAAGGCCAGCTTGTCACCCAAAGGCGAAACGAGGCCCAAGCCTGTGATGACAACGCGCTTCTTCCCTCTTCGCATTAGCTCCATTGTTGGCTCCGGCTCATCTGGCTTGCCGGGCAATGCCCGAACGGATCGCGCCGATGACATCTTCGCGAACGGCAGCGCGGGCTTGCTGGATGGCATTTTTGATGCCGATGGGCGAGTTCTGCCCGTGCCCAATGATGACAACCCCATTCACGCCCAGCAGTGGCGCGCCGCCGATCTCGGATGTATCGACCTGGCGACGGATGCGCTTGAAAGCCGGTTGCGCCAGCGCGCCACCCAGGGTGGACAGCAGATCATTACGAAATTCCTGGCGGATCAATGTCGCCACATAGTGCGCGGTCGCTTCAAACATCTTGAGCACAATGTTGCCGACGAAGCCATCCATCACGACCACATCAGCCACGGGTCCCATCAGCTCGACCGGCTCGACATTGCCGACGAAATTGAGATTGCTGTGGCGCAGCAATTCCGCCGACTCGCGGATGAGCAGGTTGCCTTTGGTATCCTCCGCGCCATTGGAAAGCAGGGCGATGCGCGGCTGCGGGCAATCGAGCACGCGCTGGGCATAGATGCTGCCCATGATGGCGAATTGCGGCACCCATTCTGCCCGTACATCCGCATTCGCGCCGACATCCAGAAAGATCATCCGATGTTGATTGATGGGGAAGAGCGCCGAAAGCACTGGACGTTTGACGCCGGGGATGCGCCGCAAAGTCTTCAATGTAGCGATGGCATGTACAGCGCCCGTGTTGCCCATCGTGACAAAAGCGTCAACCTCGCCGCGTTTGACCGCGTCCAGCGCAATATAGATTGATGAGGTCGGGCTGGCTTTGAGCACATCGGTGGGCTTCTCGTCCATGGCGATATCGGCGGGCGCGTGCAAGATCTCCACCGCGCCGTCATTAACCTGGTGATTCTGCAATTCGCGATTGATGCGCGCCTCGTCACCGACCAGCACGATGGTATCGCCGAATTCATTGGCAGCCAGCACGCCGCCGGCAATATCGTTGACAGGGCGGCTGTCTGTCCCCATCGCATCAAGCGCTATGCGCATTCCGGTCCTAGCCTTCCGAAGTGTGTCGCTAAAACAGCCGCAAGCTGCACCTTATCATAGGGCAGGACTGTCGCTCGCTCAAGATTCAGTACGAGCGCGCACTGTCGGCTGCACTTGACATCGTAGGCGCGCGGCGTATACTTCATGACACGATTGCCCTGATGGCGGAACTGGCAGACGCGCACGGTTGAGGGCCGTGTCCTTAACGGGGTGGAGGTTCGAGTCCTCTTCAGGGCATTTACAGCTCGCCAGGGTGGCGGGCTTTTTTGTTGCGCCAGCTTGCAAGCGCTTGTACACTGCCCGCGTGAACCTGTCTCTATCGCCCATCAAAATGGGTTGTTGTAAGGAATCTTTATGAGTAATGCCAAATCCACTGCGCTGCAAAATGCGCACGAGCTCATTGAACGAGGCGAGCTGGAAGCGGCTCAAGAACTCCTTGTCCCGCTGCTGGAGTCGGATGCCGATAACGCCGGCGTTTGGTGGGTATATGCCCACGCCGTCCGCGACATCAGCATAGGGCAGGCGGCATTGCGGCGTGTGCTGGAGCTGGACCCCTTATATCCGGGCGCGCGCGAGCTTGCGCAAGACATGAATCGGCTCGAAGCGCCCCTTTTGACCGCCGACCCTTTGACAGCAAACGAGTCGGTGGCCGCGCAGAATGCTGATATCGACATCGACGATTGGGAAGACTTGCAACCCGCTGTTGGCACGCCGCAGACCAACCAGCAGTCGGCGCGCATCGGCACCACCGTACTGGTCACGGCGCTGCTGTTGCTGATCGTGGGTGGCGTTTTGATTGCCACTGGCGCGATCGACATCAATCAACTGTTGTCAGGCATATTGTCGACTCCGCAGCCGTCTACCCTAGTCGAAGCGCCCGCACAGCCCAGCGATAGCGATACTTTTAGTATTGGCACAGCTGTCCCGCAAGAAGAGATATCTCCAATGCAGGACCAAGCGGCCGCCAGCGCAGAGATAGCGGGAACGCTTGTCGCAGAGCAAACAATTGAACCAGCGCCGACATTTGCGCCCAGCCCGACCTATGCGCCGCTGCCCAAAGCCGAAAGCGACTTTGTCCAACGGGTTGCCCAGCAGATTGATGAATTCAGCCTCGATCCGCAGCAGACATTCCTGTTTTATTCAAACGCGGGCAACACCCTGGTCTTGCAGACTTGCGCTTTGCCAGGTCCGGATTTTAACGCCAAGGTCGCGTCGATCATACAGACGGTAGTGACGCTGGCGGACGAGATTCCTGCTGAGCTGGATGCGCTGGCGGCCGGCTTGTTGAATTGCGATGATCCAGGCGCAGCGTTGCACTTGATTGGCACGGAAGCGCGCTTGATTCGCGACTTCGCCAGTGGCGCGATCGACGACAGGGATTTCCAGCGCGAGTGGAAGCAGCTTTCCGAAGCCCCGCGCGAAGCAACTGTCTCTACGGTGGTCGAGGAACCGATTGCCACAGCCACAGCCGAAGCCCCGGAGGTTATGCCAGAAGCGGCTGTTGAAATCGCTGCCACGGCAACTGACCAGCCTGCGCAGCCGGTTGAACCAGCGCCGGCACTCGCGCCCAGCCCGACCTTTGTGCCGCTGCCCAGAGCCGAAAGCGACTTTGTCCAGCAGGTCACGCAGCAGATTCGAGGCTTCACGCTAGATCCAAAGCAGGCTTTCCTGCGCGATTCAGACGCGGGTAACACCCTGGTCTTGCAGACTTGCGCTTTGCCAGGCGCGGATTTCAACGCCAAGATCGCGGCGATTATGCAGGCGGTAGTGACGCTGGCGGACGAAATTCCTGCCGAGCTGGATGCGGTGGCGGCTGGCTTGCTGAATTGCGATGATCCGGGCGCAAGGTTGCGCTTGATTGGCTTGGAAGTGCAATTTTTTCGTGACTTTGCCAGTGGCGCGATCGACGACCGGGCTTTCCAGCGCGAGTGGAAGCAGCTGGGTTGAATCGCGGCTTGCTTCCCCGTATGATGGTGTTTCTGCCCGAAGCCGACCGCCAGCGAGCCGAGCATGAGCGCGCCCCGGAAACTCGTAACCCGCAACCGCAAAGCCCGACGAGACTACGATGTGCGCGATCGTTACGATGCTGGCTTGGTGCTGATGGGCTCGGAAATCAAGTCGATCCGCAATGGCAGCATCAACATTGGCGACGGCTATGTGCAGGCGAAAGAAGGCGAGCTGTGGCTGGTCAACATTCACATCGCGCCTTATAAAGACGCCCGCCGATTCGGACACAGCGACCCGCGGCGTCCCCGCAAGCTACTGCTGCATCGACGTGAAATCAACCGCATCATCAGCAAATTGCGCGAAGGCGGCATGACCGCGATTCCGCTGCAAATTTACCTGGAACGTGGACGCGCCAAGGTCGAGATCGGTGTGGCGCGCGGCAAAAAGCGCTATGACAAACGCGCCGACCTGGCAAAGCGCGATGCCAACCGCCAGATCGAACGCGCGCTGAAAGATCGCTAGCCGGGGCAAGCGCATAAAAGCGCAACACAGAGATAACAGAGGACACCGAGAACACAGAGAAAAGCGTTCATTTTAATTTGGAGGGACTGACAGGTTCGTCCTCATGGCAACACGGATTCCTAAGTTCTCTTCCTTACTAGATTAAACGCTGCGACACACTGCCTCGGTGGCAAACAAGCAGTCTGTGGCGATTGGCCTGCCCGCCGTACGCCTGGCGCTTGATGAATGAGTCCGATTTGGCTACAATCTGCGCAGGTCCCACACAACAAAATGCGGAAGACAGCATGGTGCATGACCAGATGAGCAAGCCGCGTGTCCTTTCGGGCATTCAGCCTTCGGGCAACCTGACAATCGGCAATTACTTGGGTGCACTGAAGCAATGGGTGGCGGTGCAGCAGGAATACGATTGCTTTTATTGCGTAGTCGACCTGCATGCCATCACCATGCCGCAAGACCCGGCCGAGCTGCGCCAAAAGACCCGCGAAAGCGCCGCCATGTACATCGCCTCGGGGATCGACCCCGATGTCTCGACCATCTTCGTGCAATCACAGATTCCGGCGCATTCGGAACTGGCCTGGATGCTCACTTGCATGGCGCCGCTGGGCTGGCTGCAGCGCATGACGCAGTTCAAGGACAAATCGGCGCGGCAAGCGCAAGAATCTATCGGTGCCGGGCTGCTCAATTATCCCAGTTTGATGGCAGCCGACATCCTGCTGTATCACGCAGAGCTCGTACCAGTTGGCGATGACCAGCGGCAACACCTGGAATTCACGCGAGATTTAGCGCAGCGCTTTAACCACCTCTACGGCGAGACTTTCACGCTGCCGGCGGTGATGACGCCCAAAGCCGGCGCGCGCGTTATGGGCTTGGACAATCCCACCGCCAAGATGTCCAAGAGCGAAGAATCCGACAACCACGCCATCTTTTTGCTGGACGGACTGCCGCGGGCGCGCAAGAAGATCATGCGCGCGGTGACCGACTCGCGCCGCGAAATCCGCTTCAGCAGCGATCCCGAACGCGCCGGCATCAACAACCTGCTGACGATCTACCAGGCAATCAGCGGCGATTCGCGCGAAAGTATCGAGGCGCACTTCGCTGGCAAGGGGTATGGCGATCTCAAGCGCGATGTCGCCGATTGCGTTTTGGGGGCGTTGGAGCCGCTGCAGACGCGTTATTACCAGCTTATGAACGAAGCCGGTTACCTCGATTCGGTGCTGCGGGGCGGACGGGAAAAAGCCGCTGCCATCGCTGAAGACACACTCAAGCTGGCGCAGGAACGGGTTGGATTCCTGGCGGCAACTTGACGGCGTTCGCGGCGTGGTCTAGAATGTCCCCAGCCGCCCCATTCGTCTAGCGGCCTAGGACGTGGCCCTCTCAAGGCCAAAACAGGGGTTCGAGTCCCCTATGGGGCAAGACAGCCCTCGGTCGGAAATCGACTGGGGGCTTTTTGTTTCACGACGCGACTCCTGCTCGGATCGTGTGCAGCGCTGATTGCTACGATGTACAATACGCGGCGAACGATTCAGGGAGGCGCGGGATGCTAACCAGCGAACAAGTACAGCAATTCCACGATAATGGCTACCTGGCAGTCGACAAGCTACTGGATTACGAGCTCGACATCCAGCCGGTCATCGACGAGTACCAACAACTTCTCGACCAGCTCTGCGAGCGCT
This sequence comes from Anaerolineae bacterium, assembly GCA_022823945.1. GTDB lineage: Bacteria > Chloroflexota > Anaerolineae > Aggregatilineales > Phototrophicaceae > UBA6055. The sequence goes on along the minus strand of JAJEBK010000032.1, from coordinate 36,725 downwards.
GGGTGGCGGAAGGGCGGCTGTCAGAGACATATCGCCACTTGCCGTTCGAGCGCCGGCTGGTGGAAGCGTATCGCGCCGGTTGCCGCTACGAGAATCACTTCGATATCGCGCTGCCCAATAGCGGCGTCCAGCCCGACACGCCTATCCACCTGGGTCCCGCTGTTTTTGACTTGCTGCGCAGCCCGCGCATGCTGGCGGCGGTCGAGTCGCTCATTGGCGGCGAGATCTACAGCAACCCCATCCAGCATGTGCGCATCAAACCGCCGGCCAGCGTCATCGCCAAAACAGATGTCGACCGGGCGCTGGTGGGCAGGACACACTGGCACCAAGACAGCGGCGTCGCTTTGCCCGATGCAGACGACACCAAGATGGTCACTTGCTGGGTCGCGGTGACCGAAGCCACAGCCGAGAATGGCTGTCTGCAAGTTTTGCCGAAGAGCCACCGCGAAGGCATGTCCCTGCATTGTTCGACCGTCGATCAATTGGGCATCCCGGAGGCGCTGATCCCACAAGCAGAAGCCAAGCCCGTGCCGCTGAGTCCGGGTGGCGTGCTCTTCTTCCATCCCATGTGTAAACATGCTTCGCTGGACAACAACAGCGATGCCTTCCGCTGGAGCTTCGACCTGCGCTACAACCCGATTGGCCAGCCAACCGGACGCCCACATTTTCCCGGCTTCGTGGCGCAAAGCCGGCTGAACCCGGCGACGGAGTTGGACGATGTCGAAGAATGGGCGCGGCTGTGGCTGGATGCCCGCGACAAGCTCGCGCAGGTTGATGGCGTCAAGACCCATCGTTGGGATAGTGAAGATCCACTTTGCGCTTGATCGTCACCGCTTTGCGTAGCGCCTCGTCAGGCAGAAGCAAATAATCCGATAGAAACGGATGTATAAAGAGTTATAATTGATTTTGCCTTTGAAAACCCGACAGTCGTGTATTTCTCGCCCAATGGGACGCGTGTGCTAGCTGGCCATGCCTGAGGCGTATCGCATTCCCGCGCATACCATCCGCAGCGAACTCACCATTCGCAAGTCACGCTTTTTAACGACTGTCGCGCCTGCCGCCACCGTCTCACATGCCCGGGAATTCCTGGCATGTGTACGCGCGGAAATGCCCGAAGCCAGCCATCATGTCTATGGTTTTCGTGTGGGCTTCGGCAACACTGTCACCGAAGGCATGAGCGACGCTGGCGAGCCAACCGGAACGGCTGGTCCCCCTACCCTGGCTGTGCTGCGCGGTTCGGGCATTGGCGATATTGCGCTGGTGACAACGCGCTACTTCGGCGGCACGAAGCTGGGCACGGGCGGCCTGGTGCGCGCCTATACCGAATCAGCCCAGTTGGCTTTGGAACAGCTGGAAACCGAGCTGAAGGTCGAACGGCGCACCGTGGGCATCGAGTTGCCCTATTCGCTATACAATATCGTTAAACGGATGATCGTGGCGCATCATGGCCGCGTGGAAGACGAGGTTTTTGACGAACAAGTGCTGCTGGTCGCTCGCTTCGTGCTCGATGATCTGCAGCGCTTCACTATTGAATTGCGCGAGCGCACGGCTGGACAGATCGCGCCTGTGGACCTCGCTTAGCTTTGCTGTGCCAACTTCTGCGCAACCAGCCGCCGCACTTGACCGATCGCGGTATGCGAGGGCGAGATCGCTTCTGCCAGCGCGATATATCCCCGTGCGTCGTCCATCTGGTCGCTGACGATCAACACCATCGCCATCTGCGCCAACAAGGGCACATCGTTGGGGAATGTCTCCAGGCTGGCATTTAGCTTGTCGATGGCTGCGTCGCGCCGACCGTCCGCCCAACTCAACTGCGCCAGAGCCAAGGCTAATTGTGGGTCGCCGCCGACCGCCGCTTCCGCTTCGTTTAAGACTTCCAGCGCCGTCTCACGGTCTTGCCAACTCAGATAACAGCGAGACAAGGCCAAACGCAAATCAACCAGCAGCGGCGCGATTTCGCAAGCGCTTTCCAGCAGCTCGATATCCCGTTCGGCAACAGCTTTTCCTGCGCTCAGTGTCAGCCGAATTTCGCCCAGCGATTCTTCAAAGCCCGGCAAAATCAGCTGCAATTCAATTCGCTGCAGTTCCAGCTCCAATGGGTCACCAGCAGTGATCTGCGCGCGGCAGTGCTCGATCCAGCCAGCGGCGCGTTCACCATCTCCCGCTTCCAAAGCCAACTGCGCCAAACACAGGGTGGCATTGGGGTTGGCGCTGGCATGGCGCTGCAAGATAGCTTGCGCTGGCGAAAAATCATCGAGATCGATCAGCCGATCACATGCTTCGCCCAGAAATTCGCCTTCGAAGTCGCTTTCGACCAGGCGCTCAAAATAAATCCACAACTCATCATCTTCGGCATCAATCATATAACTGAGCGCCAGCTGCAGCGCGCCAAGATTGCGCGGATTTTGTGCATGGTGGAGCTTCAGCGCGTTGGCGATTTCCTGGGGGATTTGCGCGTCTTCCGCGACTTCATCGGGGTTGATCAGCAGCACATCATCAATCCGCCAGCTTTGCGCTTCCGCCGTCATCAACAGCTGCGCATATTGCAGGTGCAAGGCGGGATGCTGAACACCCGCCTCCAACGCGCTCTGCGCCACATCCACAGCTTCGGCGAACTGGCCCGCTTCCGACTGAATCTTCGCCATGCTGTGCCAAATGCTGGCATCGGCATCGTCATGCAAGTGGTTTTGCAGGGCATGGGCAGCTAGATCCTGATAGCCAAGCTCTACCAAACCCAGCGCAATCGCCGCGATAGCCGCTCGCTTGTTCAACATCTCTGGTTCGCGCAGTTGTGGGATCAGCACCTCGCCAATATCTTCCAGGCCGGCTTGCATGACTTGTTTCGCCATCATGCCCAGGCACCAGTTGCTGAATTCGCTTTTGTGACGCTGATAGTGCGCAGCCACTTCCTGGAATTGCGCTGCGATATCCGCCTCGTCCCATTGCACGCCCCAATGCAGCAGGTACACATCCAGATTCCAGTCGAAAACCAGCGGCAGCAGCTTAACCAGCTCGGCATCTGGCGCGACCGGCGCATAACTGATGAGGGCTGGCGCACTGCCACTGCTGTCCAGTTCTGCCATCAGGTTGGCTGCCACACTTGGCAATCCGCTTATGGCATCGGCAAACGAGACAAACTCGTAGCGATAATCCGCGCCTTCTTCATCACCGAGCAAGCTCAAATCTGCGCTCAGAGTGAGGCGGAAATGTTCGGCGACATCCAGCCTTCCCCACAGTTGCACATTGTCCGCCAACCCGGCCAACTCCCAATCTTCGGGCGTGAATTGATAGTCGTCGGCGGTGATCTCGCTGCTGTCGCTGTTTTCGTCGATTCGCGCGAAGCAGCGGTAGACGCGCGTATCGGCATATTGCTCCAGCAGATACGCCAGGCAGGCTGCCAACCCCATGGCGACTTCCGGCATATCGGCGCATAGAACCGGATACAAGCTAATGCGCAAACGCGCGTCACTCTGGATGGATTGCGCCAGGCCAACCGCGCTGCCGAAAATGGACGAAGGCGCACCAGCCTCTTGCCGCCGCAGCCCCAGCAGCTTCATCCTCTCCGCCGCAATATTCATCGTCTCCCCATCAAAACACCCTGCCGAAAAGACAGGGTGTTATACAAGCGGTTGCGTGACGAACGAAAACCAACGTTGCTCAGCCGGCTATGCCCAAGCCGCCGACATTTCCGCGCGTGACCACATAGTCGCCGTGCAGCCAACCTGTTCCGAAGTTGCCCTTTACCTGATACCAGACGCCATCGCCCGATATTCCAGTGATCTCCAGGACAGTCCCGCCACTCACTATCGTCAGGCTGCCATAGCTTGTGCCTGGACCCGAACGAATGTGCAAGCGCGCGATGTTGACGATTACCCGCGGCGTTGTGCCATTCAAGTGCGATGATGCGCTGGGCAGGCGTGAAAAGTCGCCGCGTGCCGCCGTATAAGATGCGTTCACCCAGCCCGGACCGTTATTGGTCTCGATTTCATACCAGTTGCCGTTGCCCACGCCACCAGTGACCAACAGCCGCGAACCGCCCGGCAAGGTGAGGATGATGTCATGGCCCACGCCCGGACCCGAACGAACATTGAGGTACGCGGTATTGACAACCAGATGCGCCGCTCGGCCCAAGATCGCGCTGTCGCTAGCCGAATAAATATGCATCGAGATTCCCGTCTGGGGAACATTGTCATAGTTGCCGCGCGTAACGGTGAACATGTGTCGCAGCCAGCCAACGCCCGCCGCCGTTTCGACCTTGTACCAATGTCCACCGATGGAGATTTCCAATACCGGCAGCACCGTGCCGCCAGGCACCACCCCCACAATCGGGTAGCTGACACCAGGACCTTCGCGCACATTCAGGTACGAAGTATTGACGACCACATGCGCCGCGCCCGGTGCAACAGATGCAGCGGCGGTTGTCAATCCGCTCGGTAGACTTGCCGCTCCTCCAGACCAGGGAATACCGGAAAAATCGCCGCGGCGGATGGTATAGTTGCTGTTGACATAGCCAATGCCTTCAGGCGATTCGACCTCGTACCAGGTCAGATTTTCCGCGCGCGAGATTACCGGCAGGGTCGTTCCCCCCGGCACTACCATGACGACATCGTGCCCTGCGCCAGGACCGGTGCGCACATTGAGAAAAGCTGTATTGACGATGAGGTGCGCTGGTGCCTGCGCGATAGCCACCTGTCCAGCCAGCGCAGCCAACAGCAACAATAACCCAAACAACGCAAGCCGATGTCTCTTTTTTATCGTAAGCATATGCCCCCCAAATTCAGCTACCTGACCGCGAAACCTACCAGAACATCCAATAGTAGTATAGGCGGCTCTGGCAAACTGGGCAAATGCCTAGACCAACAAACGCGGCGCACCCCAATTTGACAGGCGAGCCCAGCTATGCTAAGATGTGCGCAATGTGCAAGAGGCGAAGGGATCAGAGATGGTAATGGCAGCACAGCAAGTCGAAATCCTAACGGAAACACCTGCTCTGTCTGTGACACCGGCAGCGGTGTCGATCATCAAGAGCCTGCTGGATCAGCGGAATATCCCGCAGCATGCTCTGCGCGTTTTTGTGACGGGAGGCGGATGCTCGGGCATGCAGTATGGCATGGCTTTTCAAGAATCGCCTGAAATGGGCGATACCGTCGTCAGTGACGGTGGCGTGCGCCTGCTCATCGACCCAACCAGCATGATGTATCTGCGCGGCGCAACCATCGACTATGTCGATAGTTTGATCGGCGGCGGCTTCCGTATCGAAAATCCCAATGCGGTATCCAACTGTGGCTGCGGGCATTCATTCAAGTCGGACGACCAGGCCGCGGGCGATGCGGCTGGCTGTGGCACCTGCGGAAGCTACTAGCGCCGCAAGAGGCTGATCAGCACGCCCAAAATGCCCAAGCCGCCCAGCGCCAATATAGGCAGGATAGGCGGCACATCTTGCGCGCGTGAATCGTCGCTGGCGGCGATGCGCAGTTGATCCCCGATGGGCGATTGCGTGGCGGCTGGCGGCGTAAAGGTGGGCAGCGGCGAGGACGCCAGTATGGCTCTGCTTTGGGCGCTTTCGGCCGGTGCGGTCGCCAGTTCGATAGTGCGGTCGTCAGCTTGGTCTGCGCCACCTGCTTCGCCAGCCGATACCTCGTCGAGATTGTCAATCACTGCGATTTGTGACAAATCTCCGTCCAGTTCGACCAGGTCGCCATAAACCCAGGCGCGTCCGCTCGGCGACAGGTCAAATCGGAATTCGTACCAGCGGAAATAATTGCGCAGCACAGGATAAGTTCTGCCATTGGCGATCGTACCCAGCAGCGGACTTTCGACATCAGGTAGCGCGCGCACATTGACTTCGCCAGCCGATGCCAAGGCTTGCAAGCGGACTGCGGGCAAATCAGACGCGATTGGCGGGACAGTCGGCGCTTCCACATTGGCCGGCACGATATCCGGCGTAGCGCGCACCAGGACGGCCGGCACGGGCGTTGCACTCGCTCGCTGCGCCAGCGCGCTGTTGGTCCATACAGCCAGAATGATCGCGAATAGCGCTGCGCGGGCCAATAATCCTGGATTCAGCCTTTTGCCTACCATGAGATCGCGTTGATGTCGTTGTAGCGCCCTTGCTCTGCGACGATACTGCGGTTATCCGCCTGATGCACCAAAAAGCCCTGATAGAGCTGGCTGTTCAAACCGATCACTTGCCAGCCGCTCATGACAAATGACGGGACTGTGGTGCCAGCCGGGCAGCGCGTGCAGTCGGCCGGCAGCCATTCGCCATTGTAGCGCCGCGCTATATGCAGGTGGGTGGCATTTGAATAGCCGCCGATGCAGGCTGGATAACCCAGCAAATTGCCCGCCTCGACCGCTTGCCCAACTCGCAGCGAATTGTGATGGTCGATATGCAGATACAGAATCGTCCAGCCGCTGCCTTCATTACCATCGCCATCCAGGTCGAGCACAACCAGGCCTTCTGCCAGGCGCGCTATCACGCCATCTGCCACAGCTGTTGCCGCGAATGACGACTCGTAACAACCATAATTGTCGTCCGGTGGCGCGAAGTCGATCGCCGACCAGGCGCTTCCGTTGCCCCAGCCACCATGAAACCCCCCGGTGAAGCGCCATTTCTCGCCTCGCGGGAATGGCAAGGTCAATTCCGGTTGTTGAAGGTCCTTTGGCACAGTGACATGGGCATAGGCGAAGGCATCGCCAAAAAGCGCGCGGTATGTCGCAGCCAAGCCCGACTCCCCCACCGCGTCCTGCCATTCCACTGGCGAAAGCAACTGCGAAAGCACATACTGCACAGCGACTGTGGCAGCATTCAGCGATGGTTCAAAGTGCAAGTTGCTGTCATCGGCGAACTTCAATTGCGGAGCGCCACGGTATTTCCAATCGTAATAGCCCTGATTGAGCTGGTCAGCCAGCCAGCTAAGCTGACTGTAGATACCGGCGCGGTCGATGCCGAATGCCTGCGTCAGCAGAGGATAGACCCGCGCATTGTCATCGACAGCCTGGCTGGACAACAACCGGGCAAAATGCTCCAGGAAAGCCAGCAAGACGCGCGCATCCACACTATATTCCCGCGACACGCGCTCGACAATCTGCGCCGCGCTGTATTGTTTTGAGTCCAGCGTGACAGTCATCTCGCGCAATACGCCGGGCTGTCCGGCAACAAAAGCGGCGACATCAAACCTCGCGCTGCTCACCGACCGCACCAGCCGCGAATCGGCCAAGATGCGGATTGCCTCGGTATAGTCGACAAGGGCTTGCGGCAAAACAAGCACTTCACCCACATTCAGCAAGTCGGGATTCGGCAGGTCGTTGGCGGCCAGCAACTCACTCACCGAAATGTTGTAGCGAAGCGCAATGCGCGTGATTGTGTCGCCAGCCGCCACCGTGTGCGTGACGACCGGCACTTCAGTAAGCTCGGGCGCGGCTTGCTGATCCGCCTGGATAGTCGGGGGTGTGGCCGCGGGCGCTAAAATAGTAGTCGCTTGCGGCGTAGCGATCGCGCTGGAACCCACCAATTCATCAGCGCCATTTGCAGCCGGGCTGGCAGCGGCGCAACCGGCTAGCAGGATTCCAAAAGACAAGACAGACAACACTAGGGCGGCTGCCCTTGGCGCGCTATAATCGTGGGAAATGCGGTTGCGGATTCGTGACATCAGGAGGGCAGCATGGCAGAAGCACAAGCAGTGCGAGCCACATTCGCGGGCATGGTCGAGCGATTCGCGCCTGACAAAGCGGGGGGTCTTTCTGCCAACATTGCTTTCAATCTTAGCGGCGACAATGGCGGTCTATTTTGGATCAAAATCGCGGATGGCGCTGCCTCAACAGGCGAGGGCAGCATAGCCAGCGCGGATATGACCGTACTCGCCAGCGCCGATGACTGGTTCGCGGTGGCCATTGGAGAATTAAACCCCATGCAAGCCTTCATGACCGGCAAGCTCAAGGTCCAGGGCGATATGGGCTTGGCGATGAAGATGCAGACCCTGTTTGCTGGCTAACACCCGCATTGCCGCCACCTCAGCGACTGTCATAGCTGCCAGCCGGCGCGCTCAGTCCAAAACTGAATGCCGCCACATCCAGCGCTTCGTCGATGGCATCCGCCACGCTATCGTCATCAACGGCTGACTCTGCCAGCTCGCTCAGCATGTCCAGCGCGCGACGACCGCCTATCTCGCCCAGCGCCGCAATCGCAGCCAGTTGAATCTCGCCATCATCGCTATGCGCCAGTTTGCCGATGGGCGGCACCGCCTGTTTTAGCTGCAGTTGCCCGCAAGCCGCGATCGCCTCATAGACGCATTCGTCGTCGCCGCTGGTCAATTCTTCCAGCAGCACATCGCCCCAAATGCTGTTGCAAGTCCGCCCCATGGCGAAAACCGCGCCGATTTTCAATTCCTGGCTGCCTTGCGCATAGGCCGCGCGGATCAAGCGAGCCACATGGGGATGGCTTGAATTTGCCAAAGCCTCCAGCGCCCGCCGCCGCACAGAAACGGGCTGTTGCGCATCGGTGTGCAGGCGCAAAGCGATTTGCTGCGCTGCTTCCGCCATGTCAGCTGGGATGCCGCCATATTCGCCCAGCAGCAAGAAACGCCCTAATCCAGTCAGCGCTCGGGCCCGCACATCCGCATCTGCGTCGTCCGCCAATCGCATAAAGCGCCGCATCGTCTCGGGCGATTCATCGAACCACAACAGGTCAATGGCTGCTGCGCGCACCAGGCTGCTGTTGTCCGCCAGCGCTATCACGGCAATCTCGCGGAAGTTGAGCTCGAACAGGGCTTCGCTGGAGTCGTTGAGGGCGCGGAGGACTTGCGCTTTGAAACCGGCTGGCAGCCGCGACCAACTGTTCGCGATGGCTTCGCGCTCGGCTGGAGATAAATCGCTCAAGCCATAAATGATCACCGACGAAACAACCGATTGCCCGCTGGCAGCCCCGGCTTGCAGCGCCATCACCACTTCATCGGGCGCAGGCTTCTGGTGCTCCAGCGCCGCTATTTCTTGCTCAAAGCCGTTCATCACAAAGGCTGGTTCGGTTCAACCGAGACTGGGTGGATTAACCAGGTCATAGACCATGATGACCGCGCCCAACAAGAGCAGCAGCGATATGCCGATCATGTGAACGCGCCCTTCGATCTTGGGGTCGACCGGTTTGCCGCGCAGCATCTCTATCAGCACGAAGACAATGCGGCCGCCGTCCAGCGCGGGGATGGGCAGCAAGTTGCTGATACCCAGAAAGATGCTGATCAGGGCGATGAAGTTGAGCATAATGGCGGGACCTTCGTTCAAGCTGCGTTGCAAGAATTCGCCGCCGATGATGCTGATGCCGATGATGCTGATCGGGCGCGCGTCACGGCCCGTTAGCGAGCCATCCAACAGCTGCCCCGGGATCGAGGCGATCAAGCGAAAAGTCTCGGCTGTGGTGCGCAAGCTATGCGCGATGGCATCGGGCACGCTCTGCGGGACGGGTTCTTTCTTGTACCCAGCATTGGCGAAGCGCGTGGCATCGCCCAAAGCAAACTGCGAACGGATCAACATGCCCAGCCTGCCCTGCTCTTCTGGCGGTTCGATCCGCGGTATGAGGCTGATCTCCAGTCGCTCAGTCGATCCATCATCCTGTTCGCGCAGGATCGTAAGCTGCAGCAGCTTGCCAGCGAAGTCTTCCGCCGCTTCCGACAACAAACTGGCAGGATCGCCCGAAGACGGAATGTCGCCTCCAGCGATCTGCGCCACCAAATCCCCAGGCAGAACCCCCGCTTTTGCCGCCGGCGACTCTTCGACCACGCCCAGGACCTGCACATAACCAGCCCGCTCGGCGAAGTCGGGCTTTGTCGTAACCGCATAGCTTTCGCCATCTGTCGCGCGGATCAGCGAAAAGTCGATAACCTCGCCCTGATAAGCCGCCAGCAGATCATGAAATGCCGCAAAGTCGGCAAAGCGCTGACCGTTGATGCGTTCAATGGCATCGCCAACCTGCACCGGCGTGTTTGCGAAAATAGAGTTCGGCGGTATCGCGGCAACTTGACTCAGACCGCCCACCGGCAGCGACAAGCCAATCAGCGCGACCAGGAAAAACAGCAGCATGGCTGTCAGGAAGTTGGCAAATGCGCCAGCCGCCATAAAGAACATGCGCGCCAGTGGCGGCGCCTCGCTAACCGACAGCATCGCCTGCTCGTCGACGCCGCGCATCCGCAGCATCTCTCGCTCGCTGACGATGCGCACCGGACCCGACCGCCGATGTTCAATGATGACGCGGTCGCGTTTGACCTTGTCTTCGCTGGTGGGTCCTACCATGTCTTCACCCAGCGGCCGCACAAATCCGCCCAGCGGGATCAAGTTCAGTGTGAATTCGGTTTCGCGCCAGGTGAAGAGACGGCGAACGCGCGGTGGAAAGCCAATGCCAAATTCCAGCACATTGATGCCCACCAGCCGAGCAGCCAAAAAATGCCCCAGCTCATGGATGATGATGGCGGGGATCAACACCAGCGCGAAAGCGGCGATGGCAAGCAAGATATCATTTGCGGCGGCAGGGTTGACCATCGGCGTTTCCTCTGGTTGCTCGTCTCATTACGCTCATTATACGCGTGGCAGGGTATTTTTTGCAAGCAGCGCCACGCCGAGGTGCAGGGCAAACGCATCAAAATGAAAGGTCGCGCGTATTTTACTTCCCCGACTTATCGAGTGGGTCTTTTGGGCGAGTCACCGTCTCTCCCCTACTTGCTTGCCGTCTCGGAATCTCTGTGTAATCAACAAGGTAATTCAACGAAAGGAAGGACCATCGTTGGGGCAACTCTTTAGTCACCCACATGGCCAAATCGCGACATTTGATTTGTGCTCTCCCGAAAAAGTAGATATACTTCTGCTCAGTCCATACTTGACGAGCTTACGCAGAGGGGTTGGAAATGGCTTTGGATTGCGCGAAGTATTTTGCATTGTGTAGAACATTACTGAATATTACCCCCCCCCCCCGAAAACCTGTTCTAATTCTGCTGCCGCTATTTGCCATTCTGCTTAGCCTCGCCCCCATCGCCCAAGCCCAAGCGCCAACCTTTGCAACTGTGCGTGTCCGTAACCTTGGCGCGACAAGGCTTGGTATGTTATTTGTGAATTCAGGTGCCACTCCCGACAAGTATGAGGCGCGCCTTGGCAGCACTGGTGCCTGGCAGGATGTGACCAGCCGTGTCTGGCAAGGCGGCAGAGCCTGGTTTTATACAGTCACTGGCTTGCAGCCCGAAACCGAATATACGCTGTACCTGCGCGCCAGCGCCGGCGGCAATACCAGCGCTATTGTCAGCGTAACCGCCACCACGCTCAGCCGAGCCATCGACTACAACGCCCGCTTTTGCAGCGATGGCGGCGTCAACAAGCTGCTTTTTAGCGGACTGGACAGCCCTGGCAATGCAGCCTATGTCTTTGAGCTCTTCATCAATTTGTTTATTGGGCAAAGCACTACTGGCGAAAGAGTAGTCTTTACCCACGCGAACATACTCAATACAAGGCGAGAAGTCACTATTGGCTCGGTCGCGACCGGCGAGCGCGTTTATGGCAATTTAATCCAAACGCAGGATGGCAATGTTATTTCAACCCTCGTGTTCCAGTTTATTGGCAGCGAAAGGCTGCCTGCCTGCTATCCGTCGCCCCCTGAATCCAGCTCTGGCGACAGCTCCAGCGGACCCTACATCCCCAATCCCACACCCACGCCCATTCACGACACGCTCAATCACCTGCCGCCCGAAATTGAGGTCAACAACTGGGTTGATGGCGCGCAGGGACGCCGGGTCGGCCTCACTGGCGTTGGCCGCGCCGATCTCATCGAGGGCTTCCTGGATGCGATTGACATCTGGAGCCATGTTACGCCGGGCGTGCAGGTCTGCTTTGCGCAATCGGGACGCATCGTCTTCCTGGACGCCGCCTACTCGCCGCGCCAACTGGTGGATCTGCCCGAATACAGCCGCGATGGACGGGATACCTGCACTGTGATTGACCGCGCCGGCACCGTCGTGCTGCTGCAAAGCGCCTCGCCACCGCCGCCACTGCCGCCAGCAGCGCCCATGCCCGTGCATGCGCTGAGCGACTGCCAGGTCCAACCCTGGGCGGATCTCAATTTCCGCGAAAGCCCGCCAGATGGCGCTGTCATCGGCGTTACCTCCAGCCGCGACTGGCTGAGCGCCAGCGAGAAAAGCGCCGGTTATTTCAAAGTGAGCCTGTGGGGACGGGACGGCTGGATCAGCAGCCAGTTTGTGCGGACCCGCGGAGAGTGCGGCTAGGCGCACTGGCAGCAACGAAGCTACTTCAGCTTGAAGGCGGGGTTTGCGGTGAGGGGAGCAGCACCACTGCGCCGCCACCAACGCCCGAGCGCAAGATGTCGATATCCGGCGACAAATCCGCCAGCCGTTCCGCCACCGCTTGGGCGTCATCGGCCGCGCAGATGCAATGCACATTGGGTCCAGCATCCAGCGTATAACAGACGCGCAGCCCGTCAGCTTCTCGCCAGTTGCGCACCGCTTCCATCACCGCCAGTGTGAGCGGCTGCCAATAGAAGAGCGGTGGCGCGCTGGTCATCATCACGGCGTGCATCAAGTTGCTGTCGGCTTCCACAACTCGCGCCAGCAGCTCGAAGTCGCGCTGATAAAGCGCCTGTTTGACTTCCTGCAGTCTGGCCGCGGCTGTCTCGACGCGCGCCGGCTGGAAGAGGCTGCTGTGGGCGCTGGCATGCCCGGCTGTCGAGCCGACTCGTTTGTGCTGATGGCTGACGATGGCGATTACATCGACAAGCTGCCAATGGTCAGCGGGCGCGATAGTCTCTGCGTATGAGTCTGCGTGCGCATCTGCAGCGCGCCACTCGACGAAGCCGCCGGGAATGGAACGGGCTGCGGAACCCGAACCCAGCCGCGCCAGCGTCGTCAGTTCGCGTTCCGATAGCTGTCGATGCAGCGCCGCAACAGCCGCCATTGTCAGCGCAGCGAATGCCGATGCCGATGAAGCGATGCCCGCGCCCATGGGGAAGTTGTTGCGCGATTCGACCTGCGCTCGCAGCTTCGTTTCCAGCCGCCGCCGCAGCATGTCCAGATGCGCTTGTACGCGCCGCAGCGCAGCCACGGTCGCAGCATCGCCATTGATCGTCAAGCTGTCAGTTGCCAAATCCGCCGACCAACGCACAGTCGTTGTGGTATGCAGCGCCAACAGGTTCATGCTGAGCGAGCTGTTGGCTGGCAGCCGCAGCAGAGGGTCGCGGTTGCCCCAATACTTGATGAACGCAATGTTGGAATGCGCGCGCGCGCTTGCTATATTGTAGCTATTCGCCATGTGCATCGGCTCTTGTTTTGCTATTGGGCGAGGCTGGTAGTTGATGCCCAACATTATCCCGCTGCCGCGCCCTTTGTCCAGCGCAGAGAAAGCAGGATTGGCATTGTCCATATTGATAGGCTTGCTGCAAACCATGCGTCCACGGCAATGGACGAAGAATATCCTTTTCGTCTTCCCGGCGCTGGTCTTCGATTCGCAGCTATTTATTCTCGATTCGCTGACGAGCGTCGTGTTGTGCAGCTGCCTGCTGGTTGTGATTTCGGGCAGCGTCTACATCATCAACGACCTGGCAGACCTGGAAGCCGATCGAGCTCACCCACTAAAGAAGTCGCGTCCCCTGGCGGCGGGAGTTGTTCCTGTGCCGGTCGCCTGGCTGACAGCCGTCATTTTGCCTGCCCTGGCGCTGGCGGCTGCATACCGCGTCAACCAAACCTTGTTCTGGGTACTGCTCGTCTATTTTGTGTTGCAAGTCGCCTATTCCTTCGTTTTGAAGCACATTGTGCTGCTGGATATATTGGTCGTGGCGGGGGGGTTCGTGCTGCGCGTGCTGGCGGGCGGCGTGGTCATTGATGTGCAGCTTTCGCCCTGGTTGTATACATCGGCGGGTTTGCTGGCGCTTTTTTTGGTCATCGGCAAGCGGCGGCAAGAATTCTCGGCGCTCGGCGAAAATGCCGCGTTGGCTCGGCCAGTTTCCGCTCACTACAACCTGGCGCTATTGGATGACATGCTGCGGATTGTTACCGCATCAACAATGATCACTTATATTCTCTACACTGTTGAAGCGCGGACGATGGTGCGCTATGGTGAAAACCTAGGGCTGTTGACCGTCCCCATCGTGATCTATGGTTTGTTTCGCTATCTGTATCTGATCCATGTGCAGAACGAAGGCAGCGCGCCGGACGAAATTCTGCTGACCGACCGTCCGCTGCAAGCAACTATTGCGGTGGCGGCGCTCGCCTACTTTATCATCATTTATCTGCTCTGAGTGACCATGAAAGGCAGTGCCAGCGCGCCCGGCAAAGCCATTCTGCTTGGCGAACATGCCGTCGTCTATGACAAGCCGGCTATTGCCATTCCGCTGTCCCAGCTGCGCGCAATGGTCGACTTTCACCAAACCGAGCGGACATTTACGATCTGCGCAGCTGACCTAAAGCGCCCGCCCTGGCAATGGGACGACAGCGCGGCCGACTCCGCCGACCCGCTGGCAAGCATGGCTGCGCTCACACTGCGGCATCTGGGCGTCTGCGCGCCAACCGGCAAAATCACGATTCGCTCCGCAATTCCTATCGCCAGCGGCCTGGGCAGTGGCGCTGCTGTCTCCGCCGCCCTGGGACGCGGCATCGCGGGGCTTTATGGTGAAACGATAGCCAATGCAACATTGAATGCGCTGGTCTATGAAGTTGAAAAACTGCATCACGGCACGCCGAGCGGCATCGACAATACGACTGTCGTCTTTGAGCAGCCAGTGTACTTCCAGCGCGGACAGCCGATACACACGATAAAGCCGTCCCGCAGGCTGGATTTTCTGCTGGCGGACAGCGGCGTGTCCGCTCTGACTCGCGAATCTGTCACAGCCGTTCGTCAGTTGCTGCGCGAAGAGCCAGCTCGCACAAACACTTTGCTCGACCAAATCGCCTCTGCCGTCGCCTCTGCCCAAGCCTGTCTTGCAGCGGGCAAGCTACTGCAATTGGGCGAGTTGATGACAGCAAATCATGGTCATTTGCGGGGCTTGGGGGTGTCGTCACCGAGGCTGGATGCCTTGGTGTCGGCGGCGCTCCAAGCGGGCGCGCTGGGCGCAAAGCTGTCGGGCGGCGGTCGTGGCGGCAATATCATTGCGCTGGTCGAACCATCGACAAGATTGGCAGTCGAGCGGACGCTGCAATCGGCCGGCGCGAAACGCGTACTGACTGCGAGCCTGGGAGGCTGATGCCCGGATGACCACATTAATCAAGCTCGGCGGTTCGCTGGTTACAGACAAGCTCGTCGCCAATTCCTTCCGCCGCGATGTGGTTTGCCAGATCGCCGCGCAACTGGCGACACTATTTGCGAATGGCGATGGGCTGCGCGTGGTGCTGGGACACGGCAGCGGCTCTTTTGGGCATGTCGCGGCGCAGAAATACCGGACTGTGCAGGGAGTCGCCAATGCAAAAGAACGGCTGGGCATGGCGCGGGTCGGAGCGGTCGCAGCAGAACTAAGCCGGTTGATCCTGGCCGAGTTGCTGGCAGCCGGGTTGCCGGCGCTGCGCTTCCCACCATCGGCGCTGTTAATGACGCGCGACCGGCGCATTGATATACTGGAAACGCGCCCCTTGCAGTCGGCATTGCAACAAGGCAGCTTGCCGCTGGTTCATGGTGATATCGCGCTGGACAGCCTGATCGGCGGCACGATCGTTTCCACAGAAACCGTCTTTGCCGCGCTGGTCGAGCCGCTGGGCGTATCAGAAATTATCTTGCTGGGCCAAGTGGACGGTGTGCTGGATGATGCTGGCACGGTCATCCCGCGCATCACGCCAGAGACTTTTCCCACCCTGAAGCCCCTGTTGGGCGGCGCTAGCGGCATCGATGTAACTGGCGGCATGTTGCACAAAGTCGAGGCGATGGTGGAGCTGGCGGCGCGGCAGCCCAGGCTGACTATCACAATCGCCGATGGCAGGCGCGAGGGCATATTGCTCGATTTGCTGCTGCAGCGGCGCGCGATTGGCACGCGCATCACAGCGGCTTTCTAGCTCAATTCGACTGCAGCGAAACATTGTGCAGCAAGGGATACAACCCATAGGCATCAAAGCGCAAATTCTGCACATTGGCGCTCGTGGCTGTCAAACGCAGCGGCTCGCGCAATGGCAGGAGTAGAGTCTCGTTCATCAGCAGCGACTGCAATTCGTAAACTCTTTCCCGGCGCAGTTGTGCGTCGCTTTCTCGCTCGGCTTGTGCGAGCAATTGGCTGAGCAGGGGGTGCAGCGCGCGCGAAGCTGCATAGGGCGAGTTCCCCGCGAAGACTTGCCCCAGAAGCACCGGATCAATGCCAGTTGCATCGATTGGCAGCAGATCGTATTCACCAGACAAGACCAATTCGGTTAGTCGCGATTTGCCGGGCACCGGCTCCAGGCGCAGGTCAATCCCGGCCGAGCGCCACGCCCCGCGCAGCAATCTCGCGATCTGTGGCAGTTGGCCTCCAGGTGGCACGACCATTCGCAACTGCAGCGGGCGGTCATCGCGCTCGACAAAGCCATCGCCATCGCTGTCGACGAAGCCTGCGGCAGCAATCAGTTCTTTCGCCGCGGCGAGATCGTAGGCAAAGCTGCCGATATAGCCCGTGTGGGAATAGCCCGTGCTCGCGCTGAGTGGCGCCCAGGCAATTGGCGAATAACTGAAAGTTATCTGTTCGCTGATAGCCGCGCGGTCGGTCGCCAGCAGCAAAGCGCGTCGCAAATTCATGTCATCCAGGGGCGGACGCGCTGTATTGATGAGCAGCCCCGATGCCAGAGCCGGTATCGGCACCGGCAAGACCTGCACGCGGCTGTTGCCGGCGATATTCTGGGCATCGGCTGGCGAAATGTCGTCGAGGACATCCAGCGAATCACCCAAAGTTGCCAGCACATCGTCAAACTGCCCGCTGCCAAGCGCGATGTCTACCCGTTGGATCTCGTCTCCGCCCAGCAGCGCATAAACTGACGGATTGACGCGATAATCGGCAAAGCGCCGCAGGGATACTGTTTCGCCCGGCGTATAGCTTTGCAACAAAAAAGGACCTGTGCCCGCCTGATGAAATTGATAGCGCAGCCTGCCATACTCATTCAGGGCGCGCGGACTGGCGATGCCCAGCCAGGGTTGTGCCAATCCATCCAGCAAAGCCGGGTAGGCAGTGGCCAGATGCAGCCGCAAAGTATAGTCATCGACAATTTCGTATCGGCTCAATGGACCCAGCAGGTCTCTGGCGCGCGAAGACGGCTGTTCGGGATCATATATTCGCTCGAGATTTCGCGCCACAGCCGCTGCGTTGAAAGGCGCGCCGTCATGAAAAAGTACATCCTGTCGCAGGAAGAATGTGTAGACCAAGCCCTCGCTTGATATATCCCAGCTGCTCGCCAAGCCCGGCAAAATTTCATGGCTGACGCTGTCACGATACACCAGCGTGTCATAAATCTGTCGGAAAATCAGGCCGGCTTCGGGCAGGTCGGCAATATGCGGGTCCAGCACAGCAAAATCGGCGGACAATCCATAGCGCAGGCAGCGCAGGTCGGCTTCGCAAGGAATCTCTGCCCTGCTCGCTCCACAGCCAACAAGGACCAGAAATATCAGCAGCCACGCGAATAGTCGAAACACTCGCAAAATCACCTGTAATAGCGCTCCCCTTCCCTCATTTTGGGGGCAAGGGGCCGGGGGATGGGGGTAAGGCTGTCAACACCGCTTAAATCACCTGCGTTCTTGGATAGCTCACACATCTATTATAATGTGTGTTGTTGATGACAATTTCCCGCCGAGGAGGATGACTTGCGGTCAACCCGGGCTGTAACGATCTCGCCTGAACCCGATGAATTCGCTGTCTTGCCAGTCTGGCAGCGAATCGCATTGCAGCTTGGGATTCTGTCTGTGATTACGCTGGCCATTGTGCTGGCGAGCGAGTTGCTGGGGTTGCAATTTGGGGGCACGGTTCGGCGGGTGCTGTCACTGGCGCTGGTGCCTTTGCCGCTGCTGCTGTGGCTGCTGCTTTCGGCGCTGCCCGAAGATCGCTTCGCTCGTCCGCGGCGCAGGCTGGTTGGCGTAGCGATTTTGAGCGGATTGTGCGCATCGGCATTCGGCCTGCCACTGGTCGATGATTTCTTCCAGATTGGACAATGGCTGCCGCTGGAATCGGTGATTCAGCGCATCGTTGGCTACACAGTTACGGTCGGCGTTGTCGATGTCGGCATCAAGTTTCTGGTCTTGCGATTCATGGTGCTGCCCCAAGACTTGCGAGCGCGCAGCGATGTGGTCGCCTATGCCATGGCGGCTGCTGTGGGCTACAGTTTTTATATCAATCTCGTCAGCATCTGGCGGCTCGATCCCGTTTGGGAGCTGGCTGCAATCGTGGTGCTTTCCAACATAGTCATACAATTTGCATCCAGCATGGCGATGACTCTGGGGATCGTCGCCAGTTATTTTGCCAACGCCTTCCCCAGCGTTTTGCCGCTCAGCCTGGTGGTTGCAGCGCTCTCCACCGGCCTCATTGCTCCACAAGTGCCAGGGCTAACCAGCGGACCCCTCGGCACTGCGGGAAATATAACGCGACCTCTATATGGCATCGTTTTTCTGCTAGCGGTGCTGTTGCTGAGCTTGGCTGGCACTTACTTCTTGTACCGCAACGCAGAAAGGCGGCAGCGCGAAATCACCCTTGGGCGAGGCGATGGCAATGGCCTTTGAAGTTCCGCGTTCACCCGTTGCGCAGCTGACGCAGCGTCAGCGCTTGTCACTTTCTTTGAGCTATTTGGTGATCGCTGTCGGGCTTCTGGCCGGCATAAACCAGCGTGACAGCGCGCTGAATCTGGCGAGTGTCTATGCAAATGATGAAGCGGGCATCACGGCGGTTCATCCAGCGCGCTGGCTATTGGAAGAGACAGGCGATTTTGTCTTTCGCGTGCGCGACATGTCATACCGCGGCTTCAATACGCAGATCGAGGTTAGCACGGTCGCGGTCGGTGCCGACAACAGCGCGCGCAATGTGTTCGATCAGCTCAGCCTGGCGCGCGCCCAGTCTCTCATCGACTACCATGTGCTGGGCTATGACGAATATGTCTTGCCCGACGAGTCCAGCGCCTCATCGATGGCCTATTCCTTTGTTGCGCGAGATGCCAGCCCTTTCTTGCAAGGGATTTCTTCTGTCGTTAGCGGCTTGGATATCTTGATTGTACGGCGCGGGCAAGCAGTGATTGTTTCCTTCCGGTCCGACAGCCGCATCTATGAACGCGAAGTTTCGACCCTGCGCTGGTTCATAGAGAATCTGGAGTTTTGATTGGCAGCCGCGTCGATGCCGAAAAGGATGCTCTGCGCCATGCTTTTCTGTCTGCTGGCTGCCATGATCGTGCGATCGCAAGCTGTGCGCACAGTCGACCTGGACCGGCTCAAGCAAGCGACCGTCTTCTTGTACCAGGCGCGCGCCGTTGACAACAACCTGGTGGTGCGGTGTATCAGCAGCGGCACATTGATCAGCGCCGATGGGCTGATCATCACCAATGCGCACAGCATATTGCCCAGCCGCCAATGTGATGGCGATACCATCATCGTCGCCCTGAATGTCGACCTGGACGAACCGCCTATCCCCAAATATCGCGCCGAGATCGCGGGCGCGGAAGCTGGGCTGGATATCGCGCTTTTGCGCATCACCCGCCAGCTGGACAATCGTCCCATCGCCAGCGAGTCGCTGCCCGTACTGCCTTTTGTGGAAATTGGCGATTCCACGACGACCGCCATAGACGACAACTTGTTGATCGTGGGCTATCCCGACCTGGGCGACCGAACAGTCAACCTGGCGCGCGGCACGGTCACAGCGCTCATCGCCGAGCCACCAGCGGGCGGGCGCTCCTGGTTCAAGACGCGCGCCGAGCTGCCAGGAACGATGAGCGGCGGCGGCGCATACAACACAGCGGGGCGGCTCATCGGCATTCCCACCAATGCGCCATTGGCTGGCAGCCCTGGCAGTTGTCGCTATATCAGCGATACCAATGGCGACAATCTGATCAACAACAACGATCGATGTGTGCCGATCGGCGATTTCATCAGCGCGATCCGCCCCGTTCATCTTGCCCAGAGCGCAATCCGTGGCGCTCGGCTGGGGCTCGATGTTGGTGTGGTATCAGCGCCGCCCGCCCCACCCTCACCGCAGCAAGCGCCCACTATTTCGCGGCTATTTTTTGCTCCTTCGGTCGTCGATGGTTTGCCCGCCAGTGTGGTCGGCTCGCTGCCCAGCAATACCCGTGCCCTGTACCTGTTTTTTGACTTCGCCAATATGACGCCCGAGACGATTTATGAATTGCGGGTTACGCGCGATGGCGTCCCGGACAGCATCTTCAGCCTGCCGCCTTTGCGCTGGGGTGGCGGCGAACGCGGATTGTGGCATATCGGCGCGCGCGAACAAGCCTGGGCGAATGGCACCTATGAATTCACTCTGCTGGTCGATGGTGCCAGCGTTGGCAGCCAACAGATCGTGATTGGCGGACCCCCAGCAACGCGAGCGCGCTTCAGCAACATTGTCTTTGGCACATTGGATCGTGAAAGCCGGCTGGTGGGCAACGGCTCGATTGTGCCCATCGGTCCTATCGCGTCGGCGCGCTTTCTGTATGCCAATATCCGCGAGGGCACCCCCTGGTCGGCGATCTGGTATTTTGAAGGCGCAGAAGTGGCGCGCAGCACCGACACCTGGACAGATGACGAATTTGGCTCCAAATCCATCAGCGTCGCACCACAAGGCGGATTGCTGCCAGGCCAGTATCGGCTCGAGCTATACATAGAAGGCGCGCTATCGGCGACATCCGACTTTGTCGTGGCTGGCGCTCCGGGCGGACCGCTGCCGCTGATTTTCGATAATCTGCGTTTTACAGCCGCTGCCGACCCGCTGGAAGCACGACAATCACCGGCAGCGAGCGGTTTTCCCGGCGTCGTGCCGTCGCTTTATGCTTTGTTCGACTGGCAGCGCATCGCCACCGGAACGCCCTGGACACTGCGTTGGCTGGTGGACGACCTGGCATTCTACCAGGTATCCAGTCCCTGGCAGGCGGTCGAATCGGGGTCGGATTTCACCGTCTTGCTGGCCAACCCGCCCGATGGCAAATACACCATCCAACTGCTGATTAACAACTTGAAGCTGGCGGAAGCCGAAGCGATTGTCGGTATCGGACAGCTGCCACTGGATCGCTTTGCCGAATTTGCGGGCACGGTGTTGTCTGGCACAGTCATAGACGCCGCCACACAGCTTGGCATCTCCGGTGTTTCTATCGTGCTTATCAGCGAAGACTATGCCGCCAGCGAATTCGTATGGCGCGAAGACCAGATCGTGGCGCTGGCAACCACCGACCGCCGAGGCAGATTCCAGTTCGCGCGCCCGCTTGCTTTTGATACCTTTTACAGCGTCGTCATCGAGGCAGATGGCTATATCCCTCATGCTGCGGACGAATTCTTCTATGAGCCCGATCAGCCATTCGCCGACATCCGCATTGAAATGGTGCGCGGCAGCTGATGGCGAGCAAACTGCGCCTCGACAAGTTGCTGGTCGACCGGCAGCTGGCGCACACCCGCAGCAAAGCCGCGGCCATGATTATGGCGGCCGAAGTCAGCGTAGATGGGCGCATCATCGACAAACCAGGTACGCAAGTATCAGCCAGCTCGGCGATCACGCTCAAAGACAAACCGCGCTATGTCGGACGCGGTGGCTACAAGCTGGAGGCGGCGCTACAGGCTTTTCCGATGTTGGTGAAAGGCACAATATGCGCGGATGTCGGCGCGAGTACAGGTGGCTTCACCGACTGCCTGCTGCAACATGGCGCGGCGCGCGTGCATGCCATTGATGTGGGCAGCGGCATAATCGACTACCGGCTGCGCCAGGACGCGCGCGTGAGCTTGCTGGAAAATACCAATGCGCGCTATCTGCAGTCGCTCAGCGAACAGGTCAGCCTGGCTGTGATTGATGTGTCTTTCATCTCGCTGCGTTTGATCTTGCCGGCTGCGCAGCGCTGGCTGGAGGCAGATGCCGATATCATCGCTCTGGTCAAACCGCAATTCGAAGCGGGCAAACACAATGTTGGCAAAGGCGGCATCGTGCGCGATCTGTCCGTGCATCGGCGCGTGCTGCACGAAGTTGTCTCATTCGCCAGCGACCTTGGCTTGACCCCCAGCGGCTTGATCCGCTCGCCGATCACCGGCGCAAAAGGCAATATCGAATACCTGCTCTGGCTGCGAATGGGCGTGGCGCGCTATTCGGTCGACCTGGATTCAGCCATCCGTGAGCTAACCTAGCCGGGAAGACTGGAAGCGATTTTTCTGGTTTTCGCGCGACTCTGTGTCCTGCGCCCGCCTTGTGGTACAAAGAATGCAGAAGATCTGCGCGAGGCGCAATGAAAATCGACCGCATTCGCAACTTTTGCATCATCGCCCATGTCGATCATGGCAAGAGCACCTTGGCCGACCGCCTGCTGGAATTGACGCGCACCGTCAGCGAGCGCGATATGCAAGAGCAGCTTTTGGACAGCATGCAGCTGGAACGAGAGCGCGGCGTCACGATCAAGGCATCGGCAGTGCGCATGCAGTACGAAGCGCGGGATGGGCTGGGCTACACCGTCAACCTCATCGACACGCCCGGTCATGTCGATTTCACATACGAGGTCAGCCGCGCCCTGCAAGCCTGTGAAGGCGCTGTGCTGGTGGTAGACGCCAGCCAAGGCATCGAAGCGCAGACCTTGTCCAATGTTTACCTGGCTCTCGAGCAAGACCTGGAGATCATCCCGGTCATCAACAAGATCGACTTGCCCGCCGCGCAGCCAGCAGAAATCGCTCGCGAAGTCGAAGAGCTGCTGGGCACGCCAGTCGCGGACATGCCGCTGATTTCGGCGAAGAACGGCATTGGCGTGGCCGATGTGTTGGAAAGAGTCATCGCCGAAGTGCCCCAGCCCCAGTGCGACCCTGACGAAGCTTTGCGCGCGCTGGTGTTCGATTCGCATTATGATGCCTACAAGGGCGTGATCGCCTATGTGCGCGTCGTGGATGGCAGCGTGGGCAAGCGCGATATGTTGCAGCTATATGCGACTGGCGCGCGTTTTGAGCCGGTTGAAATCGGCGTATTTGATCCTGTCATGCGCGCGGTGGATGGGCTGGTTGCGGGAGAAGTCGGTTATATCGCCACGGGCTTGAAAACAGTCCAGGAATGTCGCGTCGGCGATACCGTCACCTTGGCGAAAGGCGGCACAAACTCTCCCCTGCCCGGCTATGCGCAGGTCAAGCCGATGGTCTTCGCGGGCATCTACCCGACCAACAACGAAGAGTATGCCGACCTGCGCGATGCCCTAGACAAGTTGCAGCTCAATGATGCCTCGCTGGTCTTCCAGCCCGAGACTTCACAAGCGCTCAATTTTGGCTTTCGGGTTGGCTTCCTGGGTTTGTTTCACATGGAAATCATCCAGGAACGGCTGGAACGCGAATATGACCTGGATATCTTGGCCACGGCGCCCAGCGTCGAGTATCGCGTATTGCAGAAAAATGGCGAGACCGCGCTTGTCGACAGCCCCGCCCTGCTGCCAGACGAAAATACGATCGAAGAGATTCATGAACCCTGGATGAAGATTCAGATTTATTCGCCGCAGCGCTACATCGGCGCAGTGATGGACCTGGTCATCAAAAAGCGCGGCCTCTATGAAACCACGGAATACCTGGACGCCACCCGGGTGATCCTGCATTTTGATATCCCGCTGTCCGAGATCATCATCGATTTCTACGACAAGCTAAAGAGCGCTACGCAAGGCTATGCCAGCCTGGATTATCAATTTAATGATTATCGCGTCGGCGACCTGGTCAAAGTCGATGTGCTGGTCAACGAAGAGCCGGTTGATGCGCTGGCGATGATCTGCCATCGCGATGACGCCTATCACCGCGGGCA
Source organism: Anaerolineae bacterium (assembly GCA_022823945.1). GTDB lineage: Bacteria > Chloroflexota > Anaerolineae > Aggregatilineales > Phototrophicaceae > UBA6055. The sequence continues at coordinate 12,814 of JAJEBK010000032.1, read as the reverse complement.
ACGGTTGGTCAGCCGGCTGAAAGGCTTGATCCCGCGGCAGATGTTTGTTGTGCCCGTGCAGGCGGCTGTTGGCAAACGGGTCATCTCTCGCGCCAATGTCAAAGCGCTGCGCAAAGATGTGCTGGCGAAATGTTATGGTGGCGATGTGACGCGGAAACGCAAATTGCTGGAGCGGCAGAAAAAAGGCAAGAAGCGCATGAAGATGATCGGCTCGGTCGAAGTGCCGCAAGACGCCTTCATGGCGCTGCTCAGTCTGGACGACTAAGGCACCGCCCGCTCCGCATTCAATTGACGCCACAAGTTCGCCAATCCCCAACGCGAAATCCATTCTCGCGCCAAGCTGCTGCGCGCGCCAAATCCATAGGCACGAAAACGCACCGATTGTTCCGTGGCGACCGCGACTGCGCTGCCTTGTTCGATATCCGGGCTTTCGTCAAGATCGGGCGTGCACAAGACGACGATGCTAGCGGCGGCTTGCATCTGTTGGCGGCTGCGCTGGGCGATTTCCACCGCCAGTTCAGCCAGGCTCATGCTGCGAGAGTCTTCCGCCAGCGCCGCAAAAAGATCAACAGGACTGTCATACTGCTGCAAATTGAGTCGACTGTTGGCGCTGTTCCACCCCGCGCTTATCACGCCGGGCAACCCCGCCTCGACCACATGCACCATGCCGCCCCGCTGCGCCAGTTGCCGCCAGACCACTTCTTCCAGGGTGTCATCGTCGCGGCCAAAGATGTGCTGCCCGATGCGTGCTTGCAGCCTGGCTTGCATAGCGTCCAGCAACTTTTGCGCGGCTTCGCGATTGGCTGCTTTGGCGGTGATGCGCACATCCACACAGCCATGATGCGCTGCCAATCCCACGCTCGGATTGCGCTCGGAAAGCAATTCCGCGCCGATCTGGTCATCCAGCGCGCTTTCGCCGATGCCAGCGGTGCGCAGGGTGCGCGCCACAATCACTCCCAACTGATACTTCTGCAGCAGCCAGGGCACGACCGATTCGCGCATCAGATACTTCATTTCGCGCGGGACGCCAGGCAGGCTGATGACCACGCCCCGAGCCGATTCGACGATGAAAGATGGCGCAGTGCCGACCGGGTTTTCTATCAATATCGCCGCTTCTGGCAGCCAGGCTTGCTGCCGGTTGTTGGCTGTCATGGCGCTGCCAAATCCGCGAAACCGTTCGGCGATGACATCATAGAGCGACTGGTGGAAGACCAGAGGCGCGCCGACCGCGTCAGCCACCGCTTGTCTGGTCATATCATCGACCGTGGGACCCAAGCCACCGGTGGTGATGACGACCTCGGCACGATCCAACGCGTCGGAAATGGCTGTGGAGATGCGCTGCAAGTTGTCGCCGACTGTCGTCATCAAAAACAGGTTGATGCCGATATCGCGCAGTTGGCGGGCCAGGTATACTGAGTTGGTGTCGGTGATTTCGCCCAGCAGCAATTCTGTGCCGATGGCGATCAGTTCTGCATTGGTGTTTTCGGGCATGCGAGCCTCTGCGTATAAAGCGAATGAACTGCGAGTTTCCAAAATCAAGTGGAATCAATTTGACGAATTTGTTGCATTATCAGAAAAGCACGCTATACTCGCCAGTGTAAGTTTACCGCGCTGTCAAGTGTGGCTTTTGTGCAGTTTGAACAAGGTTTGCCAAATCGGAAAATCAAACGGAGGGTCTTGTGGCTGGAGTCACTTTTAATCATGTGTCCAAGGATTTCGGTGATTTGCGGGTCGTGTCGGACTTGAACATCGAAGTTCAGGATAAAGAGTTTCTGGTATTTGTTGGTCCATCAGGCTGCGGCAAGTCCACCAGTCTGCGCATGCTCGCGGGCTTGGAAGAGATCACCGAGGGCGAGATTTTGATCGGCGACCGCGTCGTCAACAATGTCGCGCCCAAGGATCGTGATGTGGCGATGGTATTCCAAAGCTATGCGCTCTACCCGCATATGACAGTCTATGACAACATGGCGTTTGGCTTGAAGCTGCGCAAGACGCCCAAGAAAGTCATCGACGAGCGCGTTACCGAAGCCGCCAACGAGCTGGGCATCGGGCATTTGCTGGACAGGCGTCCGCGTCAGCTTTCCGGCGGTCAGCGCCAACGTGTGGCTGTGGGCCGCGCGATCGTGCGCGAACCTGCCGTCTTCCTGATGGACGAGCCGCTTTCCAACCTGGATGCCAAGCTGCGCGTCGAAGCCCGTTCTTTCATCAGCCGCCTGCACCAACGTCTGGAAACCACCTTCATCTATGTGACGCACGATCAGGTCGAGGCGATGACGATGGGGACGCGGATTTGCGTGCTCAACGAAGGCGAACTGCAGCAGATTGATTCGCCTTTCAACTTGTATCACAACCCGCACAACATCTTTGTGGCTGGCTTCATCGGCAGCCCGTCGATGAACTTCTTTGATGCCACGCTGACAGAAAGCAACGGCAGCATGGTTGTGGATGTGGGCGCGTTCAGCCTGGATGTCCCGGAAAGCAAAGCCGATAGTTTCCGCAGTCATGTCGGCATGGATGTCATCTGCGGCATTCGCCCGGAAGATATTCACGATACAAATTATCTGCCCCAGGGCATCATCCCCGCCAACCTGACCACCAATGTCGAGGTTGTCGAGCAGATGGGCAATGAGGTCATTATCTACCTCGAGAACGGTGGCAAGAACTTCATCGCCCGCACCGACCCGCGCACCGGTGCCAGCGTTGGCAACGAAATGGGTGTGACCTTCAACCTGGACAACATCCACATATTCGATGCCACAACCGAAGAATCGCTGTCCTACGAATCAAAGCGAAAAGAAGTCGCCTAGGCGCAGCATCATCTTGCAGAAAAAGAAAGAGCCACACCGAAGTGGCTCTTTTTTGTCTCTGGATAGCCCTATTTTATGAGCGGGCGGAATTTGTAGCCGTAGACGATCATGCCGCGCTCGCCCTCTGTCGTCAGCTTGCGCGTCACCATTTCGACCGGGTCGCCAATCTGCGCGTCCTCGTCGTAGTCGGTCAGTTGCGCGGTGATCAAACTGCCGTCTTCCAATTGCACCAGCGCCAATTGATAGGGAGCTTGCGACTCAAAACCCGCAGGCGCTTCGCGAACTTGCGTGCGACTGTATACAATGCCGCGCATGGGCAGGGTCATGAGGCGCGTGTCAGCCTGCGCTTGGGCAGTTGAACGGGCTGGGCATCGCTCTGCAGCAGGCGAGGTTGCTTGCTCTGCGGAACGCGTTCGGGCAATGTTCGCGCCAGTCTATAACGCAACTGTTTGTTTCGCCAATACATGGCCACTCGCATGAATTCGCTCCTCGCTGGCAACCGACTCGATTAGTTCCAGTCTAAGCAGCGCAGCCTATCAAAAGCTGTCATGAGAGGTTTTGTCACTATCAGAGGCTATCAGTCCGCGGCGCTGAGGATGTGCGTGGCGACAGTGCTGCCCAGCCCGCCGATATTTTGGATCATGGCGTGCCGGGCGCCAGCCACCTGATTGTCGCCAGCTCCTTCACGCAACTGCAGCGCCGCCTCGACCGCTTGATAAACGCCCGTGGCACCGCTCGGATTGCCACGACTTTTCAAACCGCCGAAGGTGTTTGTCGGCAACTCGCCTGTCAATCCGATGCGGGCACCGTCCTGCTGCGCCCACACCCAGCCCTGCCCGCGCTCGCTGTAGCCCAATGCTTCCAAAGTCAGCGCGGTCATAATGGTGCAGGAGTCGTGCAGCTCCAGCAGGTCGATCTGTCGTTGGTCAAGCCCGGCCTGTATCAGCGCGCGTTCGGCAGACTGGCTCGCTGCCATCAGCCGCAATGGATCGGCGCGGTCTTGCAGCATCAGGCTGTCGTTGGCGATTGCGCTGCCACTGATATGTACGGCTGGCGCGTTGAAGGTTTTTGCCGCATCCGCAGCGGTCAACACGACGGCGGCCGCCCCATCGGCGTCTGGCGCGCTGTCGAAGAGGCTGATCGGGTCGGCAAGCATGGGCGCTTTGCTGAAAACGCCCGGGCGCAATAGGTTGCGATACATCGCCAGCGGATTGCGCGAACCATTGCGATGGGCATTGATGCTGAAGCCGGCGAAGTCCGCCAGTTCCAGGTTATTTTCGTGCATATAACGCCGCATCAAGAGCGCCGCAAGAGCTGTCTGCGTCGCGCCGTTGACTGTCTCGAAGTCGGCGTCCAGGCTGGTATTTCGCGCAGCCAAACGCGCCGCGCCGACAATGTCAGTTGATTTTTCCACGCCGATGACCAGAACAGTCCGCAGCAGGCCCGATGCAATTGCCAGGCAGCCGGCCCGCAGCGCCACGCCACCGGAGGCATCACCGGCTTCGCAGCGCCAGGCTTCCACTCCAACCAACCCAAGTCGGCCCGCGATGAGACTGCCCAGCTGAGTCTGCTGGTTGAGGGTCGCGCAATAGGCATTGCCGACGATGACCGCGTCCGCACCAGTAAGACGGGCCTCTTCAAGCGCCAGCCGCCCGGCTTCTTCCGCCAGCTCGCCGATGCTGCGCGACCAATGTTCGCCGACCGCCAGCATGCCTGCGCCGATGATTGACACACCTGTCATCTGCCTAATCCTTGAGTTTGCCGCGAAAACGGACATAAGTGGCATAGTCGATAGCTGTGCGGCGAGAAATGTAGTCAGCCGTGCGCGCACGCTGTTCAGGCAGATGTTGTATGCGCTCACTGACGCGCATATCGAAGGCGTCTGAGCCCGCGCCGCTGCCATAACTCACCATCAGAATGCGCGCGCCGGGCGAGGCCATATCGAGGATGGCGGTCAAGCCCAGCATGCAAGAGCCAGAATAGACATTGCCGATATCGTCAGCCAGCAAACCCTGGCTGATTTGCTCTTCCGCGAAGCCAAGCAGCTTTGCCGCGCGCGCAGGAAACTTGACATTGGGTTGATGAAACACCGCATAGTCATAATCGCCGGGTTGTGTGCCCATCAGCTCCATCAGAGTCGACGCCGCTGTCAGTGTATGCGCGAAATAAGCGGGCTCGCCAGTGAAGCGGTCACCATGGCTGGGGTAAACCTGTCCCGCGCGCCGCCAAAAGTCGGGGGTATCGGTCACATAGCTGTAACTGCCCTGATAGATGACCAAGCTCTCTTCGGCTGGTCCCAGCACAAAGGCCGCGCCGCCACAGCCCGCCGTGTATTCCAGGGCATCGCCCGGTCGTCCCTGCGCCGTGTCCATCCCGATGCTGAGCGTATAACGCGCCATGCCGCTGCCCACCACGCCGATGGATGCTTGCACCGCTTCTGTGCCGGCTTTGCAGGCGAATTCCCAGTCGGCCGCCTGGATATTCGCAGAAGCGCCGATGCTTTCCGCAACGATGGTGCTGGTCGGTTTGACCGCGTAGGGATGGCTTTCGCTGCCCACCCACACCGCGCGGATCTGCTGCGGGTCAATGCCGGCGCAATGAACAGCGTTGCGCGCCGCTTCAATGGACATGGTGACGACATCTTCGTCTATGCCCGCCACAGCTTTTTCTCGCACAGGCGAGCCACCGCCGCCAGCCCACACGCGCGCAATCTCTGTGCCGGGCAGGCGATACCGCGGGATGTAGGCACCATAGCCGACGATGCCCACAGAGCGCTCGGCTTGCATCAACAGCTTGCCATCGGTTGTCATGTGTCGCGAAACCCTCCCGCAATGAGTGCCTTGGCGCGTTCCAGGCGGATGTTGCCTTCGTCGATCAACTGCTGCGCCACCAGCAGCACTTGTCCGCCAACTGCGCCCGCCGCCAGCGCCAGTTGCCGGGCGTGCATGCGCATGTGTCCGCGCTGAATGCCATCGGTTGCCAATGCCCGCAGCGCCGCGAAGTTCTGCGCCAGCCCGACCGCCGCTGCCACTTCCGCCAGTTCCCGCGCTGACTCGATACCCAGCATTTGCAGGCCGATTTTTGCGGCTGGATGCGCTCGTGTGGCACCGCCGACAATGCCCAGCGCCAGCGGCAGCGCGATCTCGCCATGCAGGTCGCCAGCATCGTCCCGCCACCAATGTGTCAGGCTCGTGTAGTGTCCATCCCGCGCGGCATAGGCATGCGCGCCCGCTTCGACAGCGCGCCAGTCGTTGCCGGTGGCCAACACGACCGCGTCAATCCCGTTCATAATGCCTTTGTTGTGCGTGGCAGCGCGATACGGGTCGCATTCAGCGAAAACGCCAGCTTCTATGATGGCGCTCACGACTTCCGCACCAGGCGCAGATTCGGTCTCCAGCGACTTGGCTCTGACCACGCCGCGAGCAGTAGCCATGCGCCGGTCGCTGAGGTTGCTCAATATGCGCAAGTTGACGCGTCCGCCAGTGATGCGCTCCATAAGTGGGGCAATGTGTTCCAGCGCGCTATTGATGGCGTTGGCGCCCATGGCATCGCGGACATCAAAGAGCAGGTGCACGACCAACATATCTCCAACGGGCGTGCCAGGAATATGCCGAAAGTCCAGCCCGATTGCGCCGCCTCCCCGCGCCTGAATGCTCCCCGCTTGCGCATTGGCTTCCGCCAGAATGTCAGCTTGGCGCGCGCGCAACTGTGCCTCTGCCACGCGCAGATCGTCCAGGTCGAGCAGTTGGATCTGACCGATCATCACCGGCTCGTCGCTGCCAGTCTGGAAGCCGCCAGTCTCGCGAAACAATTTGGCGGCAAAACTGCAAGCCGCCACGACCGACGGCTCTTCGATGACCATGGGCACGAGATAATCGCGGCTGTTGATGGTGAAATTGGTCGCGACAGCAAATGGCAAGCTGAATCGTCCGATGACATTTTCTATCAGTTGCTCGGCTTGCTCCATCGAGAGCCCGCCCGCGGCCAGCGTACGCACCTCGGCGCGCTGCATATTGGTCCGGTCGGCGACGATCGCTTGACGTTGGGCGAGTGGCCGTCGATACAAGCCGGACAGAGCGGATGAGTGTGTGTCGCGCATGAAATCAGGCTAGCGGCCGGCAGCTTGCAAAATCTATCAGCGCTTGGGATATGCCTATCATTAGCTAGCGAACTGCGCAGGGGGCAAAAAGAACCCGCCAATCAGCGGATTCCGTTCGGCTTTCTGGCTGTGGCTCAGTCGGGTAAGATGCGCGTGTCCATAAAGGCATCCAGCCAGATAACGAACACGAAGCCGATGGGCACGGCGGTGAAGAGGAAATAGATCATGCCATATTCTTCCAGCGATACGCCTTGGGGAACCTGGATCGCGCCGCCAAAAATCACCAGCAGCGGCAGCAGGTCGAAGCCAACCGTGATGATGCCATAGCCGACAACCAAGCCCAGCACCATAGAAACCACCCAAACGATCAGCCTGCGTATCGTCAAACTCGACATGATGTGCTCCGCATCTTCGCTCTGTGCAACCACCAAATTGTACTGCATTGCGCCTTGACTGTGCAAGTGCGCTTTGTGTGATTCGCCAGGATGAGCAAATCTGCATTGTGCTAGCGCGCGCCTGCTGATAGACTGCTGCGAGATGTATGGTGGTCAGCGCTCCAGGGAGATGACCTTGGCAGACCTATTCGACAAGCTATCGGCATTCACCTTGGCAAAAGAGGCGATGGAGATGGGCATCTATCCCTTCTTCCGCGCTCTTAGCAACTCCGAAGGCACAACCGCGACCTTTGAAGACAAAGATGTCGTCATGCTTGGCTCCAACAATTATCTCGGCTTGACCACAGACGAGCGCGTACAAAATGCTGCTATTGAAGCCACGCGGCGTTATGGAACCAGCGTTACGGGCTCGCGCTTCTTGAACGGCACATTGGAGTTGCACCTGGAAGCCGACCGGCGATTGGCCGAGTTTGTTGGCAAAGAGGCGGCGCTGGTCTTTTCTACTGGCTATCAGACGAACCTGGGCACAGTCTCGGCGCTGCTCGGCAAGAACGATGTGGTGATCCTGGACAAAGACGCGCATGCCAGCCTGGTCGATGGCGTGGCGATGTCGCGTGGACAGATGAAGCGCTTCAAACATAATGACATCGACGACCTGGAACGGGTGCTATGCCGCGTCCCTGCAGAAGCGGGCAAGTTGGTGATCGTCGATGGTGTCTACAGCATGGGCGGAGATTTCGCTCACCTGCACGAGATCGTGGCGATTTGTCAACAGCATGGCGCTCGCCTGCTGGTGGATGACGCGCATGGCCTTGGCATGGCTGGCGGCGGACGCGGCACTTCCGCACACTTCGGCTTGACCGACCAGGTCGACCTGATTATGGGCACATTCAGCAAGAGTTTTGCCTCTATCGGCGGTTTCATCGCTGGCAGCGCCGATGTGATTCATTATGTGCAGCATCATGCGCGCTCGTTGATCTTCTCGGCGGCTCTGCCCGCGCCCAACCTGGCTGCGGTGCTGGCCGCGCTGGATATCATTGAAAACGAGCCGGAGCATGTCCAAAAGGTTTGGAAGAATGCCGATTACATGCGCAATGGCTTGAAGAAATTGGGCTACGATACCTTCAACAGCGAGACGCCGATCATCCCGGTCAAAATTGGTGAAAAGTTTCGCACTGGCTTGACTTGGTTGGCGCTAATTGAAGAAGGCGTCTACACCAATCCGGTCGTGCCGCCCGCCACGCCGCCAAACCAGGCGCTGCTGCGCACGAGTTGTATAGCCACGCATCAGCAGCAACATCTGGATCGCGCCCTGGTCGCTTTTGAGACAGTGGGCCGCAACCTAGACCTTATCCCCGGATAAGCAGCTCCCCCGCGCCAGCCGCCACTTCGCCCAGCGCGAAGGCAGCCTCGCCGCTTTCCAGCAAATCCGCCAGCAGCGCATCGACAGATTGTGGCGATACTGCCATCAGCAAGCCGCCCGAAGTCTGTGGATCATAGAGCAGCGCTTCCTGATAGCCCGCCAACGAGGTATCCAGCCTGACCCACTGCCGATAATAGCCGGCATTGCGCTGCATACCGCCGGGGAAGACGCCCTGCCGCGCGTAGTGCAGAGTGCCGGGCAAGCTGCGCAGCTTGTCGATGTCAATCACAAATTGAACTCCGCCCAGATGCGCCATTTCCAGCGCGTGCCCCGCCAGTCCAAAGCCGGTTATGTCGGTCATGGCGTGGACATTGTGCTGCTGCGCGAGGCCCGCGGCATTGCGATTTAGCCGCGCCATCGACTGTACAGCCTGCGCCAGATGTTCGTCATCGACGATTCCGCGTTTGTGCGCCGTGGTGATGACGCCCGTGCCCAAAGCCTTGCTCAATATCAACCGATCGCCGACTTTCGCCCCCGACTTGCGGATGATGCGCTGTGGCGACACCTCGCCGGTAACCGACAAGCCGTACTTCGGCTCGGCATCGGTGATGGAGTGCCCGCCGGCGATGACCGCGCCCGCCTCCTTGACTTTGTCCGCCCCGCCCCGCAGTATCTCGGTCAATAGGCTCTTGTCGAGGTCATCGGGGAAAGCCACCAGGTTGATCGCCAGCAAGGGTTGCCCGCCCATGGCATACACATCGCTCAGCGCGTTGGCTGCGGCGATCGCGCCGAAATCGTAGGGATCGTCTACCACAGGCGGGAAGAAATCCGTGGTCGAGATGATGGCGCGCTCTGCATCAAGCTGGTAGACAGCGGCATCATCGGGCTCGCTCAAGCCGACCAGGATCTGCGGATGGTCAGTCTGTTGGAAAATCTGGCTGAGTGGACGCAGAACCTGCGCCAATTCGCTCGGGCTGAGCTTGGATGCTCAACCAGCGCAACTCGCCAAAGAAGTCAGTCGTATGTTCGGCTGCGGCATGGGAAGCCTCTTTCTCTATCAAAAAGCCCACCAGATGGCGGACTTTTGAAAGGTCAGTCGGGGTACCCGGATTCGAACCGGGGACCTCTTACACCCCATGCAAGCGCGCTAGCCGGACTGCGCCATACCCCGACACTGGGGCCAATGTAGCACACTCTCGCCTGTTTGACAAGTAGCAAGCAAGAAACCACACTACTCATCAACGGGCAGCACATCAAATGTACAAGACTCATAATCGCGACCGATGATGACCAGATAGTCGAATGCGCGATCGGGTTTGGGAGCAATCACGACTTGATCGGCGGACAGATTTAGCGCGCTCAGCATGAGCGGCACGAGGCTGCCTTTTTGCGCAGCGACCTGGTCGACGAGCTGGCTGCTTTGTCTGGGCTGCCCTTCGTCAAATCGCCCAAGCGCGATTGCGTTTAACCCGTCCCAGCGCAGCCGTTCGCTGGCGACAATGTCCCAATCGTCCATGCCAGATGCGTTGTAGACGCCGACGGATGGGCTGGCCAGCGATGCCTGGTTGGGCGATGGTGGCGTATAAAAGTTTTGCATGAGCTGGTGCACCCTGTCGGGCACGGGCAGAAGCACTTGCGCTCCATCGGCCGCTGTCCAGTCGCGCATGTGAAAGTCGCTGTAGAAGGTGAAATGCTCGATGTTTTCGATTTTTAAATTGATCAAATGCGGAAGCAAACGCAGCACCAAATCAAAAGGAATATCGGTCTCAATCAAGCTGTTCAGCTCTGCCCACAAGGTCGGAATGGCTGTGAGCAGCCCCTGCTGCCGCGCTTCCCGCCACATTGACCTCAGCAAGATCTGCTGGCGGCGTCCGCGATCCAAGTCGCTGGTATTGCGCCGCGTGCGGGCATACCAGAGCGCATCGAATCCATCAAAAGTGTGATAGCCAACCGCTAATGTGCGCAAGGCATAGTCATCAGGATTTGACGATCTGGGGCTGTCTCTGTCGATCGGGTAATAATCGCGGTAAGCACAGTCCACAGCGATGTCCACACCGCCCAAGCGGTCGATGATCGCTTCAAATGCGCTGAAATTGATTAACGCGAAATAGTGAACATTGATGCCAAAATTGTAAAAAAGCGTTTGACGCAGCAAACCAAAACCACCGCCTGGTTGCCAATTGCGGAGTTCGCCAATGCCAAAAGCCGTATTCAGCCGCCCCATGTTGCCATGTGGCATATAGACGAAGAGGTCGCGCGGCAGGCTGAGCATCGCGGCATCGCCAGTATCCAGGTTGAGCGATACGATAATCATCGTGTCCGTGCGCACAAATTGATCTGCGGTGAGTTCGCTGTCGCCACCCAACAAGGCGATATTGACCAGGCTGTGCGCGCGGATAATTTTCTGCGCAGGTGGCGGGACTTGTGTGCCAGCCAACACCGGGCTTGCTGGGTTCGGCGGCAGCAACAGCGGGGGAAGAGGGATGCTGTTCGGCGCTTCTATTGTTGTTGCCGGCGATGGTGATTGGCGCGTGGCTGGCGGCTGCGGCGCGTCTTGCAACAGGACGAATCGCCAGCGAGGGTACAAACTGCCGGTTTCATCGGCGGATCTGTCCATGGCGGTGGCGGTGGCTCGATAGGCAGCTTGTCGCGAGTCGGCGCTCTCATCCACAGAGGTCGCAACAAGCTCGACCAGTTGCAGAAAGCTCCAGCACAGCGCCAGCAACAGCGCTGCCAGAAATGCCCACAGCAACAATCGAACGAAGTGGCCGAGCAAAGTTGACAATGCGCGCATCACCGCTCCGTGGTACGCCTGCCAAAACGGGCGCAGTTGGCTTGAATCAGCGCAGCGGACTGGGGATTATGGCGATTGGAATACCAACGGGATTTCGCAAATGCCGGCATCAATCTGTGCGCCTTCCGCATCAAGCACCTCCAACCGCAAATAATGTAATCCGCCCCCAAAGATTTCTGTGTTGAGCAAGCCCAATACCTCGGCCTGTTTTGCCTCTGCCGACTCGAAGTAGAGCGCAAAGTCTAGGTGCCCACTCGGTCTGATTGACAAGCGATAACTGCCACCGAGCGGTACATCAGCGCTGCCATCGACAGCGACGATATCAGCCAGTTCCGTCATGGGGTCCATATTGACAATAGCCACCGAGGGAGCATTGCAGCCAAGCACAGCGAAACTTTGATCAGCGGCGGGCAATGACGCGAGCGACACCAGCAAGCCGGGCATCCTGGGCAAAAGGATGCTTTCGCCTGGCAACAGGCCGCGCACATAATTGAAGCAATTGCCATCTCGCAGTTCAATCAAGCTGGCTCCACTTTGCAGCGCGAGCGCATAGAGTGTGTCGCCGGATTTCACTTGATAAGGCAGCCAATCATCGCGAACCCGGCAGCCGCCCAACATTCCTTGCTCAGTCGACCCCAGAAGTGTCGGCGTTGGCAGCAGTACAGCAGCGAGGCGCGGTAATGCCGTTGGCAAGGGCAAATCTGTCGCCGTAGCTGTGATGACCACATGTGGCTGCGTCGGCCTGGTGATTGCGGTTGACATTTCTGCGATAGCTTGCGTCGAATCGGCGCTTGGGGATGCTATTTCAGTCGGCTCAACAACCGTGGTTGGCGCTGCTGTGTGGTCGACTCGCGGCGAAGTGATGATTCCTGGCGGTTCTGTCGGCAGCGCGCCTGGAGAACTCGGCTCTGGCGCGATGACAGCAACACGGGTGGCTGGCTGAACATCATCTGTTGCTGCGGTGGGTCTCACGGCTGTCGGCGTGATTGTCGCGGTGGCAATTTCGGGGCTAACTGGCGCGGGCGGCGCATCATCTGCTGCGGTGATTTGCGCTGTTTCCAAAACCGAAACTTCTGTTTGTGCAAGCGCAATGGCAGTCGCGGTAGCTGGACTTCCGGCTGTCGGCGTGATTGTCGCGGTGGCAGTTTCATCGCTGATAGGCCCGAGCGGAGCGTGATCTGTCGCGACGATTTGCGCTGTTTCCAAGACCGAAACTTCTGTTTGTGCAAGCGCAATGGCAGTCGCGGTAGCTGGACTTCCGGCTGTCGGCGTGATTGTCGCGGTGGCAGTTTCATCGCTGATAGGCCCGAGCGGAGCGTGATCTGTCGCTGTGATATGCGCTGTTTCCAAGACCGC
>JAJEBK010000035.1 GCA_022823945.1 Anaerolineae bacterium | reverse complement strand
TTCCTGCCGGGCGATAGCCAACTCTCGTTGCAAATGGGCAATCTCGGCTTGCGCTTCGCGTTCGGCGCTGGGCATCAGCGCATGGCTGTTCTCATCAACGCGATAGCGCTGGCGCCACTTGTAGATCAAGCCCGGCGTGATGCCAAGCTCCTGTTCAACTTGCGCCACCCTCATGTCCGGCTGCGCAGCCAGACTGAGCGCCTCTCGCTTGAACTCCTTGCTGTACTTCGTCATCGCTTTACCCCCTGTTCACAGCCTACTCTATTGGACAACTAGCCTGTCAACTAAATGCGGGCAAGATCAGGTCGCGTAGACACAGACCGCCGGGGAGGGGTTTGGGGTGGGGGTCGCCCCTACACTTATCCTTTGTGGCAGAGATGTTGGCAGGCCCTTGTCCCCCGACTCTTCCGGGGGACTGAGCGCTTTGCGGACGCAAGATCAGCTTTGCTTTAGAAGTTCCTCTTTACCACGGCGTTCGCGGTAGCCATGCACGATCAGACCAGGGCGGCCCATGCTCTGCCCAGCCCACTGGTCGTTGTGCGGGTCGCGAAAGCCCATGCGCACCATGCGGCGGGGATCGCTGGTTTGGTTGATATAGCTGCCATGGATGCAATACAGATGAAACACCACCACATCGCCGCGTTTGGCCGACACGGGCACGGTGTCTTCCAGCTTGTATTCGTTGGCATCGAGATGCGGCGAACAAGGCGTACCATCGGTATTTTGCAGCACATGAGGGATTTTGCCGCGCTTGTGCGAACCCGCCAAAAAGCGAATCTCGCCATTTTCGTGAAAAGTATCGTCCAGGTGCACGAGGCAATCGACATAGCGCCCATCGGCATGCTCATAGAAGGGGTAATCCTGGTGCATGGGAAAGGGGTGACCGGTCTGTGGCGGTTTGATGTGCATGGTGGTGTGATGCAGCTCGACGCTGGAGTCCAACAATTGCGAAAGCGCCTTCCCCAGCTTGGCGTGCGTCACCGCGCGCATCCAGGCATCGGAATACAGGTGCAGGTCGTGCATGGCGGTCAGCTTGACCTGCTTCTCCAGCTCTTCGTCAAAATAGACATCGCGCCAGGGACCTGACCAGCCGGGACTGGTGATCGCCCACTCTTCAATCAAGCGGTCGAGGCTGTCAGAAAGCGCACCGATCTCGTCTTCATCAAAGACCTGCGGGATGCGCAAAAAGCCGTTTTCGTGGAAGCAGTTGATCTGTTCCTGGGTCAGCATGGAGTGTTTTCCTCACTTTTCAGTGTGTATCATGGCGGCGCATAATAACCGCCTGTCACGAGCCCGCGCAAGTCTTTTCTACCGTAATAGCGCGTTTATCACGCCTCCGCAGCTGTGATAGTGATGGTGTAAGCATCGACGCCGCGTCCTCGATCATCCGCGCCCAGCAGAACTTCGTAGGTGCCAGTCGCGCCGAAAGTGAGTGTGCCGCGGTTGCTGCGCCGGGCGCTATCAAAGGCAAAGACGATGCTGCCATCGGGCGCATAGATGGTAGCCAGCGGGGCGAAGAAGCCGGTGCCGCTCAAGCCGCGTCCGCCGGTGATGAGCTTGATCTCGACTGTGGTGCCGGCGACACCTGCGAGGCTGTAGCTGTGGCGGTCGTCGGCGCTTAGGATTTCTTCTACAGTATCTTCGCCCAAGACGATATCGCCCTTCGACACCGCGCCTTCTCGCTCGATGACGAAGTCTGGCGGAACGATAGTGGGCATGGGTGTCGGCTCTGGCATGTCGCCTTCGATCGTGATGGTATAGGCATCGACGCCGCGACCTCGTTCGTCCGCGCCCAGTAGCACCTCGTAAGTGCCGGTCTCGCCAAAGGTGAGCGTGCCGCGGTTGCTGCGCCGGGCGCTATCAAAGGCGAAGACGATGCTGCCATCGGGCGCATAGATGGTGGCCAGCGGGGCGAAGAAGCCGGTGCCGCTGAGGCCGCGTCCGCCGGTGATGAGCTTGACTTCGACTGTTGCCCCGGCGATGCCTTCGAGGCGATAGCTGTGTCGGTCGTCGGCGCTTAGGATTTCTTCGACGGTATCTTCGCCCAAGACAATTGCGCCTTTCGCCACCGCGCCCTCGCGTTCAATGGCGAAGTCTGGCACGACAACGCTGGCTGCCTCCGCTTCTGGCTCGGGCACCGCTGTGGGAACGGCTGTTGCGGTGGCTGCGGCTTCTTCAGGCGTCACGACGGCTGTTACGACCACAGTCTCGACGACTGTCTGCACCTCAATTTCCGGTTCGCGGTTAAGCGCCAAGATGACGCCCAGCGCGAAGCCCAGGATAATCAGCACGGCAGCAGCGATGCGTTCGCGGTTGCGGCTGCGGCTGGATGTGGCAGCGGCGATGCTCTTGGGTCGATTTTCGACCAAAGATAATTCTTGTGGCGCCACATCGCGCTCTTCATACAGATAGCAAGCGGCTTCGTGCTTGGGTTTGTCCATCATGAAGAGAGGTGGCTGCTCTTCCAGGCATTTGTCCATGCGGTGCGGGCAGCGCGGATAATAACGACAGCCTTGGGCGGCGGCTGTGCGCATCTCTTCTTCGCTGGGCAGCGAGATATTGACATCCCACTTGTCGGTCGGGTCGGGCACGGGCACGCTGTCGATCAGCAGTTGCACATACGGGTGCTGTGGCGCGTCGATGACATCCATGGCGGTGCCGCGCTCGGCGGTGGTACCTTGGTAGAGCATGTAGATTTCATCGCCGATTTGGTAGGCGGTGCTGAGGTCGTGCGTGATGTACAAGAAAGAAATGCCATGTTCGTCGCGCAGGCGCAGCATGGCGTCCAGGATTGAAGCGCGCAGGCTGGCGTCGACCATGGAAACAGGCTCGTCGGCGACGATCAGCCTGGGTTTGATCATATAGGCGCGCGCCATCATGATGCGCTGACGTTGCCCGCCGCTTAGCTGGTGGGGATATTTGCGCAGCACATCTTCGCCATACAAGCCGACCACATTCAAGCCAGCCTCGACCATATCGCGGTATTCGCCCCGGTTGTCGGACAAGCTGAAGTGGCGGTTGACCAAGTCAAAAACATGGTCGATGCGATAGAAGGGGTTGTAAACGCCGAAAGGATCTTGGAAAACTGCTTGCACATTGCGGCGATAGGCTTTCAGCTGATCGTTGTCCATATCGGTGATATCTTCGCCATCGAAGATGATCCGCCCCGATGTCAGCTTGATAAAGCCCAGGACGAGGTTAGCCAGCGTGGTTTTGCCGCTGCCGCTTTCCCCAGCGATGGTGGTGATGGTCGCTGGCGAGCCACCAATGGTCATATTGAAGTTGTCCAGCGCGACTACCGATTTCTTGTTGCCAAGGAAGCCGCCGCTGTAATAGATTTTTGTTGCGTCACGAATTTGCAATAGTGGCGAGGGCATTGGCTCTCCTCTCAGTAAATTGCTCATCGTAGAGATGGCAGGCGACTTCATGCAGGTCTTCTACCATGATCTGCCGCGGCTCGACTTCGGCGCAATGCCCCCAGGCGAAAGGGCAGCGCAGGCGAAAGATGCAGCCAGAAGGCGGGTTGCGCGGGTCATGCGTGATACCTTCGGTGATCTTCAGCGGCTTGCGCTCTTTGATCGAGGGGATCGAGTCGATCAGCAGTTGCGTGTAGGGGTGCAGAGGCTTGGCATAGACATTTTCCACGGGGGCGATTTCGACCATTTTGCCGGCGTACATGACAGCGATGCGGTCAACGATCTGCGCCAGCAAGCCCATATCGTGCCCGATGACGATCAAGGAAACGCCGATTTCGTCTTTCACCTTGATCAATGTCTGGGCGACAATGCGCTGGACAACCACATCCAGCGCGCTGGTGGCTTCGTCGGCGATGACCGCGGTTGGATGCAGCGCCACGCCCATGGCGATGCAGACGCGCTGCTTCATGCCGCCGCTGAGCTCGTGCGGGTACATGTTGTAGATGCGGTTGGGCAAGCCGACATTTTGGAACAAACCAAAAATGCGCTCGCGCAAGGCTTCTTTGTCGCTCTGTTTGCCTTCGTGCGCTTCAATCACATCGATGATTTGGTCTTTGACGCGCATGGTCGGATTGAGCGAGTTCATCGCCCCTTGCGGGATGAGCGAAAGCCCGGTCCAGCGGAACTTGCGCAGCTCTTCTTCTTCCAGGTCCAGCACTTCGGTGCCATCGACTTCGATGCTGCCATTCACGATATAGCCGGGCGGCTGTACCAGCTGCAAGATGCCATAAGCGGTGGTGGATTTGCCGCAGCCGGATTCGCCGACCAAGCCCAGGGTCTCGCCTTCGTACAAATTGAAGCTGATATCGCTGACGGCGATGACATCGCCCTGGGGCGTGGCGTAATGGATGCGCAAGTTATCGACCTTGAGTACGACGCGGTCTTTCCGCCCTTTTCCCCCACCAAGAGGGAAGTCATCCCGTTTTGAAGTCCCTTCCTCATTTTGGGAGAGGGATTCAGGGTTCAGTTGCTGAGTCATGTAGCTCCCTCGGGCTAGTTGGCTTTACGCAGGCGCGGGTTGGCAATTTCGTCCAAGCCCAGGTTAATCAGCAGCAGGGCGATGAAGACTATCGACAGCGTCACCGTGGGGATGCCCCACCACCACCACATATTGCGGAAGAGCGCGCCGGCTTCAATCGAAAAGAATATCGCCACGCCCAGCGAGGGGATGCGCTGGGGACCGAAGCCCAGCACTTCCAGGCCGACCGCGGAGATAATCGCGCCTTGCATATTGCCGATATAACTCGCGCTGAGATAGGGCAGCAGGTTCGGCATAATCTCTTTGAACATGATATCGCGCACGGGCACGCCAGAAAGCCGCGCCATTTGCACATAGCCGCTTTCGCGCATGGACAGCACCTGGGCGCGGATGTAGCGGGTGGGCGTCGCCCAAGAGAAAAGCGATATCAGCAGCGCCATCGTCAGCAGGTCCACCCGTCCCAGCACCGCCTGGATGACGATGAGCACAAGCAGCGAGGGGATGGTGATGGCGATATCGACGGCTAATCGAATCACATCATCGAACAGGCCGCCGAGGAAGCCCGCCATAAAACCCAGCACAATGCCGGCGAGCATGCCCACTGTCGCCGCGATGACGCCGACAAAGACTGTCCGCGGCGTGCCGACAATCCACAGCGCCAGCATATCGCGCCCGCTGTTTTCTGTGCCCAGCGGATGCTCGGGCACGCCTGTTTGCCCGCGCCAATTCTCGAAGCCGAGTGGCGGCAGGTTCAATGGTGCCCGCGCCGAAAGCGCCAGGTCGGTATCCCAGAATTGATAGCCGAGAAAGATGATAAAGAAGAGCAAGCCGAGGATGCCAGCGCCACCCAGGAACTTCCAGTTCAGCCAGGGATTATCGAAGCGGTTGAGGAAGCCGGCTTTTTTGGTCCCGCCGGCGACGGGAGCGTCTTTGACCTTCGTGTCTTCCGCCATGATTATCTCCCTTCCAGGCTGATGCGCGGGTCAATCAGCGGATAGCTCAAGTCGATGATCAAAACCGCCAGCGCGCTGGTCACAATCAAGATGAAAGAGGTGCCTTGGATCAAGCCAAAATCCTGCTCGCGCAAGGCAGTGACGATGAGCGTGCCCATGCCGTTGTAGTTGAAGATGACTTCGACCAGGACGACGCCATTGACCAGGGTGCCGATAGACACCGCCAGCGCCGTCATCTGCGGCAGGATGGCGTTGCGTATCATATAGCGATAGAGCACATAGAAGGGCTTGAGCCCCTTGGCTTGCGCGAGGATCATATAATCTTCGCCTTCAATCGTCACCATCATGCCGCGCATGCCCAGCGCCCAATAGCCGAAAGTTACGATGACAATCGCCATCGCTGGCAGGATGCCGTGATGTATCACGCTGGCGATGAATTCCAGCGTCAAGCCCGGCGTCAGCCCGAAGCCGTATGAATAGGTCTGCGGGAACCAGCCGAGCAAGAAGGCGAAGGTATAACTGAGCAGCAAGCCGGCTAATAATGGCGGGATCGAAGTGAAGATCATCGACATGGGTATCAACACCTTGACCAGCCGCGGCGTGCGCGCCCAAGCCAGCAGCGCGCCACAGAGATTGCCGACGACGAAGAAGATAAAGGTGGAGAAGCCCACCAGCCCAATCGTCCAGGGCAGCGCCCGCCCGACCAGCTCGGTCACGGTTGACGGGAAGCGCGCCATCGAATAGCCGAGGTCGCCCCCCAGCAAGCCGGTCATGAAGCGCAGGTACTGCACATAAACGGGATCGTTGAGGCCGAACCGTTCTTTCCAGCCTTCAATGATGAGGTCGGCGTTTTCCACGAAGCCAGCCTGGTAGGAAAGCCGCGCGACCATGGCAGCGATGGGATCGCCCGGCGCCAGGCGCGGGATGATGAAGATCAAAGTCGCCGCCACCCACAGCGTCAGGAAAAAAACCAACAATCGCCGAAGCAAATAATTGAGTGAGATGCCTCCCATGCGCGCTGCCTTTCTCTTTGGTCACAGACGGAGCAATTGCGCAAAAACAAATTAAATTATGAGTTTTCGTTTTTCTCGCCCTCCCTCAATTATGAGGGAGGGGAATGTCCCCCATCCCCGGCCCTTCCCCCCATGAAGAGGGAAGGGTGAAGCTCAGGGATTGGGGGGCTATAAGCTGGGGGCTTACCTACATATCACCCATGCCAGCTTTAGTGATTTCCTGGAAGAACTGGTGCGTGGACTGCCACCAGGTCGCCGGATGGTTCCAGTTGTTCTCCGAAGTCGGCCAGCCTTCCCAGTAGGTGCTGTTGAAGGGGATGAGCTTGGTCGCCTGGTTCAAGGGGATGAAGGGC
>JAJEBK010000048.1 GCA_022823945.1 Anaerolineae bacterium | reverse complement strand
AACACGCCTGTGCCAACGAATACACCCGTACCGACGAACACGCCTGTCCCGCCGCCGACCAATACACCCATCCCACCACCAACAAACACATCTGTGCCAACGAACACACCTGTTCCAACAAACACGCCCGTGCCTACGAATACAGCCGTGCCCGCACCCTACAAAGTGCCGCAGAGCTTGATAAACGATATCAAGGGCTATATTAAAGAGCAGGCGGATGGCACGCCGCATGTTGAGCGCTGGGAGCGGGTTTTGCACGCCTTCGGTGGCGACAGCCATGAGGATGGTCCCATGGGCATCAGCGAGGCGGAGGGCTATCGCGATCGGGGCTGGGATCGCTGGATACCGGTGGTCGAGGCGTTGAAGAAGCTGGCGGGCAATTAGTAGGGGCGACTCAGTGAGTCGTCCACATTTCGGGAGTGGCTAAATCCCGCGGACTTGAGAACTTTGCTGGGCAGATAATCGCTCTGTGTTCTCGGTGGTAAACACTACTGCTACCATCTGGCTTTCCACTATTCCCCTGGCTGCCCAGAACGATGGAAGCCAGCTTTGACTTGCTTTTGCGTATCTTGACAATTGGGACAGGCATTCATAACCACCTATTCGCCACACCTGCGCGATTTGCATCTTGACATCCTAGAACACAAGTGCTATGTTGGTCGCATTAGCGAAACCGCAGCAAAGGCACTACACTAGCGGCAAGCCCAAATGAAACGAGATGGCAGCGATGGCAAAGCGAACGCAAGCGGTAAAGACGATCAATACTTTCGACAACAACAATCACGAAGCCCGCAAAAAGGCGCTGGACGCGACTCTCACCGACATCACCAAACGGTATGGCGATGGTGCCATCATTAACCTCGGCGCATTCAGCAACTTGGAGGTCGAAGCCATCCCGACTGGCTCGCTGGGCATTGATATCTCGCTGGGCGTGGGTGGCGTGCCGCGCGGACGCATCGTGGAAATTTATGGGCCCGAGAGCAGCGGCAAAACCACGCTCTGCCTGCATGTGGTGGCAGAAGCGCAAAAGACCGGCGGCATCTGCGCCTTCATTGATATGGAACACGCGCTCGACCCCGCCTATGCCGAAAAGATCGGCGTAGACACCCAGCAACTGTATGTCAGCCAGCCCGACACGGGCGAACAGGCGCTGGAGATCACCGAGCATCTGGTGCGTTCGGGCGCGCTGGATGTCATCGTGATCGACAGTGTGGCGGCGCTCGTGCCCCGCGCGGAGATCGAAGGCGAAATGGGCGACAGCCATGTCGGGCTGCAGGCGCGCTTGATGAGCCAGGCGCTGCGCAAATTGGCTGGCGCGATCAAGCAAAGCAATGTCTGCGTCATCTTCACCAACCAGCTGCGCGAGAAAGTCGGCGTGATGTTTGGCAGCCCCGAGACAACGCCGGGCGGGCGAGCGCTGAAGTTCTATGCCAGCGTGCGCATCGACATCCGCCGCATCCAGCAAATCAAGCACACGGGCGATATCGTGGGCAACCGCACGCGCGTCAAGGTCAAAAAGAACAAGGTCGCCGCGCCCTTCAAGCAATGCGAATTCGATATCATGTTCAATCGCGGCATCAGCAAATCGGGCGAAATCATCGATATCGGCACCGAGCTGGGCATCATCGACAAACGCGGCGCTTTCTATCGCTATGGCGATGAGCTGCTGGGGCAGGGCAGAGAGAATGCCAAGCGCTTCCTGGAGAGCAACGGGGCGATGAGCGGTCTGATTGAAGACAAAATCCGCCGCACCTTCGGCTTGCCAGCGATGGTGGAGGCTTAGGGGCGGCGCACGATGCAAGAACATGCGACAAGGCAGCGGACAAATACAAACCGGCGGCCGCGGCAGGCCGATCTGGCGCTGTTTGAAGCCGCTGAAATGGTTGCTGGTCTTGCCGTGCTGGAATGCCAGGACAATTTGGCATTTCTGGGTGCGCAGCCCGATAACAAGTTCAAACTGATCGTAAGCTCCCCGCCCTACAACATCGGCAAGAGTTACGAGACGCGCTCGCCGCTGGACAGCTACCTAGAAAGCCAGCGGCGGGTGATTTCCGAATGCTATCGCGTGCTGCACCCGAATGGTTCTATCTGTTGGCAGGTGGGCAATTACGCGGTCAAAGGCGAGATCGTGCCGCTCGATTGCCTGCTCTTCCCGATCTTTCACAGCCTGGGACTAAAGCTGCGCAATCGCATCGTCTGGCATTTTGGTCATGGCTTGCACGCCAGCAAGCGGCTTTCAGGCCGCTATGAGACGATCAACTGGTGGACGAAGGGCGATGACTACACCTGGCATCTGGATCCGATTCGCGTGCCAGCGAAGTATCCAGGCAAGCGGCATTTCAAGGGTCCGCGCAAGGGTCAGCTGTCTGGCAACCCCAAAGGCAAGAATCCCAGCGATGTATGGGCATTCCCGAATGTCAAGAACAACCACCCCGAGAAGACTGTACATCCCTGCCAGTTTCCGGTCGAATTGGTCGAGCGGCTGGTGCTGTCCATGACCGACGCGGGCGACGATGTGCTGGATCCTTATGTAGGCGTGGGCTCAGCGGTGATTGCCGCCATCATGCACGGGCGCAACGGCTATGGCTGCGATATCGTTGATGAATACATATCGATTGCTCGCGAACGAGTGGCTGATTGCCGAGCGGGCGTTTTGAAAACGCGACCGATGGGCAAGCCGCTCTACGATCCCAAGTTGCCCAATGGCGGGCACTAATGCGCATCGCGGCGCAATATTCGCATTTGAATGGCGTCGAATACATGCTGGTGCATCACAGCGATTTGTGGCGTGAGATTCAAGACGCTATCGCGCAAGTAGATGCGGAAGCCTGCAAGACAAAGGTGTCCAAAGAGCGGACGATGCGCGGCCGGCGACTGTATTCGCCAGTCGACTTAAATAAACATTTTCGCGATAATTTCCGTCAAAATGGCTGGCGAGAGCGCCGCAATACTTTTTGGGTAACTGACGATGAAGACCTGATGCGAGGCATCTACACCCGCAGCGAAGCAGACCAGAAGGCGGCGATTGTCGCGGCGGGTCGCGAGCCTATTATGTCCTACAACCAGACCGACTTTGTGAAAGATCGCATCGCTGTCGAAGTACAATTTGGGAAGTACGCCTTCGTCGCCCACGATCTGTTCGTGAAGCACCTGAGTTTCTTTGTCGCGGGCATCATTGATGTCGGCATCGAAATCTTGCCGATGAAGCAATTGGAACGGGAGATGTCCTCTGGCGTACCTTATTATGAGCGCGATTTGGTGAATGTCTTGCGTCAGGGCAGAGGCGTGCCGGCCGTGCCCTTGATTCTGCTCGGTGTCATCCCGTAGCCGCCCGCCCCGCCAACCACTCCGCCTCGCTGACCAGTTCGCCATTGGTGACTTCGCCGCGCTGGTAGCGTTTATTCTTGTCGAAGTGCAGCTCGACCTCCGCCTGGAAAGGGCAGCGAGCCGCGCTGGCCAGCTTGCGGCACCAGTAATTCTTGCCATCGTCGGCGCGTGACAGGTCGTTCAGCGGGTCGACGCGGATGCGCAGCACCTGCTTGCACATCTTCGGGCGCACATAAAAATAGATGCCGCGGTCTTCATCGCGTCCGCTGCCACCGAACAAGCTCTTCAATATATTCATCGTCCGTTTCCTCAGCCCGTTTGCAGGTCCCAAGCCGCGATATCCGCCGTGATGGCGTGCGCGGTCATGTCCAGATGCACGGGCGTAACGCTGATGTAATCGCGGTGCACCGCCCACAGGTCTGTGCCCAGTTCGTCGGTGTCGCCAGTCGGTGGTTCGCCGCCGATTCTCACCAGATTTTCGCCCACATGCACCAGCTTGTCGCGATAATCACGCACGCCCTGCCGCGTAACGCGAATGCCGCGCAACTCGTCGGCGCTGTCAACCGCCGGCACATTCACATTCAGGATGGTCAGCGGGGGCAATCCACGCGCCAGCACCTGCTCCACGATGTGTGTTGCCGCCTGTGCCGCCAGCGCATAATCGTTGACGGCATCGGCATCGGGCCGCGCCAGGGAAAATGCCACAGCCGGCAAACCATGGATCGTGCCTTCCAGCGCCGCGGTCACTGTGCCGCTGTAGGTTAAATCCTGGCTCATATTCTCGCCGCGGTTGATGCCCGAAACGACAATAGCGGGTTTTTGTTCCACCAGCCCCAGCAGCGCCAGCGCGATGCAGTCGGCCGGCGAGCCTTCCACAGCCAGCGTATCGATGTCTTGGCCGATCGTGCAGCGGTGATAGCGAATATCTTGCGAGAGCGTGATCTTGTGCCCACTGGCGCTTTGGTTGGTGTAGGGCGCGCAGACCTGCACATCGCCCAGCGAACGCATCGCTTTTGCCAGAGCGAGGATGCCCGGCGCAGCATAGCCATCATCGTTGGTCACCAGGATAGAAGCCACGCTAGCCGCAATCGCCCAAGGCCAGGGTGAATGGCTGGCTGGTCGCGCTGTTGTCGCTGGTGTCGATCTCCGCGACCTGGATGCCGCCCACGGTCACACGGATGATCAGGTCGGTTGCGAGCGGCTCGCGCAGGGTGAGCGCCGCATCCAACTGATAACTCTCGTCTGCATCCAGCCCCTGCATCAGTGTGATCGGCTCGGCAATGACGACTTCGCCACTTTCGGACCTCAGCGCTTCGATGATTGGCAAGCCCAGCGTCGGCGCGCGATGTGTGCCGACGTTGCGGATGGTCGCGCTGACGGCGATCTCTTCTCCGCAAACTGGCGAGTCGGGCTGCAGGCGCAGATCGTCGACCACCAGGTTGGGCAGAGGCGGCGGTGGACCGGTCTCGGCTGGCAAGCCAGAGATGTCTACCTCAACGACCGACTCGGCAAGCAGCCAGACCTGTGCTTCGTCTTCGCGCAGAATGCGATACCAGTTGCGATATGGGCTGACCGCCACAATGACGATGGGCGCATCCCTGTCCAGACTGCCGATGATTTCGTGGTCAAGGCTGGGTCCGCGGCGCAATTCGCTGGGCTGGCTGAGCATCGCGGTCACATACGGTTGATCCAGCGCGTCGGTCGCAGCAGCGCCGGCTGCATCATCATCTGTGGTTGAACCTGTTTCGCCGCTGTCCGGCTCGGACGGCTGGCTCTCTCCTCGCGCGATTACGCGGATCGTTACATCGGCTCGCGCAGAAGTGCCATCTCCGCGCTCTGCCATCACCGCCAATTGATAATTGCCCGGATTGCTGGTGGGCCAGTCAATGCTCAAAGGCAGTATCGCGGCACCAGTTTCGTTGGGATTGATTTTTTCACCTAGCAGCGCCTCGTCCAGCAGCACGCTGATTCGCGCCAGGTCTGCGCCAGCATTTTCCACGCGCGCCTGCACGATCACAGTCGTGCCAGCCAGAAAAGTTTGGTTGGGCAGCGGCGCGGCGATGATGATCTGCGGCGGACCTTCAAAGCGCGAAGCAGCTCCCTGCGGCGCGAACATAAGGTTGCAACCAGCGCCAGCCAGCACAAGCGCTGCCAAAAGACATGCCCGTATCAAGCTCGCTGTGATGCCCGATGGCATGGATAAGGCTCCCGCGCTTCCAAGCTTGGCGTATACCGTCAGTCTAGCAGAATACAAGCACTTTGGCTACCATATCAGGGGCGGGGCAGGCAGGAGTAAGCATGTCAAATCTGCGCGGCAAGCGACTTGTATTGGGCGTCTGTGGCAGCATTGCCGCCTACAAAGCGGTCGATCTGGCCAGTCAGCTGACTCACGCCCACGCCCAGGTCGATGTCATCATGACTGCGGCTGCCCAACGATTCGTGAGCGCGCTGACCTTCCAGGCGGTTACGGGGCGGCCTGTCTACAAAGAATTGTGGCAGAGCGGCGATACAGGCCAGCTGCCCAGCCACATTGCGCACATCGGTTTGGCAGAATCCGCCGATCTGCTGGTCATCGCGCCCATCACTGCCCATACATTGGCGAAGCTGGCGCAGGGCATGGCGGACGACCTGTTGACAGTGAGCGCGCTGGCGGCAGCTTGTCCGCTGCTGCTGGCGCCGGCCATGGATGGCAATATGTTCGATCATCCCGCCACCCAAGCCAACATCCAGACCCTGCAATCACGCGGCGCGCACCTCGTCCAGCCAGAAAGCGGACCGCTCGCCAGCGGACTCAGCGGCACCGGACGTCTGCCCGAGACGGCGATCTTGCTGGGGCATATCCGGCGCGTGCTGGGCTTGGATGGCGAATTGGCTGGCCAGAAACTGGTGGTGACGGCTGGCGGCACTCGCGAGGCGCTCGACCCCGTTCGCTATCTGGGCAATCGTTCCAGCGGCAAGCAGGGTTATGCGATCGCTCAGGCGGCTCTCGATGCTGGCGCGCGCGTCGTGTTGATTTCGTCCGCGCAGCATCTGCCAGCCCCGGTCGGCGCGCAACTGGTTCGTGTCGAATCGGCAGAGTCCATGCGCAGGGCGGTGCTGGAGCATGTGGACGGGGCGGCGGCTCTGGTCATGGCGGCGGCTGTGGCGGACTATCGCCCGCGGCAGGTCGCTCAGAAAAAGATCAAAAAGGCGGCAGCGGCGCTGCGCCTGGATTTGACGCGCACCGACGACATCTTGCTGGCCGTCAAAGCCCAGCGCCAGGCCAGCGGCTATCCGGTCATCGTGGTCGGATTCGCAGCCGAAAGTGAAAACTTGCTGGAAAATGCCAGCGGCAAGCTGCAGAGCAAAAGCCTGGATTTGTTGGTGGCAAACGACATCACCGCGCCTGATGCCGGCTTCGCGGTCGACAACAATCGCGTGGTTGTGCTGGATGCGGACGGCGGTTTGCAGCGCATTGAGCTGAGCAGCAAAGCCAGCATCGGTGCCAGCATCGTCCAGCGCGTCGGCAGCTTGTTGGCATAACGCCCTAATCCAAGCGCAAGCCCAGTTCCTGCACCGCCTGCAACGCGCAGCAGTGCGCCACATAGCCCGCCAGCGTCTGCGCGCAGCCGACCCGGTAATAGGCAATCAGCCATTCCACTCCAGCCGCAGCGAACCCCGTCTGCCGATAGACGACTCGCGCTCCGGCATCCACATCGCTGAAAGCAAGCTGGATGGTGGTAGCGTCCGCCCAGGTTGGGTCGCGCCAGGTATAGGCGAGGCTGTGCGGCGGTTGCCACAGCGTGATGCGCCCGATGACCAGTTCGCTGCTATCGGCGAATGTTTCATAATAGCGTCCGCCCGGCTGTGCCTCGAAGCGGATGTGCTGCGGACGAGTCGTCTTGGGCGCGAAGCTGTAAGGGAAGACTCCCTGCCGGGGCCACCAGGTGTCCATCTGCCCGGTGTAGACCGCAAAAGCCTGCCGGGCGGGCAAGGGAACAATGTGTTCCAGCTCGATATCGGGCATGGTTTCTCCTTACACCGCCGGCAAAACATTATTCGCATACGATACCATCGTTAACGTGGTCCTTCATGTGCTGACAGGCTGGAGAGTGTAGATTTTGCTGGATATGTTCACCTCCTCGGTCCCCCGGCAGGTTGGGGATTGAGGGGGGTTCGAATCAACGCCGACATCGCCTCGCGCAGTTGCCCGGCGATCGGCACGGGTCGATGCGTTTGACGGTCGACGAAAACATGCACGAAATAACCGACCGCCGCCGCTGATTCTTCGCCTGCTTTGAATATGGCGATCTCGTAGCGCACGCTCGTCTTGCCCAGATGCCCCACGCGCAAGCAGGCATCAACCACCTCGGGGAAGCGGATGGGCTGCAAGAACTGGCAATGCGTTTCCACCGCGAAGCCCACGCTTTCGCCAGCGCGATAATCCAGCCCGCCTGCGTCCATCAAATAGCCGTTGATGACCGTGTCGAAGAATTCGTAATAGACGACATTGTTGATGTGATGATAGACATCGTTGTCTCGCCAGCGCGTGGGGATGCGGCGGCTGTGGGCATACTGCTCGCGGCGTTCGTCACGGGCGTTCATGCTATACCCACTTCGCCCCCGCCCTAAATCCCTCCCCCATCAAGAGGGAGGGACTTCAAAATCCTGAAATGCTCCCCTTCCCTCATTTTGGGGGCAAGGGGTTGGGGGATGGGGGCGATCCCTGCAAATCCAGCGCCAGCGAATTAATGCAATAGCGCAAGCCCGTGGTTTCGCGCGGACCATCGTCAAAGACATGCCCCAAATGCGAATCGCAGCGGCTGCAGGTGACCTCGATGCGGCGCATGCCATGGCTGAGGTCTTCGTGCAGTTCGATGCTGCCCTGGTCGGCCACATCCCAGAAGCTGGGCCAGCCACAATGCGAGTCGTACTTCGTGTCGGACGAAAACAGCGCTTGTCCACAGGCGGCGCAGTTGTAGGTGCCATTGGCTTTCTCGCGCACATACTTGCCTGTGAAGGGGCGCTCGGTGGCAGCCTGGCGCAGGATGGCGTATTGATCCGGGCTGAGCTGGCGACGCCATTCGGCATCGGACTTGCGGATTTTCGCGGTCATGGCGGGCTGTCCTTTCTGCGCTGCGTTTCCGCCAGTGTCGGCGAGAATTGTTACGCGCCCCTAACGAGCGCATCTGTATTGTAATAGAAGGGCGGGCGGTTTGCGCGAGGCCGCAGCGCTTTGATAGGGCGGCAGAAAAGGGTAAAATGGCGCGTATGCCACAGGTTGAAAGGGTCGGGCAAAGGCAATGGCCACGACAGAACATTCTATCAACGATGCGCTAGCGGAATTGCTGCGCGGGACGCGGTTCGCCTGGCGTGGCGAGCATGTCGTGCGCTCCGAGACGACGCAGGTTCTTGCGGAGTCCGCGGGTCTACGTCCTGATATCTTGATCACTGAACCGCATACAGCGCCAGTGGTGATAGAGACCGAAGTTTTGCCAGCACAGACTGTTGACGCCGATGCCGTCGCCAGGCTGAACGAAAAACTCAGCGGCAGTGGCCGCACAATACTTTCGTCGATAGCTTTGCGACTGCCGCGACGCCTCCGCGATGCGCAGAGCAAGGCACTATCCGAGGCAATCATGGCGGCGCAAGACCTCGAGTTCGCGCTCTACACTGTAAAGAACGACGACGAATATAGCCGTCTTCCGGAAGACGGTTGGCTCATCGGCGGTTTGTTTGACCTGTCCATGCTGGCGCAATCGGCGACATTGCCCCCGCTATTGGTCGAGCGAGCTACCAATGTTCTCGAAATAGGAATCAGCGAGGCCGCGGGAGAACTCAACGAAATTGCAAAGACGAACGTAGGAACGATGGGGAGAATTGCGGAATTGCTTCATCAGCAGGACAGTCCGCAAACCAGACGCATGGCAGCGACCATAATGGCAAATGCCTTTATGTACCATGAAGCGCTGGCCGGCAGCAGTGAGGAACTCAAGCATATACAGACTCTTGATGACTTGCGAAGCGGAATAGCAGGTTTGCGCAGGTCAGCAATCACGGCAGAATGGCGAAAGATACTTGAGGTCAACTACTGGTCGATTTTCTATATCGCGACACGGTTGCTGGCGGCGATACCCGTGCTAGCTAGTAAAGAGTTACTTGGAAGGCTGTCCCTAACAGCGGAAGCCATGTTGGATAACAATCTGATGCGCTCGCACGACCTGACCGGCGCAGTATTCCAACGACTAATTTCCGACCGCAAATTCCTGGCGGCCTTTTACACCAAGCCGGCTTCCGCCGCGCTTCTGGTCGGGTTAGCGGTAAATGAGGATACGCTGCTTGCAGACAAAGATTGGTCAGACTCTCAAGCCATAACCTCGTTGCGAATTGCCGATTTCTCGTGCGGAACTGGAACACTGCTGTCAACGGCGTATCAGCGACTTGGCCAACTGCACGAACTTCATGGCGGCGATTCATCAGCTTTACACTCCGACATGATGGCGAATGTGCTCTTGGGCTGTGACATTTTGCCGGCCGCCGCGCATTTGACAGCTTCCATGCTTTCAAGCGCGCATCCGTCAACGAAGTATGAAGGTAGCCGCGTTTTCACACTGCCCTATGGACGGCAGGAAGATGGGTCTATAGCGCTTGGTTCAATTGACTTGCTGGATGATCTGGCGCTTATGAAGGATTTGCAAATAACCGCCAGGACGATCCAGGGCGCAGGTGAAGACGAAAAGGACGCATGGCGGCAAGCACCACATATTTCTTTTGACCTCGTAATCATGAATCCGCCCTTCACACGAGCGACTAATCACGAACGCCGAATACCAGATACGCCAAATCCCAACTTTGCGGCATTTGGCGCGAGTGCTGAAGAGCAAAAGGAGATGGCGGCAGCCGCAAGAATTCATACCAAGGGCACATTAGCGCATGGCAACGCAGGTGAGGCTTCAGTCTTTCTCGCGCTTGCAGACCGTAAACTCGCCAAAGATGGCATGCTAGCAATGGTTATGCCTTTGACGCTCCTATCCGGATCTTCATGGGAAAAATGTCGTGTGCGGCTAGCCGGATCTTATGAAGATTTAATCGTCGTAACAGTCGCGGGCGTGGACAGTAATTCCCTCTCCTTTTCGGCAGATACTGGTATGGGCGAGTGCCTTATAATTGGAAAACGCAATGGCAAGCGGCAGTCGCGGGCAACCTTTGTCGTGCTGAACGAAGCACCAAGTCACCCGCTTCTTAGCAAAAGAGTAGCCGATCAAGTCCGAATGCTGCTGCACACAAAATCTCTCCAAAAGTTGGAAGGCGGGCCATATGGCGGGAGTGCGATTTACTTTGGTGAGAAGATTGTAGGAAACGCCATAAACGCGCCTTTGCCGAATTCAGGCAGTTGGAAACTTGCCCGAATCGCCGATTTGTCGCTCGCACAATCTTCCCACCAACTGGCGGAAAACAAGAAAATATGGCTACCTACTCAGCAGTCTCCAGATTCAATAGACATTGCCATGACCACGATCTCGGACATCGGCTCAATTGGCCCTTACCATCTAGATGTGAGCAAACGATACCGCGATGGAAAGATTCGGGGTCCATTTGAAGTTAGACCACTACAGGCCAACTTGCATCCAACATATCCTATCCTTTGGGCTCATGACGCAAAAAGAGAACAAACAATGTCGTTTGAGGCAGATAGAGAAGGTGTACCGTTTCCAACACGAGACGCGGCCGAACGAAGGCAAGTGGAGTACAAGATGTCACGAGTCTTCCAAACCGCCTCGCACTGTCATTCAAATCTCGACTTCCGCTTCAATGGCCAATCTACGGCTATGCAGTTTACTCAGCGTAAGACAATCGGCGGAAGAGCCTGGATATCCATTCAGTTGCCGACTGTCGATCACGAAAAAGCGCTGGTTTTGTGGGGCAATACCTCGCTTGGACTTCTTATGTTCTGGTGGCACTCCTCAAAGCAACATCCCGGACGGGGAATATTGACTAAAACAACATTAGCCACACTCCCCATCCTCGACGTCACCTCCCTTTCTGAGACCCAACTCCAAACCGCCGCCCGCATCTTCGACGAAACCTGCGACCTGCCCCTAAAACCCTTGCACGAACTGCACATAGACGAAAATAGAAAGTTGCTCGACCGCCGCTTCTATGGCGAAGTGCTGGGCTTGCCCGATTCATTGCTGGCGGACAACGGACCGCTGGATATCTTGCGCGGCAAACTCAGCCAGGAGCCATCCATTCGCGGCAGCAAGCCCCCGCCCTAAGTCCCTACCCCAAGATGAGGGAGGGACTTAAAAAGGAGACCGCCCATGCCCAACACCATCCCCATCGCAGAAGTCGCGCGCGGATTCGACTTCCTGCTCACCGAAACATTCGAGCATGCCCGTGGCGCTTACCTCGACAAGGGCGAGACGCTCTTCGAAAGCCTCGCCCAGATCTCCGCCGCCGCTGCCTCGCAGCCTATGGGCGACTGCGCCACCATCGCCGCCCATGTCGCGCACATCGACTATTACCTGCGCGCGCTGGAAGATCGCATGTTCGGGCGCGATGTCAGCTGGGTGAACTGGGGCGAAATCTGGCAAACCGTCAGCGCGGTGGACGAGGCGGGCTGGGCAACCATGCAGGACGACCTGCGGGCGAGTTATGCGCGCATCAAAGGACACCTGGACGGCGCGGACGAGTGGCAGGGCACGCGCGAGCTTTCCAGCCTGCTGGGCATCATCGCGCACAGCGCCTACCACCTGGGCGAGATCCGCCAGATGATGTGCCGCCTGCGCTCGTGAATACCGCCGTCGTCTATCGCGCACCCGGTCGATTCGCTGGTTGGCCCGCCAATTATGGCATGTGGCGCTGGGGCGAAGAGGTCGTGGTCGGCTTCACGGTCGGCGCGCACCAGACGGTCGAGCGGGGTCATGCGCGCGACAAGCATCAGCCCTTCATGAATATGCAGGCGCGCAGCCTCGATGGCGGGCACAGCTGGCAGACCGAGCCTTTCAAGGGCGCATTGCCGGGCGGACGCGGCTTATCGGCGGACGAACACATGGCGGCGGGTCTGCGCCTGGCGGATGTCATGGATGCGCGGACTGCGACTGTGCCGCATGAGCCGCTGGACTTCACGCGAGTCGATTCTGCGCTGATGCTGGCGCGCACCGGCTTGGCGCGGGGCGTTTTCTCCTTTTTCTATGTTTCATCCGACCGCTGCCGCAGCTGGAACGGACCCTATCGCCTGCCCGATTTTGGCGAGACGGGCATCGCCGCCCGCAGCGATGTCATTCCGCTGGGCAAGCGCGAAGCCTTGTTCTTCCTCACCGCCAACAAATTCGATGGACAGGAAGGCAAAATCATCTGCGTGCGCACAGAAGATGGCGGACGCAGTTTTCAGCGCCTGTCTCAAGTCGGCGCGGATTTGAATGCGCATGGCGACTTCGCGATTATGCCGAGCAGCGTACAGTTGACAGAGGGGCGTCTGCTTTGCGCGCGGCGTTGTCGCACCGGCGCGGATATGCGCAGTTTTATCGACCTGTTCGCTTCGGATGATCTGGGCAAAAGCTGGCGCTGCATCAGTCAGCCGATCCTGTTTCAAAAGCCCGGGCACAGCGGCAATCCGCCTTGTTTGCTGGCGCTGCCTGATGGACGGCTGGCGTTGCTCTATGGCAACCGCGACAGCTATGCCATCTGCGCGCGAATCAGCGAGGATGGCGGAAACAACTGGAGCGGCGAGATCGTGCTGCGCGGCGGCGGCGCAAACCCCGATATGGGTTATGTGCGGGGGGTCGTACTCGATGACGGGACGGTGGTCGCGGCTTACTACATCAATGAGCGTCCCGATGGCGATGGCGAGCGTTTCATTGAAGCGACACTTTGGCAGCCATGAGCCTTGCGATGAGAGGATATGCCCGGCTCGGCAACTGCCCGGCATGGTCTGGGTTTCCATTTGTAATAGTTTGTTAATTATGAGACAGGTGTCCGAATGTAAGATTATAGTGCAGGTTTGCCTGCTTAAATCCCAAGTTACAGGAGCATTCAAAATGCGTAGATTGATCTTCCTCTTTGCCCTGCTGCTGATGGTTAGCGGCGGCGTATTCGCCGATAGTCACGACGGCGACGATATGTCGATGGCGATGCCCTATTCAGAAGGCGGAGTCGCGGCTGTGCCAGTCGGTGGCGATGGTCCGGCTCCCGCGCATCCCGGCGGCGCTTACGAATTCGTCATCCATGCCCACGAAGGCGACACCCTGACCTTCGCCACCATGCTCGCCCAATCCAACGATGGTTTCCTCGCGCCCAATGAATATGGCATCGCCCTCTATGACATGGGCGAGCCAGTCAGCGGCGATGTTACCGACCAGGTCTACTATTGGGATCTCGGCAGCGAACGCAACGAGCCGATTGGGGAAGGCATGTACCAAGCGCCGCGTCAAGCCGCGCCCAACAGCGGTCCCGCCGGCGATGGCATCGTGCGCCTCGCCAGCGACCTCGACGACAACTACAGCTATCCCACTGCCGCTGACATCGTTGCTGTCACGCTGACCCCCGGCGACATGGGCGATATCACCGTGCGCATTGAAAATGTCTCCGATATGTCCATGTATCCTTCGCCCATCACGCCGGTTTTCTGGGTCGTCCAATCGTCTGACGACATGATGATGATGGACGACATGATGATGCACGACGACATGATGATGGACGACATGGGCGACGACGACATGATGGACGACGACATGGACGATGACATGATGGACGATGACATGGACGATGACGACATGATGGGCGACGACGACATGGGCGACGACATGATGATGATGAAGCATGGCTTCCTCTTCACCACTGGCGCGCCCGATTATGGTCATGGTTTGGAGAGCCTGGCGGAAGATGGCGATCCTTCAGCTTTGGTCGCGCATCACGGCATCGACATGGACGATATGTAATCGGTTATCCGAGCATGGGCGGCTCTTTCGCGGGGTCGCCCATCCGCCGAATACCCCACCGGCAGGCCAGGGGTAGGCAGCCCCTCAATTCCCCCGACAGACCAGCGAATTTTCACACTTGGGCAAAGCTGCACCGTCATTGTCGCCGCCGCTCGTCCATCAGCAGACTGATATGCTTTTCGCGCAAGAGCTCGGAATCTGCTATGGTAGGCGAGAAGGAAAGGAGCGCGACATGACAAAGGTCCCGCAGAAACGCCGCCGAATAAACAAGAAATTCTATGAACGCGAACTCGCCCGCCTGCAATTTGAACTGGTGAAGTGGCAATACTGGATCAAGTCGCAGCGTATGCGCGTAATCGTAACTTTTGACGGGCGCGATGCGGCTGGCAAGGGCGGCACCATCAAACGCATCATGGCGCCGCTGCCACCGCGCGACATCCGCCTGGTCGCCCTGGCAAAGCCATCCGACCGCGAACAGACGCAATGGTACTTCCAACGGTATGTGACGCATCTGCCGGCCGCTGGCGAGATCGTGCTATTCGACCGCAGTTGGTACAACCGCGCCACTGTCGAACGGGTCATGGGCTTTTGCAGCGACCGCCAATACTGGGACTTCCTGCGCGATGCCCCGAACTTCGAACGGCTGCTGGCCAACGATGGCATCATCATGCTGAAGTACTGGCTGTCCGTAGACTACGATGAGCAGGAACGCCGCTTCCAGGAACGGGCGCAAAATCCGGCGCGCCGCTGGAAATTAAGCGAGCTGGACCTCGAAGGGCGCAGGCGTTGGGTTGCCTATTCCAAAGCCAAAGATGCCATGATTGAGCATACCGACATCCCAGAGTCGCGCTGGCGTCAGATCAATTCCAACGACAAACGGCGGCTGCGGCTGAATGTGATGCGCGATATGTTGGACGCGATTCCCTATCAGAATGTCATTCCCGAGCCGATTGACCTGCCCGAGCGGCCCTCGCTGGACGATTATCACACCCGTCCACCGCGCGATTATCATTACATGGTCAAGGATTACTACGCAGATATGTGATGGCTAACCACTACGACCCCTCCCCCAGCCCCTCCCCGTCAGGACGGAGAGGGTGGCCAATGCTTGCCTCCCCCTGACCTGTCGGGGGGACCGAGGGGGTTGGCCTCGCCCCTACGCGCGGCTTTCGGGGGGACTGAGGGGGGTTGCGCTGATGCGCCGATCAACCAGCCGCCCGCACTTCCTGCACGATCTCGCGCAGTTGGACGGCGAAGTTGGGGTCGGCAGCTTTGAATTCACGCCCGCTGATGACCAGAGGCGCGCCAAAGACCACAATTTCCGCGCCCATGCGCAGGGTCTCGATGGCTTGTGGCACACTGAGCCCGCCCACCGCCTGCACGGGAATATCGACCGCCGCCAGCACAGCAGGCAAGTCAGCCAGGGGGCTCAGCCCGGGCAGCATGTTGCGCTCGTCAAAACCCGTGTGCACGATGATATAGTCGACGCCCAACTCTTGGGCTTGACGGGCGCGGGCGGGTTTGTCGGCGCAGAGCATGACATCGCACATCACCTGCTTGCCATATTGGCGCGCCATTTTGACCTGCTCGATGATGCTGGCATCGTGCGCTTGGCCCATCACCACGACCATGTCGCCGCCAGCTTTGAACATCATCTCGGCTTCCAAGCCCGCGCCATCCATGGTCTTCAGGTCGACAACGATAGGCGTATCGGGGAAGTGGCTGCGGAAGGCGCGCACAGCATGCAGCCCCTCAGCCAGCAACAGCGGCGTACCGACTTCCAGCCAGTCGACGCCAGCGGCGACCGATGCCCTCGCCAGCGCCAGCGCTTCGTCCAGGTCGATCACATCGATTGAGATTTGTATCTTGGCGTTAATGGCGGCTGCTCCCTCTGCTCGTTGCGGCGGATAGGCGGTCATCATGCCGCAAATTGTCGCGATTCGACAGGGTATGCTGCGCTAGCGCTTTGGCAATCGCGTCATGATTCGCAGTCGACTCTCTGCTACACTGCAAGCCTGCAGATACGAATTGCATCTGCGCGATAGTCAAACCCACACACGGCAAGGAGATGTTGTCCCATGCTCAAATCCATTTTGCTTCTGCTAACACTGCTGCTTCCATCAAGTCTGGCGCTAGCGAATGACGATGTCCCCACGATCGCTTTTCTGCGCTATGGCGTTGCGCCCTATTACAAGCTGACCGACCAGGGTGTGCTGGATACGCTGCAAGCCCATGGCTACCTCAGCGAAGGCGAACGCGCCACGCTGGACGGCGGCAGCGACATGCACGGCGAGCACATCAACCTCCTCTACCGTGATGCCGGCTTCGACTATTCCACCGCCAGCCTGATGATCGAAGACGCCCTGGACGAAGGCGCAGACATCCTGCTGACCGTGTCCACAGAGGTGGGCTCGCTGGCTGCCCAGGCGCTGGCCGACCTGGAAGACCCGCCAGCGTTGATCTTCGCCATCGTAACCTCGGCCTATGACAGCGGTATTGCGCAGTCCGCCTGCATCAAGCCCGACTATGTGGGCGGCACAGAGATGCACTTCGACTGGGACAAAGCCTTGCAAGTCCCCTTCGTGCAAGACCCCGACATGCAGAGCATCGGCTTCCTGATCGACGCCAATTCTCCTTTCGCCAAACGTTACACCGGCTATATGCAAGACTACGCCGACGACATGGAACTCAGCCTGGAAGTGGCGGCCGCGACATCCGCAACCGATGTGGCGCTGGCCGCCGAACAGCTGATGAGCGCCGGGGTGGATGCCATTGGCATCATGCCGCGGACCGACCTGGCCGTGGGCATCCCCGCGATTATGCAGGCGGCGATCGGCGTGCCCGTCTATTCATCCCTGGTCACGGATATTGCCGAAGGCGTGACAATCGGCTCCGGTTTTGAAGGCTGGTATCGCGAGGGGTTCAATGCGGCGCGCATCGCGATCGGCTATATGCGCGGGCAGATCAACCTGGCAAAGACTGGCATCGCCAGCTCGCCAGGCCATGTCGTCGCCGTCAATTTGCGAGCAGCTGCCATGCAAGATCTGGAGATCAGCCAGGCTATGCTGGAAAGCGCCGACATTGTCATTGACGCGGATGGCGACCCGGCCGAGGTCTACCAGCATCCCAGCGTGATGTCATCGCTGCCAGAAATGAGCGACGCAGAGCGCATGGCAGAAGACAGCGCCTTTTTGCAGAGCCTGCAATGCAGCGACGAAATGATCGCCGAGCAACAAGCGGCGCTGGATGCGCAAGAATAGCGACGGAAATCAACCCCCCTCAATCCCCCGACAGGTCAGGGGGAGGCACATACCTTGACTCCCCTCCCTGACTCGTCGGGGAGGGGCCGGGGGTGGGGTTGTAATGGTCAAGCCTTCTCCGAATCTCTGCGTCTTTGCGTCTCTGTGTTAAACTATGCAGCATACAGATCTATGGAGCGATAAAATGACGCAAGATATCAAACAACTGCGCGTATCCAACGATGCGCTGGACGATCCGCCAGAATTGCAGCGGCGCATCGCTGACGAAGGCTACCTGTTCTTTCGCGGCTTGATGCCAGCCGATCGCCTGCGCGCCCTGCGTTATGAAATGATGAGCGCCATTCAAGAAGCCGGTTGGCTCATCGCTGGCACCAACCCCGCCGATGGCATCGCCGATATCAACATGCGCTATACCGAAGGCGACAACGAATACACGGCTGGCTATGCTCAGGTTTACAAGCTGGAAAACTTCCACCGCAGCGCCCATTGGGACGAAGTTACCAGCACGGTTGCCAAGATCCTGGGTGGCGAGATCATGCCGCATCCGCAAAAAGTGGCGCGCATCTGGTTTCCAAAATACACCGAGCACACCACGCCCACCCATCAGGATTATGTGCACTTCCAGGGTAGCTTCAACACCTTGACCTGCTGGGCACCCGTGGGCGATTGTCCGCTGGAGCTGGGCGGGCTGGCGGTCATCCCGCGTTCGCATCGCGTGCAGCGCGTGCTGGAACATCACTTTTCGCTGGGGGCGGGCGGCTTGATCGTCGATGAAACCGAACACGACGAGATCGACCCCGTCTGGCATTCCACCGACTACGAATGTGGCGATGCTCTCTTCTTCCCCGCCTTGACCATTCACAAGGCGCTGCCCAACTACACCGAAGACCGCCTGCGCCTGTCGCTGGACAACCGCTATTTGAAAGTGGGCGAAGAGATCGCCGAGCACATGCTGCTGCCGCACGGACCCAGCAAGCTCAGCTGGGAAGAGATCTATCCGCATTGGAGCGCCGATGACCTGCAATACTATTGGCGGAAATATGATAACCAAGTGGTCGTGCGCGACCAGAGCTTCAAAGAAAAGGGCTGGGCAGAAGCGCTCTCCCGCGCCCGCAATGGCGATGAAGCGGCCATCTACAGCTTGGTGCGCACAATCAAGAACGACCCGGCCAGCCCGCATGACGATGCCCGCGCTGTGCTGGCTGAGCAGGGCGTGGCGGTGTAGGATTTGCGCGAAACATAAAAGGGATATCTGCGTATAGAGGTAAGAATAGTACACAAATTACAGGAGTATAATATGATCTTACCAGCAGCAGTGGCAATAGCAAGTATCCTCAAACCGATATTTATTACGACGGTGACAAGCGCAGCAATTTCGGGCGCAGCAGACACGGTAGTTAGCACAGTCAGCGATTATCAAGAACACGGTGAGGTTACCGTTGAGATGGTTGTAGAAAATGTTCTCGCGGCGGGTCCCGCCGTACGGGATGGCTTAGTTATCGGCGCAGTAGTCCCTGTCGCATTGAAGGCCGCGGCACCTGTGGCAAACGCGGTTGGTTCAGCAGCCACGAACGGAATCGCCCACGCTGCTCCTGGCGCGGCTGATGATATTGGGCGTTTTGTCAGTACTGCTGGGGATGATATTGGACGCTTTGCCCGCAATACTGCTGATGATTTTGGTAATACGCTTGGGCAAGTGGGAGATGATATTGGCAAAAGGGTCTCCAGCGTGCGTGAAGGCGTCAGCAGCGCCGTCGATGATGCTGGCGATACACTTGGCCGCGTGAAGGATGATATTGGCAAAAGGGTCTCCAGCGTGCGTGAGGGCATCAGCAGCGCCGTCGATGATGCTGGCAATACGCTTGGGCAAGTGGGAGATGATATTGGCAAAGAGGCCAACAAGGTAACTACCAGCCTTGGCTCGGCATTCAACTACATGCGCAACCTTGCCAACGCACGAATTTTCGACCGGTTGCCAATAACTCTCCCCAAGCAAGGCTATGTCTATGTTATTGATGATGCCGCGGCAGGGTCTACTAAAGTCGGCATCACCGGCAATTTGCCGCAACGTATCAAGCAGTTGGAAAGCACAGTCGGCAGGGAATTGAATTATGTCTGCATTATTCCCACCGCCACTGCCCGTGCCTTGGAAGCTGACCTACACACAATATTCGCAGGACAGCGTTTGCCCAACACTGGCGCGGGAACTGAGTGGTTTCAACTCAGCACCGCGCAGGTCAGACAGGCGTGTAGCCGATGAGTTGAGGGGATAGCGATGGCACTGGAATATCCCCAATTAGCCGATGTCCGCAAGACCCTGCGCGTGGATTGGTATCGCTGTCCCACCAAGCCGGGCTTGCTGCGCGAATTATCGCGGCGCAGCGATGCCCAAGCCTGGCTGCAAGCGGGCGGACATTTTTTGCTATTTGTCCTCACTGGCTCCATCGTTCTGGCCTGCTGGCTGGGCGCGCTGTGGCTGCCTTTTCTGCTGGCGCTCTTCGCCCATGGCACAGTCGCCAGCTTCTTCATCGGCACCGCCCCGCACGAGCTCGGACATGGCACAGTCTTCAAAACCAAACGTTGGAACAAGGTCTTTCTGTACCTGTTCAGTTTGATCGGCTGGTGGGATCCTTTCGACTATGCCAGCAGCCACACCTACCACCATCGCTATACCTTGCATCCAGAAGGCGACCGCGAAAATCTGCTGCCGCTCGAGCCATCGCTGGCTTCGTTTTTTATGCTGCAGCTTTTCACTGTCAACCTGTTGACGCAGCGCGGACGCACCTTTGGCAAAGGTGGCTTGCTTTCCACCATCATGGTGACGGCGTTGGGAGCGGTCGGGCTGGTGGGCAGCGATGAGATTCCCATCAACGAATGGATCAAGGCGCTGCATCGCGATCAGCCAGATCAACATCGGCGGTCAATCTGGTGGTCGCGACTGCTGCTGGCATTTCATGGGGGCGTCTTGGCGATTGCGCTGCTGACAGGCTGGTGGGTGCTGCCGCTCATCTTGACCGTGCCAGCGTTCATCGCCAACTGGCTGTCCTACTTTGTGGGTTTGACGCAACATTGTGGCTTGCGCGACCACAGCCGCGACTTCCGAAAAAATACGCGCTCGGTCAAGCTGAATCCACTGGCATCGTTTTTATACTGGCGCATGAACTGGCATATCGAGCATCACATGTACGCCGGCGTGCCCTGCTACAACCTGGCGCGCCTGCACAACGAAATCAAAGACGACATGCCCCGTCCGCGCACACTGGTCGAAGCCTGGCGAGAGATGCGCATGATCTGGCAACGGCAAAAAACCGACCCCGACTATCAATATGACACGCCCCTGCCGCCCACAGCCAATCCCGAACCCCCGCTGGAAGAAGCTGTGCGCGCAGCCACCGACCTGGAAAGCTCCATCGGCGAGCTGGCACCGGCCGGCTTGCAGGAATAGCGCGGAGGCAACCCCACCCGC
Source organism: Anaerolineae bacterium (assembly GCA_022823945.1). Taxonomy (GTDB): domain Bacteria; phylum Chloroflexota; class Anaerolineae; order Aggregatilineales; family Phototrophicaceae; genus UBA6055. The sequence continues at coordinate 123,350 of JAJEBK010000048.1, read as the reverse complement.
ACACCCACGACGAAAGGGTTGGCGCTATAACCCCTCCCCCAGCCCCTCCCCGACGAGTCAGGGAGGGGAGCCAAAGATTAAGCCTCCCCCTGACCTGTCGGGGGGACTGAGGGGGGTAGAGCGGCTCAGGTCATCTGCTCGGCATCGACATAGGTTGGCACGCCTTCTTCGGCGAAGATGCGGTCAATTTCAGCGTGGTCGGCTTCGTCCAGCCGCCAGTCGGCCGCGGCGATATTGTCCTGCAGCTCGCGTTCGTTGCGCATGCCCACCAGCGCCACGGTGACGGCCCGATTGCCCAGCACCCAGGCCAGCGCCAACTGCGCCACCGATTTGCCATTGTCGCTGGCGATCGTCTTCAGCCGCTCGACCACGCGCAGTTCTTTCAAGAAGTTTTCCCGTTCAAAAAGCGGCAGACCAAACGCATTGCCACTGGCGCGCCAATCCCAGTCGACAAAGCTGGTTTCGGGCGTCATCGCGCCAGTCAACAAGCCGAAGCCCAGGCTGCCATACGCCATGAAGCCGATGCCTTCGCGCTGGCAATAGGGCAGCACCGCCGCTTCCATACGCCGATCAAAGAGGTTGTAGCCGACCTGGTTGGCGGTCAGATGACCATGTCGCTGGCAGGCTTCCAGCATGGGCACAGTATAATTGGACACGCCGTAATAGCGGATTTTGCCAGCCGCTTGCAGCTTTTGCAGTCCCGCCATGGTGTCTTCGTGCGGCGTTTTGTGGTCGGGCCAATGGATGAGCATCAGGTCGATATAGTCGGTGTTCAGGCGGCGCAAACAGCCTTCGGTGTGCTCGATGATATTGGCGGACGAAGCATCGCGCCCGCTGATCGCCGCATCGCCCGTCTTGCCTTCTGTGTAGTCGGTCGTGAAGCCGACCTTGGTGACCAGCACGATGTCATTTCGCCGCGAACCCAGCCCCCGCGCCAGCAGCTCTTCGGAAATGAAAGGTCCATAGACTTCGGCAGTGTCATATAGCGTGATGCCGGCATCCAGCGCCATTTCCACCGCCCGCACGGCATCGTCAACATCAATGTCGCCGTATTGGGTCGTGCCCAGCGCCCAGGTGCCAAAGCCGATTGCCGAGCAGCTTAAGTCGCTGTTGCCAAATGTGCGCGTTTCCATTTTTGTGCCTCCCGCTCGTCCGCGATTGCGGCATATTGTAACGCAAGGGCGCAATGCCTCAGGTTTGTATCAAAGCCTGGCATTCCTCGCTGTCAAAATTGTCGCGCAGCCAGTCCGCTCGCTCGCGCGCCGCTTCTCGGGCCAGTTGCGCCAAGCCTTCGTCTTTCATCCACTTTGTCTTTTTGTTGTCCCGCAGCAAGCCGCGCAATGTGAGGTGTTGGCCCTTTTTGCCATTGCAGGGGCGGCACAGCAAAATGCGGTTGCGGATGTGATTCTCGCCGCCATCGACGCGTGGCATGATGTGATCCAATTCCATAAATTCGCGTTCCAGTTCGCGGCCACAGCCGGCGCAGATGACATTGCCATTGCTGCGCTGGGCAGCAAGCAGCGCCTTGACCATCTGCCGATGCGTCAGCTTTTCCCACGGCTCCACGGCGCGCGGCGTCTTGAGTTTGAGGCTGGGCGCGGCCAATTCGTTGCTGTCCGTGCGGCGCGGTGGCGCAGTTTCATAGTGGACGCGCTTCGTCCAAAATTGCAGCGGCTGCTTGTCTTCCGTGAGCATGCCCTCTTCTGCCAGGCGGCTCAGGACGGTCTCGTGCGCTTTGTCCCAGATGTCCATCCCGACCCAGCGGCGTTTCAGCTGCTCGGCGGCGACTGGCGTGGTCGCGCAGCCGCAGAAGGGGTCAAGCACGATGTCGCCTTCGTTGCTGCTGGCTGCGACGATGCGGCGGTAGAGGGCGAGCGGCTTCTGTGTGGGATAGCCGGTGCGCTCTTTGTTTCTGCCCGTCAGCGCTTTTATATCAGTCCAGACATTCGAGGCGGGTCTGCCCCGTGAATCGCTGAGGTAGACCTTGCGGCGTGGCGGACCGCTGCCTCTTGTCGACTCGTGCAGACGGTTGTCGGCTTCCAACTCAAGCATACGCTGCAAAGGATAGCGCCAAGTTCGCTTATGGCCGCGAAATTCATAAACATAACCTCCGCCCGACAAGCCACCGGTATGTAATGGAGCGGTTGTGTAGCGTCCGCGTTCGTCTTGGTGGCGATAGTCGCGCGTGATGGTATCCGCATCCAGCGGTGTCCAGGCACCATTCCAAACGCCCTTGCCGTCTTTGGCATAAAACAGGATAAGATCACAGACGCGCCCGAACTTCTTGGCATCGTTGTGCGAGCCATAACGCTGCCAAACGATCTGCCCGCGCAAACTGCCCGCACCAAATATGGCATCCAGCAGGACCTTCAAATAGGCGAAGGCTGTGTCATCTGTGTGCAGGTACAAGCTGCCATCGGGACGCAGGACACGATGCATCTCCATCAGCCGCACGCCCAGCCAGCAGAGAAATGCCGCCATATCATCGCCATAGGCTGCGCGAGCTACGGTAATCACCTGCCAGACCGCGGGCCAATCGTCGATGACGCTGTCGGTCCATTCTTCGTGCACATCTTCGTCCCAGCGCCAGCGGTCTTTGAAGCGCGCGCCGGCTGCCAGGCTGTCGGGCGTGGCGTGGTGGTCGCGGTTTTTGTTGAATGGCGGGTCGGTGGCGATGAGGTGCACTGTCTCGCTGTTCATGCCGCGCAGGAAGTCCAGGTTGTCGCCGTGATACAGGCTGCGGTTTTGAAAGTTGGGCTCTGCCATGAGATTGATCCTAAACCTGTATGTTGCAAGAGCGAAACATCAACCGGCCAACGCCAGGAACTCCGACAGCGCGACAGGCTGCAGATCTCGCCGGCGCAGCGTATTCAGCAGCGGACCGACAGCCAGGTAGGCATTGCGGATTCCGTGATTTAATACCACGCTGCCGGGGCGCAGAAGCCGGTCGAGTCGTTCAATGATGTGATTCACGCATAGTTGCTCGCATTCTTGCTTCGTGCAGGGCGCGCTCTGGCCAACTTGCTCCGACAGGCTGCCATCAGCCGCGGCCGGCGCAGAGCAGGCGCTGTCGCAATCTGTGCGCACAGTGCACAGCGCATCTTGCGAATCGACACCCCACAAAATGAGCGGGATGTCATAGAGCGCCGACAGCTCACGGATGGCATCTGTCACGATGCCATAGGGCGGGCGGATGCCGATGGGCATAAAATCTGCGCCCAGCGCCTGCCGCATGGTGTCCAGCGCCGGCTCCATCTCTTCATCAATGAGCTGCTGCAAGCTGAACCTGCGGTGGTTGCGATGCGTGTACAGATGGCAGCCGATCTCGTGCCCCATATCGCGCAGACGCGGATACAGATTTTCGTGGTCTCTGTGTGGACGTTTCAGGTTGTTGTTGATGGCGCGCCCGGCCGGGAAGAGCGCGATGCGAATGCTGTACTTGTGATAGATGCTGGCGATGCGCAATGTGTAATACTCGTTCCACAAGTCGTCATAAGTCAGGCACACCTTGCGCCCGGCTGCCGCGACAGTCCGAATAGGCTCCGCGTCATTGGCAAGTGAGCGCCCAGGAACAGACAAGGGGCTACCACCAAACGCCGCGCCCACGCCCAAAATGCCGACCCGGCGCAAAAACTGTCGCCTGGAAATGATTGATCTGCGCAGTGACCTGGACATAGGCGCAGAGTCTACCACCTGGCGCGACAATCTGTACAGGCATTCGCAATTGAGAGGATGCTTGCATGTGCCTGGCCAGCCCAATTTGGTATTATTTGTGAGCAGATGACGGACAGGAGCAGCATCAACCATGCCAACTCTACCCAACTTCACCCAATTTGATGGCAGCTACTGGGACACGGGCAGCATCCGCAATGCGCTGGATTATCAGGGGGTTATCGCGCCACATACTGACGAACCCTATGACGAAGCCATGCTGCTGGGCATCAGCGGTGGCATCGCCTTTGGCTATTTCACCTTTCATTACAAGGGATACGATCCACAGGTCAACCTGCTGACGCGCAACACGTTCGATCCCATGCAGCGCATCTTCGAGCGGCTGGGCATCGAGGTCAAGCTGCTGCGCACCGCCAGCCTCGAGCGCATGCGCAAGAATCTGATCAATACGCTCGAATCGGGGCAAGCGCCCATCGCCAAGCCCGATATGTACCTGCTGGATTACAATTGCCTGGAAGTTGACGATGCCAACTGGGGCACGATGCCGCTGGTGGTCTTTGGCTATGAACCCGGTGGCGCTGCCTTAATCAGCGACCGCAGCAGCCAGCCACTGACTGTCGCAGCCGACGACTTCGACCGGGCGATGAGCCGAGTCAAAAAAGACCGCCACGGCTTGATCCTGCTGGGCGAGCCGCAGGCGGATCGCTTGCCCGAAGCCATCCGCGCGGGTCTGCGCGACACGGTGAATCTGATGATCGAAAAGCCACCCAAGGGCTCTGCGCGCAACTTTGGCATCAAGGCGCTGGAGCATTGGCAAAAGATGCTGGGCGGCAAAGGAAAAGGCAGTTGGGCAAAAGAATATGCCAATGGACGGGCTTGCCTGGCTGCCCATACTTCTGCCTATCGCTTTTTGACACCCGCCTTTGGCAAGTCCTGGGGCGCCGACCGCGACAGCTATGCCAACTTCCTGCGCCAGGCCGCCGATGTGCTGAACGAAAACCAACTGCGCGAAGTGGCGGCGTTTTATGACCGGGCGGGCAATGTCTGGCAGCGCCTGCTCGATGCGCTGCTGCCCGGGGATGTGGCTCTGCTGGGGCGCGCGCGCGAGTTAATCGACCGCCAGACTGCCACTTTCATCGACAAGGGCGGCACAGACCTGGAAACCATCGTCAACTGCCGGGACGAACTGGCTGGCTTGATGCAGCTTGCCGAAGACGACTTCCCGCTTACCGATGCCGACCTGGCGAAGATCCGCGCGAATCTGCGCGAATGCGTGGCTTTGGTCGCAGAGGCAGAGACGGGCGCAATCACAGCGTTGCAAGCCGCTATCGCTTGATAGCCTAGCTGTATTGCCCGCGGTTACGCACAAACTGGCTGCTGATCCAGCCCTCTTGGCCCCACAGGCTAACTTTGAAATAGCCGGCGCTTTTCTCGCTAGCGGGCAGCCAGTCGCGGCTGGCAGTAACGCCGATGACAGAACCATCTAGCGGGCTTTGGCGGAAATTGAGATCTGCCCAGGGCTGGACCTGGCAGTCGCTCAGCGTCTGGCTGGGAATGGCTGCTGCTGATGGTAGCGGCGGCGCGGTCAATCACAGTGCAGGTGTCCTGTCCATCGCGACTGAATTTGGGCAGGTTCACCAGTTGACGCGGCGAGTAGGCAGCGTCCAAAAAGACGATGCGCCCCGATTGCGCGAAGCAGATCTGCACGCCCGGCGTAACATGGCTCCAGATGTCAACTAAAACAGGGCAAGGTCGCCAACGGTTGAATTGTAGCAGGCGGGGAAAGTTATCACAGAAGAAATATCCAGGCAAGCCTTGGAACAATGGGGGCGTGGTGCATGTCAAGGATTTATGAATTGCATAGGGAAAGCCTTGCACTTGGGATACTGTCGAAGATCTAGTTGCCGCCGATTCCAGGCATAGACAAAAAGTTTCACATTCCGACGAAGTGCCTCAGCGCTTATCGCCATTCCAGCGCGCCGTCATGCAGACGCCCGAAGCGCAGCATCAAGATGTCTTTCAGATAATTCTGATACAGCTTCCAGGGATGCCGCACCCCTTGTTTGGGCAAGCCGGGCAGGGCGCGCTGCACATAACCAGAAGTGAAATCGACAAATGCCGCTGACTGCATATCGTCCGGCAAGCGAGGTGTGCACTGCGCATAACCGCGCCGCGCCATGTGCTTCAGCAGGCGGCAGACATATTCGCAGACCAGCTCGGCACGCAATGTCCAAGAGGCATTGGTATAGCCAAAAGCCGACGCCAGGTTGGGCACGCCGCTGTACATGACGCCTTTGTAGCTGTGTGTTGCGCCCAGCTCAATTTCTGCGTCATCGACCAGAATGCGCACGCCGTGCAGGATGCGCATGTCCAGCCCGGTGGCGGTCACGATGAGTTCCGCGGGCAGCCGCTCGCCCGATTCCAGCACGATGCCCGCTTCGTCAAAGCGCTGGATGCGGCCGGTCATCACCTTCACCTTGCCAGCGCGCATCGCTTTGAACAGGTCGCCATCTGGTGCCAGGCAGACGCGCTGATCCCAGGGCTGATAACGCGGATTGAAGTGGCGCTCGATGTCAAAGTCACCGCCCAGTTCGCTGCGAACGCCCTCCAGGATGGCAGCGCGCGCTTCGTCTGGTTTGCTGCGGGCAAAGTGATATTGAATCATGCTGCGCAGAATCAGCCGCCAACGGATCAGCTTGGAGCCCAGCCAAAAAGGCAGCCTGGCCTGCAGTCGCAGAGCCATCTCGTCCCGCGCCGACAAACTGACGATATAGCTGGGCGAGCGCTGCAGCATGGTTACCTGAGCGGCCTCGCTTGCCAGAGCCGGCACCAGCGTGACAGCTGTCGCGCCACTGCCGATGACCACCACGCGCTTGTCACGATAGTCAAGATCGCTGCGCCAGGCCTGCGGATGCACGATCTGCCCCTGGAACGAGTCCATGCCTGCCCAGGTGGGCGTGTAGCCGCGGTCGTAGCGATAATAACCCGTGCACATGAACAGGAACTTGCATTGCAATTGATAGCGTTGGTCCTCGCTGGCCTCGATATCGACTGTCCAATGCGCCTGAGCGCTCGACCAGTTGATCTGGCGGACGCGCTGCTGGAAGCGGATGCGCTTGTCGATGCCAAATTCGCGCGCTGTATCTTTGAGGTATTGCAAGATCGCCGCGCCATCGGCGATCGCTTCTTCGCCGCGCCAGGGACGAAAACGATAACCCAGCGTATACATGTCGCTGTCGCTGCGCACGCCGGGAAAGCGAAACAGGTCCCAGGTGCCGCCGATGCTTTCGCGCGCCTCGACGATCTGCCAGCGCAGCCCGGGGCAACGCCGCTCCAGGTAATAGCCGGCCGCGATGCCCGAGATGCCCGCGCCGACGATGAGTACATCCAGTGCCTCGCGCATGGGGACGATTATGCCAGCCTGCGCATGATTTTGAAGCCCCTCCCAGTGAAACCAATAAAGTATTGCGCATTTTTCGACACAGAGAACACAGAGGTATAAATCTCTCGGTGGACGCTTTCAACTCGGTGCACTCGGTGGTTCAGTTTTCTTTCATTACTTGATTGGGCTTACTCCTACTCCGCGCGCAATTCTCACTTTGCCCGCGGCGACCTGTGTGGTTAAATACAGCGTGAGCGACCTAGCCAGCCATCAAAACGAGCGCAACTATGCCCGACAATGACGCTTTTGTCATCTGCCAGGACTTGTACAAAATCTTCAAAGTCGCCGATATTGAAGTCATGGCGCTGCAAGGCCTGGACCTCACCGTCATGGAAGGCGAGCTGGTGGGGGTTGTCGGCGCGAGTGGCAGCGGCAAGACGACCTTGATGAATGTGCTGGGCGGTTTGACGCGCCCCTCGGCTGGCACTGTGCTGGTCGATGGCGAAAACTTGCTCAAACTCAGCACGCGCGAACTGACCAACTATCGCCAGGTAGAAGTCGGCTTTGTCTGGCAGCAGGGCAGCCGCAACCTCATCCCCTATTTGTCGGCGCTGGACAATATCAAGCTGCCCATGACCTTGGCGGGACGAGCCGGCGGCGATATCGACAGGCGCGCCCGCGAGCTCATGGACAAGGTCGAGCTCAGCGACCGCTACGACCACAAGCCATTGCAGTTGTCCGGTGGCGAACAGCAGCGCGTCGCCATTGCCGTGGCGCTGGCCAACGAACCGAAACTGCTGCTGGCGGATGAGCCCACCGGCGAGCTGGACTCGACGACATCCGACCAGGTCTATGCGCTCTTCCGGCGGCTCAATCGCGAGGAAGGCTTGACCATCTGCATCGTCAGTCATGACCCCCAGATCGCCCAGCATGTCGGGCGGGTGGTGGCCATCCGCGATGGCAAGCTGGCCAGCGAGACAGTCCGCCGTCGCGCCGGCAGCCAGCAGACGGCCGATGCCACAGCCGAGGCAAGCTGGGAAGACCGCTTTGAAGAGCTCATCGTTTTGGACAGCAGCGGACGCCTGCAAATCCCCAAACAATTCCGCGAAGAACTGGGTTTTGCAAACCGCGTGGAGATGGAAATGACTGATGATGGCGGCATCGTCATCCGGCCAGCCCATAACCTCGAACAAACTTCGTCGCAAGCCGAGATCCAGCTGCAGCGAGAGATCCGCGCGGGCGAAGATGGGCGTGGGCGCAAGTGGCTGCGCAGGCGGCAGGCATGAACGACACAGCTATCGCCGCACAAGAGGTCGGGCGCGTCTATGCGAGCGATTCGGGCGCGGTGCATGCCCTGCAAGATGTGAGTTTTGTGGTCGAACGCGGGCAATTCGTTGTGCTGCGCGGACGCTCGGGCAGCGGCAAGACCACTTTGCTGAATTGCCTTGGCGGGCTGGACGACCCGACCAGCGGCAAGATCTGGATTCAAGACCAGGATATTTCGCAGTTGGACGAATCGGCGCGGACCCGTTGGCGGCGCAGCAGCATCGGCTTTGTCTTTCAGCAGATGGGTTTGCTGCCCAGCTTCTCTGCCTATGAAAATCTTGATGTCATGGCGCGCTTGGGTGGCGTGCCGCGGGGTGAACGGCGCGAGCGCATCCTGGCTTGCCTGGATCTGGTTGGCTTGCTGGATTATTACGATCATCGTCCTTATGAAATGTCAGGCGGGCAGCAGCAGCGCATCGCTATTGCCCGCGCCCTGGTCGCGCAGCCGCAGCTTATCCTGGCTGACGAACCGACCAGCGAGCTCGATAGCGAGACCACGCACGACATCCTGACGGCGTTGCAAGATTTCGTGCGCCAGCAAGACGTTTCTATCTTGCTTTCCAGCCACGACCCGATCGCCGATGACTACGCCGACCGCGTGATCAGCCTGCGCGACGGTCGCATCCACTCCAGCGCCTGACAGCCGGCCGGGGAGGGATTAGGAGCAAACGAATCCATGTTCGCTGCTCTGCTGCTATTTTTCTTGCTGGGCGACAGCATCCTCTTCAGCGATGTCAGCCAAAGTGCCGGCATCAACGCCGCACATCGCGCCATCTGGAATGAAGATGCGCCCGGACCCTATCCCGATGGCTATCTGGCGGCTGGCAGTGGCTGGGCGGATTATGACAACGATGGCTGGGTTGATCTGTTTGTGGCGGGCAACCTCGCCCCCAACGCGCTCTACCGCAATCTGGGCGCTGGCGAATTTGTTGTATCGCCCCACAACCAACAGTTGCAGCTGCCCGATATCCCCAGCGGCGGCGCGGTCTGGGCGGATTATGACAACGATGGCTGGCGCGATCTGTATGTGCTGAATATGGGCACCAATTCGCTATTTCGCAATCTCGCTGGCGAGGGTTTTGCCGATGTAACCCTGGCGGCTGGCGTGGGCGACAACGGCAAGACCAGCTCGGCTGCCTGGGGCGATTATGACGAAGATGGTTGGCTCGACCTGTATGTGACCAACTGGGCTTGCCTGCCCGAATGCGAGCCGAGCGACTTTTCGCAAAGCCGCGACACGCTGTATCACAACAATGGCGATGGCACATTCACCGATGTCAGCGGCTTGCTGGGCTTCGAGGCGCTGCTGGGGGCGGGTTTCGCTGTCAGCTGGCTGGATTATGACGACGACCGCGACCTGGATTTGTATGTGGTCAACGACAAAGCGGTGAACGCGCTGGGCAATGTGCTGTGGCGCAACGATGGGGCGGGCTGCGCGGGCTGGTGCTTTCGCAATGTCTCGGCGGTCGCGGGCGCAGACACAATCGTGCATGGCATGGGCTTGGCTGTCGGCGATTATGACAACGATGGCGATATCGACCTGTACTTTTCCAACATGGTGCGGTCTATGGCGCTGCTGGAAAATCACGGCGATGGGCGCTTTGACGATGTGGCAGAACGCGCCGGAGTCGCTTATCACACCGGAGAGGCGGTCGGCTGGGGCACGAGCTTCTTCGATTATGACAACGATGGCTGGCTGGACTTGTATCTGGCGGCGACCGGCATCTCGCCCATTTATGGCAAAGCCGGCATGCACTACGCCTATCCCGACAGGCTCTATCACAATCAGGCCGGTGGCGGTTTTCGCGCCGTGCCGGGCGAGCTGTTCAGCGCGGGCAAAGAGCCGACCATGGGCTTTTCCAGCGCCGACTTTGACCGCGATGGGCGCATCGACTATGTCCTCACGATCTGGGACAGCGGGCATCGGCTGTATCAGAATGTCGGCGTGGCTGGCTTGGTGAACAACTGGATCGCCTTCGACTTGCGTGGCGGTGACGGCGTAGACCGGGATGCTATCGGCACGCGCGTGACTGTCGAAACGGCCGACGGCTTGACGCAAATGCGCGAGCTGAAAAGCGGCTCGAGCCTGGGCGCGGGCGAAGAGCTTGCGCTGCATTTTGGGCTGGGCGAAAGCGAAATCCGGCGCGTCATCGTCAGCTGGCTGGATGGGCTTGTTCACGAATACAGCCAGGTGCCGGCCAACCAACGTTGCCTGATCACGCGCGCGACCATGCAATGCGCGAGTTGATTTGCTCGCCTCGCCCCTTTCACAACTCTCTGCGGTTACAATAATCGCTTGACACAAGCAAATGCGCGAAAGTCGTGAATCAACAATTTGCCACCGCGGCGCAAAGGCACAGAGAAAAACCCTTGCTTTTCTCTCGGTGTACTCTCTTCAACTCGGTGTACTCGGTGGTTAATTCTTTGTATTTCTTGCTTGGATTTACTTAGTTGCACGACAAGCGGAGGTTTCATGCGGGCGGACGCGGTAGTGGCCGGGCACATCGCGCTGGATATCTTGCCGGATATGTCGGCATTGACGGCAGACCAGGTCATCGGCGCGGGCAAGGTCTACGAGATCGGCCGCATCGCCTATTCGACAGGCGGCGCGGTTTCCAATACGGGCTTGGCGCTGCATCGGCTGGGCGTGGCGGTTTCGCTGCAAGCCGTGGTCGGCGATGACTGGGTCGGGCGCGCCATCATTGATTATGTGCGCGGGTTCGGCGAGCGGCTGGGCGAGCATATCCGCATCGTGCCTGCTGGGGCCAGCCCCTATACTGTTGTCATCGAGCCACAAAATCATGATCGCACGCTGCTTACGCACACCGGCGTATACAACGATTATGGCGCAGACAGCATCGACTATGATTTGCTGTACGGCTGCAAGCTCTTTCATCTGGGTTATCCCACACTGCTGCCGCGTTTGTTCGCAGATAAGGGCGCAGAATTCTTGCGGTTGCTGGCTGCGGTGAAAGCGCGCTGCCCGGCAGTTTCCATCGACATGTCTCTGCCACCGCCCGATTCTGCCAGCGGACGAGCAAACTGGAGCGAGGTGCTGCGCCGCTGCCTGCCCCTCGTCGATATTTTTGTGCCCAGCATTGAAGAGATCATGTACATGCTACGCCGCGACGATTTGCAGCGCTGGCGAGGCCGCCTGTTCGACAGATTGACGGGCGATTACTTGGCGGCGCTGGCGGATGAATTGCTGGCGATGGGCGTGGGCATAACCGGCTTCAAGCTGGGCGAGCGCGGCTTGTACTTGCGGGCTTCGGTCGATCATGGGCGGCTGGCGTTTCTGTCCGCGCTCGGCGGCTCGACGCAAGATTGGGCTGGCGCGCAGGTCTGGCAGCCGGCTTTTGCGGTGCAGGTGGTTGGCACGACCGGCGCGGGCGATGCGGCTTATGCGGGCTTGTTGGCGGCGCTGCTGCGCGGGATGAATGCGGCAGCTTGCGCTCGCTGGGCTTGCGCTGTGGCGGCTTGCAATATCGAAGCGGCTGATGCCACAACCGGCGTCCGCATCTGGGACGAAACGGCGGCGCGACTGCAGGCTGGCTGGGCGACGCTTGGCTCGGCAGCCTCCGCCTGACTCGTCCTGAGGACAGGACACGTTTGCTGGAACTGAAAAACCAGTGCGAAGAGCGCCAAAAAATCACTGTAGTGGTCCCGAAAAACTGGACAGGGCAGTGAATCGCCCGTTATGCAAGCACGAAAACCATCAGATGAATCGGGTGGCTGACCGGGCCTTCATTGTATGCAACGCGCACGCGCATGCCCCGCCGCAGGCTTTCGCCCTCCGCGCGCAGCACATGCGGGAAGAGCGTATCCGCCCCGTCCAGCAGCACATAAGCCAGCACATAGGGCGTTTGCAGCGCCGCGACATCGGCATTCGTGCCCGGCGAAAAATGCAGCGTCGACCAGGTTTCCAGGCGGCCTTCACCGGTCAGTTCGCGCCAGTTGGTAGGCTGCAGGCAAGCCGGACAAAGCGGGCGCGGCGGAGCGCACACCCGCCCACAGCTTCCACAAGCTGTCGCAAAAAAGCGCCGATTTTGCAGTTCGATGAAAAAGCGCGATTGCTTGCCCAGGCTGTAGTGATAACGCTGCGCTAGCTCCAGCGTGATGCGCTCGATCGGGCGAAAGTCCGTCCAGATATCATCGGCGGCTGATTCGCGCTCTGTGATGTCGATCAAGTTGCTTACTTTGTCAGACATGCTCGTTTCTCAAGCCCGCGTTTTCCGCGCTCAATCGTGCCGCTCGAAGATATTGACGACGCTGATGCTGGCGATGCCGGCGTGCGTATCGGTCAAGCCGCGTTTTGCGCCCGCCACCTGTCGCCGCTGGTCGGCAAGTCCCCATAGCTGCTGGGCAACTTCCATGGCTTGCAAGATGCCGGTCGCGCCAACCGGAGCGCCCCGCCCCAGCAAGCCGCCGCTGGTATTGACCGGCAGCGCGCCGTCCAGATCGAATGCGCCGTCCGCCACAGCTGCTCCGCCGTTGCCCCGCGCCACCCAGCCCAGATCTTCCACCGCCTGGATCTCCACGCCGCTGTAGCTGTCATAGAGCTCGGCCACATCGATCTCGCGCAGGGGATCGCCGATGTCGGCCATGGCATACGCTGCCTGCGCAGCCTGCTGCTTGGCGCGGAAGTTGGTTATATGCGGGTAGCGGTCGCCCAGGCGCATGGTATCTGTGCCGCAGCCCGTGCCCGTGAAAAAGATCGGCGGACGCGCTTCAAAAGCCGGCACATGCTCGCGCGCCCAGGCTTCGCTGGCAAGCAGTATACACGCCGCGCCATCACTGAGCAGGCTGCAATCCAACAGCTTGTAGGGCTCAGCCACCGGACGCGACCGCAGAACATCTTCTATGCTGATGTCCATGGGCTTCTGCGCGATCGGATTGAATGCCGCGTTGCCACGATTGCGCGCCGCCACATGGGCAAAGTGCTCTTCGCGCGTGCCATATTGCGCCATATGCGCGCGCATCATCGCTGCATAGAAGCCGGTATATGTTCCGCCGATAGCTGTCTCCCAGTCGACATCGGCAGACAAGGCAAAGAGCTGGTTGGCGGTCCGTGACGACACGCCGCGTCCGTTCTTTTCGACGCCATACACCAGGATGGAGTCGCACAAGCCGCTTTGGATATGCGCCCAGGCTGTCCGCAGCGCCAGCGCGCCAGTCGCTCCGCCGCCTTCGATGCGCAGGCCGGGCTTTGGCGTCATGCCGATGGTGTCGTGCAGGATTGCGCCCAGCGTCATCTGCATGTTGAAGTGGTCGCTTTCGTAGCTCGCCAGACCATGTTCGACCGCATCCAGCCCATCCATACCGGCATCCGCCAGCAAGTCCAGCAGGGCATCGGCCAACAGGTCGCGGGCGTTGCAGTCGCGGTGCTCGCTGGCGATTTTCGTGCAGCCGACAGCGGCGATTACGGGCGCAGCTGGCATGAGATGGTCACTCGGTTGAGCGAAAACAATGTCGATCCTGTGAATGTGGTAAAGACCGGGCAATTCTAAAGCGTTTGCGCAAATCTGCGCTGAGCATAGTCGATATGCTATGTGAAGTCAAAAGCCGCGCAGTCTCGGGAGTGTCTGAAATCAGTGGATGGCTCTCTTTCTAACCCCACCCCCAGCCGCTTCCTGACGAGTCGGAGAGGGGAGCCAAGGCAAGCGGATATGGAATCGTATGCGCGTGATTTGCCTCCCACCACCCTGTGCTGAAGAGCGGCGGCTGGAAGTTGGATACGTGCCGGCTGCGCAAGCGGCGCTGCATCATCGCGCCAAGATGAATGGGCTGGCAGCTGTCGGCTTGTGGACAGATTCGCTGGAAAATGCAGCGGCTTAGACTGAGCCAAGCTGTTACATCCGCTTACCCAGCGACCAAATTCGCGTGTTCAGCCTCCCCCTGACTTGTCGAGGGTCATTCCGGCCAGCTTGCCGAAGAAATCCTGGAAGATGGCATCGCGGTTGATATCCAGCGCCTCGCGGATAGGATGGCGGGGTGCGCCATGCCGCAGCCAGCGACAATCGGCGCTTAGCCAGGGCGCATCGGTGATGTGCGAAGGTAGCCAGCCCGGCTCCAGCAGCCAGGCGATATTGACCAGGTCCCAGATGATCCAGCTACGCGCGAAGTGCCCGCTGAGGCCCTGCCATGGGTAATGCGGATTGTGCATGTAGAGCCAGTGCAGATAATCGCCGATTGCGCCTTTGCCGCGCACCCACGTTTCCATCTCGGGCAGGGACAGGCTCAACTGCGCGCCGACATGAAAACCGGGGATATAGACCAGCGGCACGCCACTATCAAATAGCAGCTGCGAAGCGAATATATCCTGCTCCATATTAAAAGATGGCTGCTCGAGATCCATCACAGTGGTCGGATAGCCAGCTGTCCAGACCACTACGATGCGCTCGATGAGTTCTGGTGCCAGTAACAGCGCCGATGCCACATTGGTGGGCGCGCCGACCGCCAGCACATACAGTGGCGACTCGGGCGATGCCGTTCTCGCCTGCGCAATCAGATGGGCTGTCGCTGCGCTCTCGACTGGCGCGTCCAGCGATTGTAGATAGCGATCTGCTCCGCGAAACACTTTGTCGGCGCAATTCATGCCCATTTTCTCGCAGCAAAGCAGGATCTCGCGATAACTAAGCTCCATGCCCCGCCCGGGTTTGACCATGATCAGGCTTTGTGGATCGATCTGCGCGAGGTCGTTGATGTCTGTGCCAGCGGCATCCAGTCGCTGCAGCTGGTTCTGATACTTGGGCAGCAGGGCGCGTTCTTCGTCTGTCGCCGCTGCGGGATTTTGACGTGCCCGGTCGGCGGCGCGCAACTCGTCCAGGCGGCGCAAGAACGAATAGGGCGCGGCGTAGATGCCCTCAATCTGCAAGGTGTCCTGCGAAAGCAGCGCCCAAGCCAGCGCAAATTGATCGTCGATTTCGTTGCGCGTATCGGTATCGATGACGCAGCGGACACGCCCACTGGGCAAGCGCAGCAGATTCTCGTATTGCGCAGTCGACAACTTGGGGAAGCGCCCGCTCATGCCAGCACCCCGTCTGCGCGCAGTTGCTTTATGGCTGCCGCGTCATAACCCAGCTCGGCGGCAACTTGATCGCTGTGTTCACCCAGGCGCGGCGGGTGACGATGATAGACCAGTGGCGTATCGCTCAGATGCACGGGCGTGGCCAGCGATTTGACCAAGCCCAGCGCCGGGTGTTCCAGCTCGACAATCATGCCGCGTTCCAGCAAATGCGGATCGCCCAGAGCCTCGGCAACTGTGTTGATGCGCCCGCAGGGGACGCCAGCCGCGCGCAATTCAGCCAGCCATTGGTCGCAGGTTTTGGCGCGGATGATCTCGCGCACGATGGGCAAAAGCGCTTCGTAATTGGCGATGCGATCGGCATTGGTGGCGAAGCGGGCATCGGCCGCCAGCTGCGCGCGCCCGGCCTGGCTGCAAAAAGCCCGCCAGACATTGTCGCTGCCGACGCCCAGGATAAACCAGTCGCCATCGCTGCCCTGCACGGCTTCGTAGGGCACGACTTGCGGATGCCGATTGCCGCGGCGGGGCGGGTCTGCTGCGGTGGCAAAGTATTCGCCGGCATAATTCTCGAGCCAGGTGATCTGCCCTTCTTGCAACGACATGTCGATGAATTGCCCCTCGCCGCTATGGTCGCGCGCGCGCAGAGACGCCAGGATGCCGATGACAGTGAACAAGCCGCAAGTCATATCGGCGATGGGCGTGGGGAAGCGCATGGGCGTGCCGTCCACCTCGCCAGTCAGGTACATGGTGCCGCTTTCGGCTTGTGAAACGAGGTCATAACCAGGCTGTCCGGCGCGAGGTCCCCGCCGCCCATAGCCGCTGATGCTGGCATAGACCAAACGCGGGTTGAGCGCGCGCAGTGTGTCGTAGTCGATGCCCGAGCGCTGCAGCGATGCTGTCGTCGCCAGATTGGTCATGAAGACATCGGCTTCGGCAGCCAACTGGTGCATGAAACTGCGCCCAGCCTCGGCGCGGATATTCAGCGCGATGCCGCGTTTGTTGCGATTGACCGCCAGGTAATAGGCAGATTGATCGCCGATGAAAGGCGGCGCCCACTGACGGGAGTTGTCGCCGAAGCCGGGGCGCTCGATCTTGATGACATCCGCGCCCAGATCACCCAGGATCATCGCCGCATACGGACCAGCCAGCGCTTGTGTCTGGTCGACCACCTTGATGCCAGCCAAGGGGGCTGTGCCGCTCATGTTGAAATCCTCAGCTGACTGTCGCCATGTTGAAATTGGTGCGCCCGGAGAATGGATGCAAATCCACGCCCGACACATGCCCCGCCAGCACCATGAACTGTGCGAAGAAGTAGGGCACGACCACGGGTCCCTCGTCCAGCAGAATCTGCTGAATCTCTTTGTAGGCGGCAGTGCGTTCGTCATTGTCCAGCGATGTGCGCGCCTGGGCGATCAACTCGTCAACGCGGGCGTTGCTGTAATGCGATTCGTTCCAGGCCGCTTCGGAATGGTAGGCCAGGTCGAGGTAGAGCTGCGCCACCGGACGCGCTCCCCAGCCCGTTACACCCAGGTCGACTTCCATCCAATCTTCGACCCAATAGCTGTTTTCGTCTTCCAGCTGGATTTCTACGCGGATGCCGGCTTCGTCCCATTGCGCGGCCAGGGCTTGCGCCAGGTCGGGCCAATTGCCGCTGTTGGGCACATGCAGGGTCATATCCAAGCCATCCGGGTAGCCAGCTTCAGCCAGCAGAGCGGCGGCGGCCGCGGGGTCACGCGCCGGCACAGCGGCTTCGGCCAAGAAATATTGCCCAAAAGCCGGACCAATTGGCGAATCTTTGCCGACAGCGCCGAAGCCCAACTGTACGCGGTCCCAAATGGCATCGCGGTCGGTGGCGAGTTTGAATGCCTGGCGGACGCGCACATCGTTGCCCGGGGCGCGGTCGCTGCGGATGCGCGCCAGATGATGCCCGCTGGTCGGGATGTCCACCGCGTGGAAATTGGCGTCTGCGCCGAAACCGAGGAAACTGGAATTGTCCAGGCGCATGATGCCATCGACGCTGCCGCCCTGCACTGCCGCGATTCCCGCTTGCTGGTCGTCAAAGAAGACGAATTCGAGGCGTTCGATGCCTGGCGCGCCGCCCCAATAAGCGCTGTTGGCGTGCATAATGGCGCGGTCGCCGGGCAAGATCTCGTCCAGCACGAAGGGGCCGGTGCCATTGAAGGCGGTGCCGATGTCTTGTGCGTCGGCTTGCAAAATGACGAACTTGTTGTCGCTGAGGTTGTAGAGGAAGTCGAGGTTGGGGGCGTCCAACGAGATTGCGATTTCGTGGTCGCCGACCGCTTCTATGTGCTGCGCAGCCGCAAGCAAGCCGGCCACAGTGCCTTCGGCTTCGCGCTGCCAGTTGATCGTCCAAAGCACATCATCGACGGTCAACGGGCTGCCATCATGGAAGACGGCATCGTCGCGGATGTGCAGCGTGATTCGTGTGCCGTCTTCGCTGATATCCCAGCTCTTTGCCAGGCGCGGCACCAGGCTGCCAGCCGCATCGGTGTCGATGAGGTAATCATACAGCGCGTTGAGAATGGCGATTTCGGCATCGCCAGATGCTGAGCGCGGGTCGAGGGTGGCTGGCGTCAACCAAGCCATGCGCAGCGTGCCATTGTCCTGGGCTCGGGCGATCGCGCCGAGCGGACCCAGGGCGATGCTGCCGACAGCCGATGTGGCGCCCGCGGCAAAGATGTTCAAAAACTCACGACGGGAAACTCCATTTGCGGATGTAGCGATATCTTTCCTCACAATACATTTCTCCTTTGTGCTTTCAACCAGATGGACCAAGAGCGGCGGGGCAGGACACAGTGTAAAACCGAGTTCCAGCGCCAAGGAAATAGCTTACAGTCGCGGTGACGCTAAGGAACGATCAAGTCCGCTGACGGATTAACTCTCGACTTGCGATCATCGTCATCCCTCCCGTTTGCAACAGCCTTTCAGCCACAAAACTGCAAGGCGAGCAGGTATTGTCGCACAGGGAATAGATGTTTGGCAACCGGTATCTGCTTGCCGCCACAGAACGATCACAGCAGAAGCGCGCCGTTGCGCTCAACTCTGGCGAGTGAGGATTTCAAATCAAGCCTGTCAGGTTCCTGCTATCGCATAATTAGGTCAAAGCAGGATTTTCCGCTTAAGCAGTCCAAACAATGTGGCCGCAGCAAAACTCCCTCAAAGTTTCTGAGATTCTGTATCCAATAAAATATAACCACTACAGGTTGAAAACCTGTCCGGTCCCCCCGACAAGTCAGGGGCAGGCTGAACGCGCGCAGCGTCTGTCTCCGGGAAGCAGCAGAAAAAAACTTCTCCGCCTCTGTGGCAAGAGACTATGCGCTCTCGGGGTTCTCTGCGTTGAAACAGGCGAGTCAACGCCTCGCCCCTACAAATTTTCGTCTGGTGGTTAGCTAGGCCGCAGCATTTTCCAGCGAATCTGTCCACAAGCCGACAGCTGCCAGCCCATTCATCTTGGCGCGATGATGCAGCGCCGCTTGCGCAGCCGGCACATTTTTGGCTTGGTTTGCCCACAGCGCCATCGGTTCACGCTGCAGCGCCCGCGCATACGAGAAGCTCAACGCCCAGGGCAAGTCGTACTGCGCGTTCATGGCGTTGAGGCGCGCGGTGGCGTGCCAGTCGCTTTGCCCGCCCGACAGGAAGACGATGCCGGGGATCGCCGCTGGAATCTGCCGACGGAAGACTTTGACCGTCTGCTCGGCGACTGTGTCCACATCGGCTTGCACAGGGCATTTATCCCCCGAAAGCACCATGCTGGCTTTGACCAGTGTGCTTTCCAGCTCGACGCGATGCAGGTACAGCGCTTCGAAGGTACGCGCCAGCACGCGCTCGGTTATCGCAAAGCAAGTTTCGATCGTGTGGTCGCCCCAGAGCATGACTTCGGGCTCGACGATGGGCACGATGCCGGCTTCTTGCGAAAGGGCGGCGACCTGTGCCATGACATAGGCATTGGCGGCGATGGCATAGTCGCTGGGCGTCCCGGGCCCGATCTGGAAAGCAGCGCGCCACTTGGTGAAGCCCACGCCCATCCTCGCGTATTCCGCCAGCCGCTCGCGCAAGCCATCCAGCCCGCCCCCGACCGTCTCGTCCGCGCTGCCCGCCAGCTTGACCATGCCTGTGAAAGGCGAGATGCCCGGGATGATGCCGTCCGCGATTACCTGCTCCAGCAGCGAATCGCCCTGGTTATCGCGCATGCGCACTTGCTCGTCGGTCATGATGATGCCGCTGACATACTCGTTGAGTCCCGGCGCGCTGAAAAGCAGCTGCGACCAATTGCGGTAGCTGTGCTCGTCGACTGTGCTGCCGCCGGCTGCCAACAATTCGTTGAAGGCGGGCGATGGACGGTCGGCGGCCATGATGCCTTTGCCGGGGTGGACGAGTCGCCGGGCGATGTCGTCTATTGTCATCTGATAGTTGCCTGCTATTTGATTGACTGGTTTCCGCGCGTCATTGTGTCAGCGCATGGGGATAGTTTCAAGTGCGCGGGTCAGGCTTAATCAGCGCTTTGTGCGGATTTAATCTGCGTTGGGGGCTGGTCCAGGTGCGCGTGGCGTGGCGAAATGCTGTCTGGCATGGCAGAATGGGGCGGCACAAGTCGGACAGTTCGGTTCACGCCCATGCCCATATACGAAAGCACATTGAATACCTGGCTCGCCGAAACACTGCGCGTGCACGAACTGGATGCCAAACCTGAAAGCAGTCAGGGTGGCAACAAACGCCTTGATGTCGAGGTCAACTTTGATGAAGTCAAGATCGCGCTGGAAGCCGAGCAGGGCAAATCCGCCGCCAAGAAAGCCGAAGCCCTCAAGGACGCCGACGGACGGCTGCGCGATGACCTCGCCGACTGCGCCATCGCCATTTGCTATCCCGACGGCTTGCAGTCAAAAGAAGAGCTTGCCGACTGCGAGCTGATTTATGCCCTGCGCACACAAAAGAATCGCCCGACGGCGAATCGCACAAGCTGGACAAGCGGCAGCATTGAGCAACTGGCAGGCGTCATCCGACAAGTCCCGCAGCAGATGGGCGAACCAGAAGAAGTCGCGGCCTTCCTGTCTGGGCAACTCGACCGCTCTGTCGCGCGTTTGAACGAAAGTCAGAAGCGGTCACTGGCACGGGCGCTGGACTTGCCTGCCGGCAATGCGACCAGTGTTGAAGAAGACAAAGCGAAGACCAGCAAGTACAACCAGGCGGCCAAACGCGCCATGCTTGTCATCGCCACCGCCGTCATGTTTCAGAATCAACTGGACAAGCACGGCCTAGACAAGCCCTTGCAAGACCGCCGCCACACCCCCGCCCGATTCTACGCTGGAGAATGGCCGCCGCCGCTCGCCAACGAATGCGCCGAAAACGAAGACCCAATCGGCGCATTTTATGACGCTTGGGAGTTGTGGCTGGCGGTCGACTACAAGCCCATCTTCGCCACTGCCCGCAACGCGTTGAACGGCTGCGCGCACAGCCCGCAATTTTCGATCGCCGTGCAGCTGACAGCCAAAGCCGCCCTGCGAGTCTCGCGCAACATTGTCGGCTTACGGCATGACCTGCTGGGGCGCATCTTCCACAGGGTGTTGGAAACGGCGCGTTATGACGGCAGCTTCTACACGACAACCGCCGCAGCCACCCTGCTGGCCAACCTGGCTATCCGCGAGGACTTGTGCGATTTTTCCGACCCCGCCGCCATCGCCAAACTGCGCATCACCGACCCGGCCTGTGGCACGGGCACGTTGCTGATGGCTGCCGCCGAGCGCATCCGCGACTTGTCCAGCGGCGCAAACCGCAACGAAGTCTCCAAACGGCTGATCGAGGATGTGCTGACGGGTTACGATGTCAACCTGACCGCCACGCACCTGGCCGCGACGACGCTGGGCTTGCTTTCGCCGACGACCACATTCGAGAAGATGAAGATATTCCGCGCCTTGCTGGGGGTGGAAAATGGCGGGGCGTTTCTCGGCTCGCTGGAATTCTTGAGCAAAGAAAACCAGCCGCGCCTGCTGGGCTGGCCGACCGGCATCGCGCAGATCGAAAGCCAGCGCGAAGCCAAACAAGCCGAACCCGCCGACCTCGTCATCATGAACCCGCCCTTCACGCGCGACAGCTTGCGCCACGACCAGTTTGACCGGGATGAAGAAAAGCAACTCAAAGACCGAGAGAAAGAACTGTTTGCTGCTTCCCCTGTGCATCTGTCCAGCAATGGCAATGCGTTTATTGTGCTTGCGGATGAGATTGCAAAATCCGAGTCAGGCGCTTTGGCCTGTGTCTTGCCGCTGGTTACAGCGACAAACGCCTCTTCGCTGGGCATTCGGAAATTCCTGTCCGAGCACTTTCATGTCGACACAATCGTTACCTCGCATGACCCGCGACGCGCATACTTTTCAGAAAACACCAGCATCGGCGAAATGCTGTTGATATGCCGACGGAAGCCCCCTCTTCATGGGGGAGGGGGTGCAGCGCGGCAAAACCGCCCCACAACCATCGTCAATCTCTACGAAAATCCGCGTACACCAGTCGAGGCTCTGGGCATGTCGCGGGATATTGCCGAGGGCAATGCAGACAGATCAATCAAAGGTACATTGCAAGCATGGCCGTATGAGCGTATTCAAGCAGGCGATTGGGGCGGCGTGCAATTCTTGTCGCCTTTTCTTTGCAAACAATTCTTTCAGCTCCGCAATGGGCGACTGTTTGAGACACGAACATTAGGAAGTATGTCAGACATTGGACCCGATGGGCGTGGCATTCGTGGAATGTTCAAGAGGTCAGAAGTGCCTGATGCGAATGCGATGATTGCACTTTGGGATCATAAAACAGACTTCACACAGAAAATGTCTGCTAAGCACGATACTTACATCATATCTAAACAAAGCAAAACAAAGCAGGCAAGGAACTTATGGGCAAAACGAGGAATGTTGTTGTTGGCAATGCGCGCCCGCTTGAATACTGTGCGAGTGGTAGGTGTCAGGCTGCCTCAACGGGCGCTCGGGTCGGCATGGGTACCTTGCAAGCCCCATGCGAATGATTTGAGAATCCAAAAAAATATTTGCGCATACATTAATTCCACAATTGGCATACTCGCAATTCTCGGCAATCGCTCAATAAAAGATCTTTCCTATTCACAATTTTCAATGGACGACCTCCGCCGCATCCCCGTGCCCGACTTCCCCAACGTGGACGCCGCACAGCTGCAAATCATGGCGGACGCATACGACGCCCTCTGCGAGTCGATTCTGCTGCCCCTGCCACAGATCATGCAGGACGAAACGCGCCACGCCCTTGATGACGCCGTCATATCCGCGCTGGGCATCGACCGCGAAGTCGTCGCCAACATCCGCCGCGAGCTATCCCGCGAGCCGTCCATCACCGGCAAGCCCTACCAACCGTAGCGGGCGACCCTCGGTCTTCCTCTTTTTACGACCCCGACTCGCCGCCGAATCGTCAGGCGCTCACAATCAATATCTCGTGCGACTTCTTTACATGACCGCGTCCATCGGCGCTGCGGTTTGTGCCAATGCGCGTCTCGCCTTGACCCATGGTGTACTGCCAGCGCACATCGACAATCCTGAAATCGGCATACCACTCGCGGATGGTCGGGCAGTCGTTGTAAGACAAAATGAAGCCGCCACGATGTTCTTGTAACAAATCTCTCAGCAGCCCGTGATCAAAGCCCTTATGATGTATGGGGAAGTTGCGCTGCGGATAGATGCCGCGAAACATCAAACTATCGCCGCCGAGATAGTAGGGCGGGTCGCAATACAGAAAATCGCCCTTGTGCAGCGGGATTGACTCGTCAAATGGCAGACAACGCGCTTGCATGCTGGGCGCAGAAAAGTCGCGCAGGCGGCGCAGCATCGATTCGTAGCGCCTGGAGTCTTCATATATTTTGGACATCCAGCCCAAAAAGCCCGGACCATACGACAAGTTATGATTGAAATAATAGAGCGCAGCCAATTTACGAGGCGGCAGGCAAACTTCGCCGTCCCAATGCGCTTTCAGTCGCTGTTTGACCTGCGTGTAGGTTTCTTTTGTCGGCGATAATTCCTTCAGAATCTCATAAAGCTGCGCAGGATTGGCAAGAAGTACCTGCCAAAAATTGACCAGGATGTCGAAGATGTCGTAAGCGGTCACCTCGATGCCGAGTTCGCGCGCGCAAGCGACTTCAAAAGAGCCGCCGCCCAGGAAGGGAGAGACCAGGCGGGGAATGTCGTCGGGCAGGTGTTCGAGGATGTGGCCGACTGCCAGACTCTTGCCGCCAGCGTAACGAATGGGCGCGCCAATATATCGTTTGTATTTGCCTTTGCCGCCACGCAGGGTTTGCAGCAGAGCAACCCTGGGCGATTCAGGCGCAACTGCCAGCAAGGTCTGCTGCGTCAACATTGTGCTGCCTCCGAAACTTGTCCTATACTATACTATCGTCTGTCAATTCCACGTCGTTGATTGCAGAAGCGCCGTCCACGCCGAGTAAGGATGCCCGCCATGACAACCCTCGCCAATGAAAACCTGCCCAAGACCATGCCCGCCATCGTCTGCCACGGTCCAGAAGATTACCGCATGGAAGAATGGCAAGTGCCGGCGCCCGCCGCTGGAGAAGTCGTCATCCGCGTGCAGTCGGTCGGCATCTGCGCCAGCGACCTCAAATGCTATCAGGGCGCGCCCTTGTTTTGGGGCGATGATGCGCGCGAGGGCTATTGTCAGCCGCCAGTCATCCCCGGGCACGAATTTGTGGGCGAGGTCGTGGCATTGGGCGCAGGCGCGGGCGAGCAATATGGGCTGGCGCTGGGCGATATCGCTGTCAGCGAGCAGATCGTGCCTTGCTGGGGCTGTCGCTTCTGCAAGCGCGGACAATACTGGATGTGCCAGGACAAGCACGATGTCTATGGCTTTCGTCAGGCGACCATCGGCGCAATGGCGGAATATATGCTGTTCCCGCGCGGCGCATTGAATTACAAGGTGCCCGAGTCGCTGCCCGCGCATCACGCCGCTTTCATCGAGCCGCTGGGCTGTTCCATACACGCCGTGCAGCGCGGCGAAATCAAGCTGGATGATGTGGTGGTCATCGCCGGCTGTGGACCGCTGGGGCTGGGCATGTTTGCCGCGGCGCGTCTGAAAAATCCGCGCCTGCTCATCGCCATCGACCTCAATGACGACCGGCTGGAAATCGCCGAGATCTGCGGCGCAGACATGAGCCTCAACCCGCGCAAAATTGATGTCGTGGACGAAGTGCTCAAGTTGACCGATGGCTATGGCTGCGATGTCTATATCGAAGCGACAGGCTATCCCGCCGCCGTTACGCAGGGCTTGCAGATGATCCGCAAGCTGGGCACCTTTGTCGAATTCAGCGTCATGCGCGAGCCAGTAACCGCCGACTGGACGATCATCGGCGATACCAAAGAACTCAATATCCACGGCTCGCATCTCAGCCCCTATACCTACCCAATCGCCATCGACATGCTGAGCAAGGGACTGCTGCCCATGGAGCGCATCATGACGCATCAGTTGCCCCTGAGCCAGTTCCAGGCTGGTATGGATCTGGTGGCGGATGGCAGCGAGTCGGTCAAGGTGACGCTGACTCCTTAGTTTTTTTCAAACCCCTCCCCGACGATTGTCGTAGGGGCGAGCCATTGGGTCGCCCAATTGACCCCTCCTCCAGCCCCTCCCCGTCAAGACAGAGAGGGTAGCCAATGCCTTTTCCTCCCCCTGACCTGTCGGGGGGTTTGCGGGCGAGTCAGCGCGTCACCCCAGCACGCGGTTGTTATGAGGACAGCGGGGGCTCCAAGCGCCAGGCTTGTATAATCAGGCGTGAATTGATACACTTTCGCCGCCTGCGAACGCTTACCTACCTATATCAGGAGCGGAATATGTCTGCAAAAGGCAAGATGACACGGCGCGACTTCTTAAAGACAGCCTCCATGGGCAGCCTCGCTGCCATGCTGGCGGCGCAGGGATTGCCGCTGGCTGCGCAAGATGCAGTGATCAATATAGTTAGTTCGGGCGCGGATATCACCAGCGATCCGGTGACATTCCGCTGGGTCGATAGCGGCGACCAAAAAGCGGTCTTTTGGAATGCCTACTTCGCCGAATATATGGAAGCCCACCCCAATGTGACCATCCAGTACGATGCGCTGCCCTGGAACGAAATCGCCCAGGTGGTGCCGCTGGGCATCCGCAATGGCACAGCGCACGATGTCTTCCAACGTCCGCTTTCGGTAACGCTTGCGCAAGCGGTCAACGAAGGCTGGGTGGCTGCGCTGGATGATATCATTCCCGACTTTGAAGCCTGGAAAGCCAGCTTCCCTGGCGGCGTCTTTGTCGAGGGCATCACCGGTTTCAATGGCAAGACCTATTCCTTCCCCGCCACCTCCAACAAGCGCTATGGCACGCACCTGCTCTACAATGTCGCTTATCTGGAAGAAGCGGGCGTCGATCCGCAAGCTGGTCCCATGTCTGCCGATGACTTCGTGGCGACAGCCAAGAAAGTCACCGAGAACGGCGCGGGTCGCTATTTCGGCTTCATCATGGGCGGCAACCAGGTCAATCGCTGGGGCGCGATCGTGCGCGAATTCTCGCGGATGGCTGGCGCGATCAGCATGGGCGTCGGCAACTTCGATGTCGATTTGTCCACCGGCGAGATTCCCTACACCAACCCGCTCTACCTCGAGGCGATTGATGTGCTGCTGCGTTTGCGCGATGATGGCAGCGTCTTCCCCGGCACCTTGTCGATGAATGCGCCCGAAGCCCGCGCTCGCATGCCACAAGGCGCTGCTGGCATGATTCTGCAAGGTCCCTGGAATATCCCCATCTGGCTGCGCGAAAATCCTGACTTCGATTTCAACATCGCCGGGCAGCCGCTGCTCGACCCGCCGACGCTGGTGCCCATCACGGTCGGTCCGGGCGGCAGCAACGAGATCCATGTCAATGCCGCCGCCAGCGACGAAACCAAAGCGATCGCCGGCGACATCTTCCACTACCTCGGTACATACGAAGGCCAGGTTGCCTGGGCGACCCTGGTTGGCGCGGCAGACCCGGCTATCTTTGCCGAAGCGATCGCCGCCGCCGATATGCAGCCACTCGAGCGCAACGCCCTGCTGATGTTCAACGAGCAAGTGCGCGTCGGTCCCAGCCAGATCGTGCGCAATGCCGAAACCGCCGCCGTCAACCTGGAGTTGCGCCCCGTTACGCCCAACCTGGCGGAGACGGTGCAGGGCATCTACACCGGGCAGATCGACGATGCGGCCGCCGCCTTGGCCGATCTGGCGGGCCGCGCCAATGCCGAGCTCGACCGCGCAATCGCCGCAGCTGCGGAAAAAGGTGCAGATGTTTCGCGCGATGATTATGTCTTCCCCAACTGGGATCCCTATCAGGATTATGGCGAAGAGCTCTACGCGGAGCTCTAACCCCACCCTCAGCCCCTCCCCAAAGCATTGGGGAGGGAATAAAGCGGAATTGGTCAAATTGCCGTGGTGCCAAACACAAGCCAACTCTCGTTGACTCCGTCCTTCCCCCATTGCAATGGGGGGACCGAGGGAGGTCAAGTTGGGTCGGGTGGGGGGGCAGCATGACCACTATCCAGATGCCGCTGCCAAAGCCCATCCAACATACGCGCAGCCTGCGTCAGCGCATCGCCGACAACCGCTGGGTCTACCTGTTCATGCTGCCGTCGCTGGTGCTGACTTTGATGTTCACGCTCTATCCCATCTTCGCCTCGTTTTATTATTCGCTCTTCCAATGGTCGGGTTTCACTTCTGCGCCGCACTACATCGGCACGCTCAACTTCAGCGAAGTGATTGTCGACAAGCAGTTTTACAACGCCTTTAAGAATTCGTTCATCTTCATGTTTTGCAGCGTGCCCATCAAACTGTCGCTGGCGCTGGTCATCGCGATTGTGCTCAACGACCGGGCGCTGCGTCTTGCGCCGATCTTCCGCACCATGTTCTTCGTGCCGGTCGTCACCACCACCGCCATCGTCGGCATCGTCATGACCTTCATCATGAGCCCTTTCAACGGTCCCATCAACATGATCATGCTCGACCTGGGCGTGCTCGCCAGGCCGATCGACTTCTTTGGCGACCCCAAACTGGCGCTGTATTCGGTTGTCGGCGTGGAGATCTGGAAGTGGCTGGGCATCCCGATGATTTATTGGCTGGCTGCGCTGCAAACGATCCCGGCCTCGCTCTATGAAGCGGCAGAAGTGGATGGCGCGAACTGGCGGCACAAGTTCGCCTATATCACCGTGCCGCTGCTGAAACCGTTCGCCGTCATCATCGTTCTCATCACGGCGGTGGGCACTTTGAATGTCTTCGCGCTGGCGATGACATTGACGGGCGGCGGACCTTACTTCGCCAGTGAAGTCATGGAAGTGTATATCTACCGAACAGCCTTCGGCGCAGCCAACAGCTTGACTCTGCCGCGCATCGGTTATGCCTGCGCTGCGGCAGTTTATTTTGGGCTGTCGGTTATGGTGATGGCCACGCTGCAGCTGTTTGGGGCGCGCTGGGCGAACAAAGAGCGGGCTGGTCTGTCGGCTGCAGAAACCACGGCGGGCGGCGCGTAATGGCGGCCAAAGCGAAGCGCCTCAGCAACGAAGAGCATCAACGGCGGCTGGCAATCCGGGCGACGCGCCTGCGAGAAATCGTAACCACTATTATTTTGACGCCACTGGCGCTGATCTGGGTCTATCCCTTTTTGTGGATGGTCAGCGCGGCAATGAAGACCAACAACGAGATCTTCCGCGCCGGCACAAATCTCTTGCCGACCGAACCGACTTTCGAGAACTTCCAGCGCGCCTGGGTGCAGGCAAACATGAGCCAATATTTTCTGAATACGGTGGCTATCGCGGCTGGCTCGGTGTTCATCGTGGTGGCGACGACTTCCATGATGGGCTATGTGCTCGGACGCTATCGCTTTCCCGGGCGGCGCATCGTCATCGGCATCTTCGTGGCGACAGTCTTTTTGCCCAAAGGCTATACCATCATCCCCATCTTCGAGCTGATCGGCAATTTGGGCTTGGATGGCACGCTCTTTGGCGTCATCCTGGCGCAGAGCGGCGGCGCGCATGTCATCTTCATTCTGCTTTTCGCCGGCTACTTCGGGCAGATGCCCAAAGAGCTGGAAGAAGCGGCGATTGTGGATGGCGCGGGCTTTTTGCGCGTCTTCTTCCAAATCCTGCTGCCGCTTGCCAAGCCGGTCATGGCCACAGTCGTCATCATGCAGCTCATCGCCAGCTGGAACGACTTTTTGCTGCCACTGGTGTTGACGCTGCCGCGCCCGGAGCTGCGCACGCTGTCGGTGGGCATGTTTGCCTTTCGTGGCGAATACTTCACCGACTGGAGCGGGATGGCTGCCGCCGCCACCATCGCCATCGTCCCCATCATCATCGTCTTCCTGGCCATGCAGCGCTACTTCATTGAAGGCATCGCCGGCGCGGTGAAAAGCTAGAGTCGCCTCGCACCGTCCCAAAATGAACTCTGCTTGCATGGGCGAGCCGTTGGGCCGCCCGCTTTCATCTGTCTTACAGAACCAACGATGCGCTACAATATGCTTGAAAGTGGCAATGGGGAGGCAGGGCATGGACACGCCGCTCAAGCAGGCGATGACGGACGAGGCGATTGATCCTGAAGAAGCGCATCTGACGCCTGAGCAGCGCGAGTTGCTGCGCAGTTTTGAGCGGGCGTTGCATCAATCCGAGACTGGCCAGCACAGGCCAGCCAGCGAATTGATCGCCGAGTTGCGAGCGGAACGAGAAGCTGAAGATCGTGCGCGTAGAAACGGCGATTGATTTTGACCGTCAGGCCAGACAACTTAGAAGACGGTACCGTCTGCTTGACTTGGACATTGACAGCCTGACATCCGAACTTCGTTCTGGCGTCCGCCCACAAGACGAACGTTTGCAGAACATGGGCGGGATGGCGGTGTTCAAGGCGCGTGTACGCAACAGCTCTGCCCGCAGGGGTACGCGCGGCGGCTTCCGGGTCATCTATCGCGTTATGGAGGACGGCACTATTATTCTGTTGTTGCTAATTTGGTCAAAGACCGATAGAAGCGATTTGCCGGACAGCGAGATCCGCCGTGTCGCCAACAAGTATCCGCGATTGTAAGACTGTATCGGAGGGAGGCAGGGCATGGACACGCCGATTAAGCCGATTAAGCCGGTTGAGACGATGACGGACGAGGCGATTGATCCTGAAGAAGCGCATCTGACGCCTGAGCAGCGCGAGTTGCTGCGCAGTTTTGAGCGGGCCTTGCATCAATCCGAGACTGGCCAGCACAGGCCAGCGCGGGAGTTTCTTGAGGAATTGCGCATGATGGATGAAGCAGAAGAACATGCGCGTAGAAACGGCGGCTGAATTTGAGGGCATGCTCCTGAGGCTCAGGAAGCGATATCGGTTAATCAGAAGAGATGTCGATAGCTTAATTTCCGATCTTGAGGATGGGTCCGCCCACAAGACGAACGTTTGCAGAACATGGGCGGGATGGCGGTGTTCAAGGCGCGTCTGGGCAACAGCTCTGCTCGCAGGGGTACGCGCGGCGGCTTCCGGGTCATCTATCGCGTCATGGAGGACGGCACTATTATTCTGTTGTTGCTAATTTGGTCAAAGACCGGTAGAAGCGATTTGCCGGACAGCGAGATCCGCCGTGTCGCCAACAAGTATCCGCGATTGTGAGCCAACTGCGAACGAAGAGGCAGGCATCTGTCCCGCGTGTCTTTGTGGCAGAATAGTTGTCCGCACTCCGCCAGCAAGGATTTCTCATGAAACCCCTCAACATCTTGCTCATCACATCCGACCAGCAGCATTGGAACACATTGGGCGCGGGCAACCCGCAGATTCACACGCCGGCGCTGGACAAGCTGGCTGCGCAGGGCACGACATTCAAGCGCGCCTATTGCCCCAACCCCACCTGCACGCCCACGCGCAGCAGCATGCTCACCGGCAAGTATCCATCACAGCATGGTGCCTATTCGCTGGGCACGAAGCTGCCGGAAAGCGAGCCGACTGTGGGCGAGATGTTCAGCGAGGCTGGTTATCGCACGGCGCTGGTGGGCAAGGCGCACTTCCAGCCCCTGCACGCCACCGCCGAGTATCCTTCGCTGGAGAGCTATCCGACTCTGCAAGACTTGGATTTCTGGGCGGACTTCGAGGGACCCTTTTATGGCTTTGACCATGTGGAACTGGCGCGCAACCACACCGATGAAGCGCATGTCGGGCAGCATTATGCGCTGTGGATGGAAGAGCGCGGCTTGACGAATTGGCGCGATTATTTTTTGCAGCCCACCGGGCATGTGCAGGCGCAGCGGCGCAAGTGGCTCATCCCCGAGCGCTTCCATTACAACGCCTGGATAGCCGAACGCAGTAGCGCGCTTATTGAGCAGTATCATGCCGCCGATGAGCCCTTTTTTGTTTGGGCGAGCTTCTTCGACCCGCACCCCAAATACCTCGCGCCCGAGCCCTGGGACAGCATGTACGACCCCGACACCATCAATGTGCCAGCGGTGGTGCCAGGCGAACACAACGGCAATCCGCCCCACTTCCAGCTGACCCAGCAGCCCGATCCCGATTTTTCCGCCTGGCAAGAGTCCAATGGCAGCGGCTGCCACGGCTTCCACTCCCACCTGCACGATCGCGGCGAATTGGCGAAAGACATCGCCTGCTATTACGGCATGGTCAGCTGCATGGACAAATACATCGGGCAGATTGTCGACCGGCTGGACGCGCTGGGCTTGGCGGAAAATACATTGGTTGTTTTCACCAGCGATCACGGACATTACTTCGGGCAGCATGGCTTGATCGCCAAAGGCGCGTTTCATTATGACGATGGCTTGCGCGTGCCGATGATCGCGCGGTTGCCAGGGCACATCCCGGCCAATGCCAACAGCGACAGCCTGCAATCGCTGGTCGACTACGCGCCGACCTTTCTGGCGGCTTGCGGGCTGGATGTGCCTGACGATATGACTGGCTTGGATCAATTCGCGGTCTGGGCTGGTGATGAGGCTGGGGCGCGCTCGTCTGTCATCATCGAGAATCGCCACCAGCCGACCACGCTACATCTCAAAACATTCATCGGCGAGCGCTACAAAATCACTCGTTACTTCGGTCGGGAATATGGCGAAATCTTCGACCTGCGCGCTGACCCGGGCGAATTGGAAAACCTGTGGGCGGACGAGGTCCTGCGCGCTCGACTAACCGAAGCCATGCTGCGCGCCGAGATGCAGAAGGAAGAGCCGCTCAATGCCGCCAGCGTCGCGCTGCCCAACAAGTCGCCTGCCATGTATGTGAAAAGCTGCAACCGCCGCGGCTTCCAGCTCAATTTTGACCCCGCGCAAGCTGTCTGCGAGCTGTTTGACCTGGCCGCCGACCCGCACAAAACGCGCAATCTGTGGGACGATGACGCGAGCGCAGACCTGCGGGCAAACATGGTTTGGGCGCTGCTGCAAAGTCGCTGGGGTCTGGAGCCGCTGTGGATGCCGCGCGTGGCCGGGGCGTGACCGGCAATTGGCAGGCTGGCGTTTAGACACAGAGGGCAGAGAGGGCAAAGAGAATCTTCTTGTGCCCATTGCGATTCAACCCCGCCGCACCACCACATAACCGATGACAATTGAAATGACTGTCGCGGCTTCAATCGGCAGCGCCGACTCCATGAAACGCAACCACAGCAAATGCACGCCTATCAAAATCACCGCGGCGATGAAAAAGCGGTCGAACAGGTTGGTATAGAAGGGCAGGAATCCATTGTCTTTGGTCGACTCTCCCATCCCTCCTTGTGGGGGAGGGGCCGGGGGCGGGGGTTTTCGAATTTCGCCCATCGCGCCTACTCCTTGACCGCGCCGAAGGTCAAACCCATGACGATGTAGCGTTGGGCGAAGATGACGATGATGGCCGAGGGCACCAGCGTGATCATCGACATGGCGGCCAGCTCGCCCCAGTTCGTGCCCGTCACAGTGACGAATTCGGCCAGCGCCGTGGTGATGGTGCGCGCCACCACGCTCGTCAGGTTGGCGGCGAAGAGATACTCGTTCCAGGCGAAGATCCAGCTGAGGATGCCCGTCACCGCCAATCCCGGCGCAGCCAAGGGAATGATGACATGGCGCAGCACACCCCACAAACCAGCGCCATCGATCATCGCGGCGTCGTCCAGCTCGATTGGGATGCCATCCACCACGCCTTTCAGCAACCAAATGGCGAAAGGCAGGTTGAAGACGCAATAGAGCAGGATCAAACCCAGCTGCGTATCAAAGAGCGTCCAATCGCCCAGGCGGAAGGTGCGCGTGAACATGATATAC
Organism: Anaerolineae bacterium; assembly: GCA_022823945.1. GTDB lineage: Bacteria > Chloroflexota > Anaerolineae > Aggregatilineales > Phototrophicaceae > UBA6055. The sequence continues at coordinate 90,665 of JAJEBK010000048.1, read as the reverse complement.
AAAGGCAGCAGAAAAGCGGCCGGCGGTGCCATGCGATTGGTGATCAGCCAGAAGAAGATATTGTCGCGCCCCGCCAGCTTGTAGCGAGAAAGCGCATAGGTCGCCAGCAGCGCCAGGATCATCACCAGCAGCGCGTTGGCGGTCGAAACCACCAGTGAATTGGTCATATAGCGCTGGAAAGTGCTATCAGTCAGCACATTGCTGTAATTCTCCAGGTAGATGCGGCTGAGCATCAGGTTGGGTCTGCCAAAGAGCTCGACCCGCGTGCGCATGGACACGACCAACATCCACCAGATCGGTATCAGCGTGATCAGGGTCATCAACGCCCAAAATGCGTAGGTGGAGAAATATCGCCAAAAGCGGCGGCGCGGGCTGGTGGTCATATAGCCGCCTTCCCCAATTGACCCGCGCTAGGCAATCCTTCTCTCCATCCTGATGGGGGGACCGAGGGGGGTTTTCTCATTCGACCTCTCCTTTGCGCCGCCCGGATATGGCGATGAAGAGCAGCCAGCAAAGCACAATCGTTAGATAGAGCGTGATGAGCGAGACAGCAGAGCCATAACCCCAGTCCGCGCTGGCGGCGGGCGAGGTAACCCGCCAGATATAGATGCCAGAGAAGCGCGTGCCGGGTCCGCCACCCGCCAGCATCCAGACTTCATCGACCGTGCGGATAGCGTCCATGATGCGGATGAAGACCGTCGTCAGCAGCACGGGGCGCAGGAAAGGCAAGGTCACATACCAGAAGACTTGCAGTCGGTTCGCGCCATCGACCTTGGCTTGTTCGACTGGCTCGCGCGGGATAGACGACAAGCCCGCCAGCATCGTCAGCGTGACAAAAGGCGTCCAATGCCAGACATCCATAATCACCGAGGTCATCAGCGCCTGGTCGGGATAGCTGCCGATCTGGTAGGTCAAATCAAACCAGCGGTCGAGGAAGTAAGGCACGGGTCCAAAACCAGGGATGACCAATAGCCGCCAGACAGCGCCGACAGCGATGGGCGCGACCATCAGCGGGAAGGTGTGGATGATGCGAAAAAGCGATTTGCCCGGGAAGTTGCGCGTGAGCATCTGCGCCAGCACAAAACCCAGCACAATCTCGCTGCCGATGGCGAAGACGGCGAACCGTATCGTTAAGCCTACAGAAGTCAAGAATAATTCATCAAAGACCAGTCGGCGGAAATTGTCCAGCCCACTGAAGACCAGCCCATCTTGGGCGGAAAAAACATTCCAATCAAAAAAACCCACAACCAGCACATAAAGAAATGGCGCGAAGCCAAATATCAGCAGAATAATCAAGGTCGGGCTGAGCAGCGCCCAGCCAACACGCGGGTTTCTCAAATCAATTCCTCAAAAGGGCACCTTGTTGGGGCGATTTTTGTACCGCCACATGATCCAACTGTTGCGTAATAAATGGGCGACCCAGCGAGTCGCCCAATTTGACCCCTCCCCCAGCCCCTCCCCGTCAAGACGGAGAGGGTAGCAAGGATTTGCCTCCCCCCGATGCTTTGGGGGGACCGAGGGGGGTAGGCTACATGCCGTAGCCCAGGCGGGCCAGTTCTTCGTCCACAGCCATCGCGGCTTGCGACAGAGCGTCAGCCGGCGACAGCTCGCCAAGAATCGCGCGCTGGATGAAGGGATCGATGATCTCGCGGACTTGGGCGTGGAAGGGGAAGGGCGGCGCGCCAGCAAAGAGCGGACCCTGTTCTTCCAGCAGCGTGTAATAGCCATCGACCTTCATGTCTTGCTCGGCGATGAGCGGGTCGTCGAAGGTGGCGGTGTGGGTGATGCGCGCGCCAGCGGCCGCCCATTCAGCCTGTACCGCCGGCTGTCCGATGAATTGCAGCCAGAGCAGCGTGGCTTCTTTGTTGCGCGAGCTGTGCGGGATGCCAAAAGCGCCGCCATCATAGTAGCCGATGTAGCCTTCGCCCATTTGCGCAGCTTCGATCACGCCCGGCGCGGTGACAGGCAGGCGAACGCCTACATTGCCGGTTACAGCCGAGCGGCTCTCGTCAGTGGCGATCCAGGCAGCATTTTCTCCATAGACCCAGCCCTGCGCGGCACGACCAGCGGCGAACGAAGAAGCAACCTCGTCCCAGGTGCTGGAGGTGGCTTCGGGCGGTGCGTAGGGCAGCATGCTCAGCCAGAAGCTCAGCGCCTCGACAGCCGTATCGCCATCCAGCGCGCCGCCATTGGCGCTTTGGGCGCTGCCAGCATCCAGGTTGATGCCCCAGTTGTACAAGCCAAAAGAAGGACCAATCGACTCGAGGAATTCATAGGTCGAGGCGGGATGGCCGGTCGAACCCTGCACCGTCGTGCCCCACAAGTCCATGTCCATCATCTCGCCATAAGCGGTGAAGAACATGGCGTTGTCGGCGTATTGCTCAAAGGTTTCGGCAGGCGCCAGCGGATAGCCGTATTCTTCTTCAAAAGCCGCCATGATATCGGCATCTTCGAAGAGGTCTTTGCGATACAGATAGACCTTGACGAAAGCTTCCATGGGCACGCCGAAGAGGTCGCCATCGGCATTCTTGAAGTAATCGGCGAAGCTGGTGAAAGCCATCTCGTCGTAATCGGCGGAAGCCAGGTCCATGTTGTCGGCGGCGAATTGCGTCAGGTTGACCAGATAGTCCTGCGCCAGATAGCTGTAGATGATGTCCTGTTCAATGTAGACAAAGTCATAGATGCCGGTGTTGGCTTCCATGTCGTTGATGGCTTTGGAATACATCTGGTCCCAAGAGGTCGTTTCAAACTCGACATTGATGCCAGTCAGCTCGGTGAACTGGGCGGCGAGGACATCGGCGACATAATTGGAGGGTGGCGTGCTTTCAGAAACGCCGCGGATAGTCGTGCCGGCATAAGGCGCGGCGGCATCTGCCCACCACATGTCGTCTGCCGAGACCAGGCTCATGTTGGCGACAAGCGCAAAAGCGATGAGCAATACGATTGTAAAGCATTTCTTCATGGTGAGACTCCTTCAAGTCTGCAATGTGTGCGAATAGAACCGGTAATTGCCGGCTTGGGGCAGGCTACCACAGACGCTTGGAATAAAACAGGGTGTATCGCGCGCGGGGGAAATCGCGCAGGCGGCTAGCCTCGCTAAGAACCACCCACCCCCGCGATCGCCTCGCCCATCGTCTCGATGACGATATCGACTTCTTCGGCTGTGATGCACAGGGGCGGCGAAAAGGCGATCGTCCCGCCCAGGGGCCTCGCGCGCAAGCCCAGCGCCATGGCTCGGTCGCTGATGGCGTTGGCAGCCTCATAATCGGCGGCGCGTCCCTCTTTGCTCTGCACCACATCGATGCCGGCGAGAAGCCCGACTCCGCGCGCATTGTCGATATTGGGGAATTCATCGGCGAGCCCTCGCAAGCCCTGCAGCAGCCGCGCGCCCATCCGCTGGCTGTTGCCGACCAGGTCGTCGCGCTCGATGATGTCGATATTGGCGATGCCCACCGCGCAAGCCGCCGCATGGCCGCTGTAAGTGTAGCCATGCATCCAGCTTTGCTCTTCTGGCGCGTTCAGGATGACATCACGGATCTCGTCCGATACCTGCATGCCACCGAGCGGGATATAACCGCTGGTGACGCCTTTGGCGAATTGCATGATATCGGGCGCTAGGCCATATTCGTCGCTGCCGAACCAGTTGCCCGTGCGTCCAAAACCGCAAATCACCTCATCGACGATCAGCAGCACATCGTTGTCGCGGCAGATCTGCCCGACCAAGTCGAAGTAGCCAGCGTCTGGAACGACCAGCCCACCCGCGCCTTGCACGGGTTCGGCGATGAAGGCCGCGACTGTATCTGCGCCTTCGCTTTCGATAGCCTGCGCCAGGGCGCGCGCCGCCGCCTGCGCCACAGTCTCGCCAGCCTCAACATCGCCTGCATAGCGATAGGCGTTGGGGTCGGGAATATGGATGAAGCCGTCCACCAGCGGACCGAACATGGTGTGATATTTGCTGATGCCGGTGGCGCTCATGGCGGCCATGGTGATGCCGTGATAGCCGTTCAGCCGCGAGATAATCTTGGTCTTGGCGGGTTTGCCCAGCTGTCGCCAATAAAAGCGCGCCGTCTTGAACGAAGTGTCGCTGGCTTCGCTGCCACCCGATGTGAAGTAAGTGAAGTTCATGTTGGGACGAAAGAAACCGGCCAGCTTGTCCGCCAGCTTTGCCGAAGGCGGGTTGCTCATGCCCGCGAAGCCGCTGGTGTAGGACAATTCCAGCATTTGCTCATAAGCGACTTCGGGCAATTCGCGGCTGCCATAGCCGATATTGACATTCCACAAGCCCGCCATGCCATCGAGGATGCGCTTGCCATCGCTGGTATGCAGCCAGACGCCCTCGCCGCTGGTCACCATAGCCGGATTTTCGGCCCGCGAAGGATGATGCAGCGGATGCAGCTGGCGTTTGTCTTGCTCGATCAAGGTGGCGTGGTCATACTTGTTCATGGCGCTCTTCTCGCTGGCTCTGCCTGGCTGTTGCGCGCATGATAGCGGAATGCTTGCAGAAGCGTAACCCCGTGCGTACCCCCGCGGGCGGGACGCCGCTGTCGATGACATGCGTTCGGCGCAGGGACAATGTCTCTTACTTTCCCTAAAGGTCGTTCGAGTATTGCGAATATTTGCTGGCCACACGGCGAATCTCGCTGTCAGGCAAATCGGAACTATCGGACTTCGACCAGATTAGCAACAACAAAATAATTGTGCCATCTTCCATGATGCGGTAGACGACTCGGAAGCCGCCGCGCGCTCCTCTGCGGGCTGAGGTATTGCGCAGACGCGCTTTATAAATCGTCATCTCGCTCATGTTTTGCAAGCGCTCGTCTTGCGGGCGTCGTCCGAGTTCAAGTTCGGCAGCGAGCAGCCGGATGTTCAGAGTCAACCGGTCGAAATCTTCTGCACAAGCGGTTGATCATCCGTTCAAATTCAGACCCCGTTACTACGCGCATTGTCTTCTGCTTCGCGTTCCAGCCGCAGTTCTTCCAGGAACTCCCAGACAGATCTGTATTCGCCACGCTCCGATGCTCCAGCGACCGTTCCAGGCTGCGCAGCAACTCCCGCTGTTCCGGCGTCAGGTGCGCTTCTTCGGGGTCGATCATCTCGCGCGTCGCCGTCTCGGCATGTTTTGTCGGCAAGTCCATGCGCTTATTCTCCATTCCAGATTGCAGCGATAGTATAGCATATGGAATTTATGACTGCCTGCGTCAGCGCGTGTGGGCTATTCGCCGCAACAGATCCTTGACCGCGCCCGGCATCATGCGCGCCAGCAGCCCCTTCAGCCGCATCCAGCCACGTCTGCCCCACAGAGCCGGTTTGTTGGCGCGCATCACCAGCGCCCGACCTAGTTGATAGCGCCGCGAATCCAGCAGCGCTTCAATATCGTCTGTGCGGCGGAGTTCTTCTTGCGAGTCGTCTGCATGCAATTCGCGCCACATGGCTTGCACTTGCGGCGGGTGCGCGCCCGCATAGCGATACAGACAGCCGGGATACTGGGCGACATTATGCGCATGATAAGGGCGGCGCAGCGCAAACCAGGCTTCATCTGCCCAGCGCCGCGCATCGGCCCGTTTTGCCCAGTCGGCACGGCTGTAATAATCGCATTTTTCGCGCACCTGTCGGGGCAACAGCAGTGAATAGTGATAGAGAAATATGCCGCGCGCTGCCAGCTCGTCGCCGCGCAGCCAGCGCCCAGCGCGCAAATCCCGCCCATCCGCATCCAGCACAGTCGGCGGACGGTGCGTTACATACTGGTAGCCTGCGCCCCACTTGAACAAGCGGTGATATTCGCTGGCGCCGCGGCGTTTGTGCCAGCTGTCCACGCGATACTGCGGAGCGCCCCAAAAAGTGACCGTGTTGAAAGACACGGCGCTGATAGCGGGATCGTCCATCAACAGGGCGCAGACAGCCCGCATATCGGCTGGCTGATAGAACTCATCGACATCGACCTGCCACAGATAATCGCCAGTTGCGAGCGCCGCATAGGCAGCCGACATTTCGTCTTTTTCGCTCCAAAAGCCATCGCGGCTGATGATGCGCAGCTTGTCTTGCGGGTCTTCGCTGGCTTTGAAGTCGCGCAGGGTCTGCAGGGTGCTGTCGCGCGAGTGGCCATCGGCGCTGGCGATATTGTGGGCGGCGGGGACTGCGCCTTCCACCACGATGATCTCATAGGCGAACGGGTAGAGGGCGCGCAGGTTGTAGCGCAGGAATGGCTCGCCATTCAGCACGATCATGCCGAAGCTGATGCGGGGCAGGGCGCTCATATCAGCGATTGATAGAGCTGAATGTGCTGCCGGGCGATATGCGCTTCGCCATAGCGGGCGATGATTTCGTCATGCAGCGCCGCTCGATCCCAGCTTTGTGCAAGCGTCCACAAAATGCCGGCGCGCAGGTCATCGCTGTCGGGCAGGCGCGCCAGGTAGCCATTGCCCCGCTGCCGAATCATATCCGCTGCGCCCGAGCCAGAAAATGCCACGCAGGGAGTGCCGCAAGCCAGCGCTTCCATGACTGTTTTCGGAGAAGTGTCTTGCAGCGATGGCAGCACAAAGACATCGCAGGCGCTGTAGAGCAGGCTCATGCTCAGCTCGTCCGCCAGCCGCCCGACCTGGTGCAGAGGCAGCGACAGCTCCAGCGCTTCTGGCTGGTCCGCGCCGAAGACCACCAACTCGATGCCCGCTTCTGCATCCAGGTTCGCCAACGCCGCCCGCAAATGAACGAAGCCTTTGCGCTTGTCGCTGGTCCCGCCCAGCGCGCCAAATAGCAGCAGCCGTTTGTCTTGCGGCAGGTTCAAGGCATGGCGAGCTTGTGCGCGGTCCAGCGGCTTGAAAATGCCTCCATCAATGGCGTTGCCGATAATTTCAATGCGCGCAGCCCCCAGCAAGGCGCTTTCTCCCGCGCGACTCGCGATCCAGTCGCCCAGCGCCACGACAGTTATGTCAGCCTCGGCATAGGCGCGCTGTTTGTGCCGAAAAACCTGCGCGCTGAGGTCGTTTGCGCCGCCGGACAGCAATTGCGGGCAATCGCCACAGCCATGCCGAAAACGCGTGCAGCCGCCTGGATAATGGCAGCCACCGGTGAAAAACCAGTTGTCGCGCAAGCTGCAGACCAGTGGCGCGTTGATCTGTGGCAATTGGCTGATGGGCAGAAAGTTGTCGCCAACCCAGTGCAGATGCACGGTATCGGCCGAGAAGCGATTGATGGCAGCCGCGACAGGATAATCAAACTGATTGAGGCTCCAGTGGTCGCTTTCGGGCAGGCGGGGATTATCGCGCAGCCGGTGTTTATGTCGCCTTTCCGCCAGTTTGCGCCGCGCCCGGGCAACAAAGTCGAGTTGTGTGGCAAGCCTGTGCACGGTCGGGTCGGCGGTGGACTTGTAGAGAACCAACATGTGGCTGTCGATGCCGGCGCTGCGCAGGGAGCGATGCAGGCGATATGCGCCGATGGCTGCGCCACCAATGCGGTCGGAGATCGAAAGCAGCAAAACTTTCATGCGCGTTATTCTAGCACCTGCGCGCAAATCCCTCTCCACAGTAGCGTGGGCTTGTCCCTTGCTGATTCATGTGATTTCGCGCCTGGTCTACCCCCCTCGGTCCCCCCATATCAATGGAGGGAAGGTTTCGGCGAGATCTGCTTCATGTTACAAACCCGCTGCTAGAAACGCTGAGTCCGTTGTAGTTTGCTCCCCTCTCCGATGCTTCGGGGAGGGGCTGGGGGAGGGGTTGTAAGAGAGACTCACTGAGTCGCCCGAAGACTCTTGCGCGGTCAAATGCAGAGAGCATAGTGTACAATGCGCGCATGACAACAGGGCAAGCGTGGCTGCAGGCAGTGCGTCCGCGCGTCTTCACGGCGACTTATGTGCCCATGGGCTTGGCGGGCATCGCGGCTTATGGCGATGGCGTCTTTGCCGCTCTGCCATTTCTGCTGGCCTTGCTGGGCACGCTGCTGCTGCAGAGCGCCGCCAACTTGATCAACGAATATGCCGATTTTCGCCGTGGTGCCGATGCCCTCAAACAAGCCGGGCAAGGCATGACCATCAAACGCCAGATCCTTTCTCCGCAAAAGGTGTTGGCTGGCGCGGTGTTGACCACACTGGGCGGCTGCGCCATCGGTTTGCTGTTGCTGGCGCAAAGCGGTCCGCTGCTGTGGCTGATCGGCATTGGCGGCGTGCTGGTGGCGGTTACCTATACAGCCGGTCCCTTCCCGCTGGCCTACAATGGGCTGGGCGAAATCGCTGTCGCCATCTTCATGGGTCCGGCCATTGTGGTTGGCGCGTATTATGTGATGTCTCCCGATGTCAGCGAGGCGCGCATTTGGCAGTTGTGCCTGGTTTCGCTGCCAGTCGCCTTCATGGTCACGGCGATATTGCATGCCAACAACATCCGCGACATGGACGCCGACCGCGCTGTGGACAAACGAACGCTGGCGGTGCTCTTCGGCATTCGTTTCGCTCGCTTTGAATACCTGTTTCTGGTTCTGGGCACCTATATCTCGCAAGCTGTGCTGGTCGCCGGTGGCCTGCTGCCGGCAGCCACATTGCTCACACTGATTACACTGCCGCAAGCGCTGCGTCTCATCCAGATCATCAATACCAGTGGTGATGTGGCGCTGCTGCACAAGGCACAAGGGTTGACTGCCAAGCTGCATGGGCAAGTCGGATTGCTGCTGGCGCTGGGTTGGGCGCTTTCGTTGCTGTGACCGCCTACCAGTGCCAGATCTGGTCCCAGGCTTGCATCCAGGAGCCGGCGCGGCTGACGACTTTCTGCGCCGCCATATCCAGTTCAACGCCGGCGCGTCCACGAAAATCCGCCATCTTTTCTACCTTGTCGACCTCGATGGTGATGGCGACTGGCGAGCCGGGCACATAAGTCTTTACAGCAGCCAGGTCTTTGAGCGCCTGGTATGCGCCCGCCTCGATCATCTCGCGTGCGCGGACGGGCGGAATCTGCCGGGCAGAATAGCGCGTCAGCCCGCGTTTGACCGCCACAGTCGTCAGTCCATCGCCCAGCAGCGCAGTCGATTCGCGACAGACTGCTTCATCGCCAGTGACCAGCAGCACCGGGCAGCCATAATGTCCGCACAGCGCCGCATTGACGCCGACTTCGCCCACCAGGTCGTCATTGAACCACAAATTGTGCCATTTGACTGTGCTGATGGTGTGGCAGAGCACGCCATCGGCGGTGTTGTTGCGCGCGTGCATGCCCACCAGCAGACAGGCATCTGCGCCCGCTTCCAGCAGTTCGGTATAACGCGACCAGGGATGATGGGCGACCCAGCTGCAAGCCGGCTCCAGCAATTCGGGAATGAGCGAGTTGAAGCTCCAGTCGCCACCCGCGCCATGGCAATCGACAACCACCACTTCGTCCGCGCCAGCTCGCAGCGCTCCCCGCACGGCTGCATTGATTTCTTCGGTATAGAGGCGGCGGCCCTCTTCATACATCGGCGCGCCACCGGTTACCTGATCCCAGGTGACGATGCCGCTGACGCCTTCCATATCGGCCATGATCAGGATTTTCATCGCACTATACCCCCGTCTGTGCTTCAGCAAAAGCAACTATGTATTCGACGAAAAAATGAACCACCGAGTACACCGAGTCTAGAGAGTGCACCGAGTACGCTAAACATTTGTGCCCTTTGTGTCTTTGTGTCCTTTGTGATCACCCTCTGTGCCTCTGTGCCTCTGTGGCGATTGCTATTTTGAATCTCTGCAACGCCGCCTCTACATCCTCCAGATGCCACGCGCCATTCACGATCCTGGGCGCATGCGACACATCCGCATCCGTCTTCAGATAGAAGCTGCATTCGCTCGGGCAGTCGACTTCTGCGCGGCTGGCGAAGAGCGCCGCCTGCAAACAGCCCAGCAGCGAACTGGCTTGCGAGCCGACCATGGCGCTTTTGCCTTGCGCCGCCGCCGCCAGCAGCATCTGACGCGATTGCGAATAGCCCGTACGCGCCGTCTTGATGTTGAGGATGTCAAAAGTGTCGAAGTCCAGCTCGCGTTTCAGCTCGCGCGGGGTGAAGGCGCTGTCATCGGCGATCAGCGGCATGGATGTCTGCCGCCGCAGCCGACTCCGCTCGCGCAGCCGATGCACAGGCAGCGGCTCTTCACAATAAAGCACGCCATCTTTCCGCAGCGCGTCCAGAGTCTGTGGTGCCGTCTCGATGTCCAGTGTTTCGTTGGCATCGACATAAAAGCGAGCCGCCGGGAAAGCCGCCATCAAGTCGCGCAGGTTGTCGCTTTCGGCGAGGATATTATGTCCGATCTTGACCTTGAAGACGCGTAAGCCCTGTTTGTAAGCATCGGCCACATCCGACTGCACCATATCCTTGTCTCCCGTGCTGACGATGCTGCTCAGGCGCAGCGACTCGCGCGTGCCGCCGAGATAATCTCGCAGCGGTTGGTCGCGGCTTTGCGCCAGCGCCTGATGCAGCGCGATATCCAGCGCGCCCCGGGCGGTGTTGTTGGCTTTGATATGCGCGAGCTCCGCGCTAAGTCTGGCAACCGATTCAAAGTCGCAGAGGCATCGTCCCTGCAGGCGCGGCGCAAGCTCCTCGCCGATGATATGCTGCACAGAGGCGCTTGTTTCGCCATAGATGCTGGGTCGCGGCGTGGCTTCGGCGATGCCAATCGCGCCATCCGACAAATCAACGCGCACAAGCACATGCTGCAGCGCCGGCAGCTCGTGGCCCCGCCCCCAGGTCAGCGCGCTCTTCAGCGGCACATGCAGAGGCTGACAGCTTACCCGTTCTATCGTGGGCATGGCAGCGCCAGCAAATCACGCACGGCTTCTGTGACCGCTTCGGGTGTCATGCGAGCCACATCCAGCCGCTGATAATTGGGGTAGTCTTGCCCGGCGGCGAAGGCGTGCAAGCCATAATTCTGGGCTTCTGCCCGCACGATGGCCAGCGCCCGTCGGTTGATCTCGCCACTGGCAAGCAGCTCCCGCGCTTCGGCCTGCAATTCACGCGGCAAAAAATCCAGATCGGCGGCTTCGTCGACCTGGTCGAATTTGTCCTGTCTTCCGCTGAGACGCTGCAGACGTTGCAGGGGCGGCAGCGCCAACTCGACGACTCGCCAGCGCGGGAAGCAGCCCAAGGCAAAGCGCAGCTCTGCGTCGCCACGGATGCCCTCGGTCAGCAGCGGCTCTTGCGCATCGTCGTGCAGCCACAGCCACGAGAATGCCGCAGCTATCCCGCCGGGCACAGCCTGGGCAAATCGGCGCGTATATTCAAATCGACGCGCGCGGTCCAGCACGGGCAGCAGCGCTTCGTCAGCCAGGCTCTGCGCAAAAGGAATGGCGATGCAATCTGCGACTTCGCGGCGAGAGGGGATGCCGCCGGCGTCAAGCTGTGCCAGGGTGGTCGATTTTCCGCAGCCAGTCAAACCGACCAGCATCAACAGCGCGCAATCGCCCAGCGGCCGGCTGTCGGCGCGCGGCAAGAGGCTTATGGCGGCGTAGCGCTGCAACGGACATGTGTCCAGGCGTGGCAGCACCCGGCGGATGTAATATTCGTGGGGATTCATGCCATCCATGATACCTGTGGCTGCGCCCGCTTTCAATTCGCGGCATCCTCCTCAGATTCTGCGCACCACCACCACGCCTCAATAACAGTTACAATAGTCGCATTGGCAAATTCAGTTAGTGATTGTGAGTTAAAAGCATGAAAGAACGGCAATGTGACATTCTAATTGTTGGTGGCGGCACCGGCGCGATCGGTGCGGCGCTGGCTGCCCTGCGCATGGGCAAATCGGTCATCATGAGTGAAGAAACAGACTGGATCGGCGGCCAACTGACTGCGCAAGCTGTCCCGCCCGATGAAAATCCCTGGGTCGAGCAATGTGGAGCGACTGCGTCGTACATGCGCTTTGCCGAGGGCGTGCGCGATTATTATCGGCGCAATTATCCCTTGACCGAAGCCGCGCGCCACATCACCAATTTTAATCCCGGGCAGGGCAGCGTCAGCCGCCTCTGCCACGAACCACGCGCCGCGCTGGCGGTAATTGAAGGCATGCTCGCTCCCTACCGCAGCAGCCAGCAACTGGACATCTTGCTGCAGCATGTGCCGGTGTCTGCCGAGACCGATGGCGATCGGGTGCTGGCGGTCACCCTGCAAGACACGCGCACGGGCGACCAGCTTGTGGTCAGCGCGCCATATATCCTGGATGCCACCGAGCTCGGCGACCTGCTGGAGCTGGCCAATATCGAGTTCGTCATCGGCGCGGAAAGCCAGGCGCAAACGGACGAAATGCACGCGCTTGCCGGCGATCCCCAGCCGTTGGATCAGCAAGCAATCAGTTGGTGTTTTGCCATCGATCATTTGCCCGGCGAAGACCACACAATCGACAAGCCGGCCGATTATGACTTTTGGCGCGAATACCAAGCCGACTTCTGGCCCGGCAAGCAGCTGGGCTGGCAAGATGTGCATCCGATCACGCTGGAGACGCGCAATCGTGGCATCTTTCACAGCGATCGCCCGCCGACGGGCGGATTTGGCGGCTCGCCTGGCGACTTCTGGCATTATCGGCGCATCTTGTACAAAGGGCATTACTCGCCCGGCGCATTCCCAAGCGACATCACCTTGGTCAACTGGCCCCAGATTGATTATTGGCTGAAGCCGCTGCTAGGCGTCTGCGAAGCCGAAAAAAAGCAAGCGCTGCACGAATGTCGCCAGTTGAGTTATTCGCTGCTGTATTGGATGCAGACCGAAGCGCCGCGTCACAAAGGAGATGGCTATGGCTATCCGGGCTTGCGGCTGCGGCACGATGTCGTCGGCACGACAGACGGGCTGGCGAAAACTGTCTATGTGCGCGAATCGCGGCGTATCCTGGCTGAGTTCACCGTCTGCGAAGGCCATGTCGGCGTCGAGCAGCGCGGCAGCCAGATCACTGCCGAACAATTCGCCGACAGCGTGGGCATCGGCAGTTATCGCATCGACCTGCATCCCAGCAGCGGCTTGCGCACCTACATTGATATCAGCAGCTACCCATTCCAGATTCCCTTGGGCGCGTTGTTGCCCCAGCGGGTAGAAAACCTGCTGCCGGCTTGCAAGAATCTGGGCGTAACCCACATCACCAATGGCTGCTATCGGCTGCATCCGGTGGAATGGAATATCGGCGAGGCGGCCGGAGCGCTGGCGAGCTTCTGTCTGAACAAAGGGCTGACACCGCGACAAGTGCGCAATGTTCGCTCGCATCTGCGTGACTTCCAGCATTTGCTGTCGACGCGGCTGGGCGTGCCGCTGGAATGGCCCCTCTATGCGCGGCATGCTACGCGCTGATTCCGGCGCAGGGACCAGGCGGCTGGCTGTGCGATTTGCGCTGCTCTGGATGGTCTTGCTGGGGTTGGTCGCTTTGGCGCGGGCGCAAGGGGTGCCCCGGTTTGTCGATGTCAGCGCTGCGGCGGGCATCACGGCCACGCATCGCGCCATTTGGGATCCGGACGATGCGCGTGAAGGTTATTTGGCCATCGGACAGGCTTGGGGCGATTATGATCGCGATGGCTGGATCGACCTCTTTGTGACGGGCAACCTGGCAGCCAACACACTCTATCGCAACCTGGGCGCTGGCGTTTTCGCTGTGTCTGCGCATTCACCGCAGGTCAGCCTGCCCGATGTGCCCAGCGGCGGCGCGACCTTTGCCGATTATGACAACGATGGCTGGCTGGACCTGTATGTCGTGAATCACGGCGCGAACCGCCTGTTTCGCAACGAAGGCGGCGCGGGCTTCCGCGATGTCACAGCGCGAGCGGGCGTTGGCGATCGCGGCAAAGGCACCTCGGCGGCCTGGGGCGATTATGACAACGATGGCTGGCTGGACCTGTATGTGACCAACTGGTCGTGCTTTCCCGAATGCGAGTCGGTCGATTTCACTCGGCAAGCCGACCGCTTGTATCACAACAACGGCGATGGCAGCTTCACCGATGTCAGCGGGGGGTTGGGTTATGCGCAGACGTTGGGGGCGGGCTTCGCGCCGGCTTTTATCGACTATGACAGCGATGGCGATCTGGACTTGTATGTCGTCAATGACAAGCTGCAAAACGAGATCGGCAACTTGCTGTGGCGCAACGATGGCGCGGGCTGCGGGCACTGGTGCTGGACGAATGTGTCGGCGGGCAGCGGCGCAAACCTGCTCATCAATGGCATGGGCATCGATGCCGCCGATTATGACAATGATGGCGACTTCGACCTCTACATCACCGATATGGTGTACACGATGTATTTGCTGCGCAATGACGGCGGTGGATTTCGCAATCGGGCGCATTCGGCGGGCGTGGCGCTCAATTATGGACCCGACCAGGCGGTGGGCTGGGGCGCGGTCTTCTTTGACTTCGACAACGATGGTTGGCAAGATCTGTATGTAGCTGCCACCAAATATCACCAGACATTCCCAGAGCTGGATGTCAGCTTCATGAATGCGCGCCCCGATGCGCTGTTTCGCAATGATGGGCGCGGCGGCTTTGTGGATGTCGGCGTGGCCAGCGGCATTGCGGCGGACCTGCCCACCCTGGGCGTTGCCTATGCCGACTATGACCGCGACGGCGACCTGGATATAATCACTGGCAACTGGAACAGCGGTTATCGGCTCTATCAGAATCAATCCGGGGCTGGGCGCTGGCTGTCGCTGGAATTGCGCGGCGGCTTCGATATCAATGCCGATGCTGTGGGCAGCAAGGTTTATGTCCGCGCGGGCGGCGTCACGCAGTTGCAGACGGTGCGCATCGGCACGGGGCTGGGCGGCAACAACCAACTGCCCTTGCATTTTGGTTTGGGCGCGGCAACCAGCGCGGATATTCGTATCGTCTGGGCAAATGGCCTGGAATGCGCGCTCGAGAATGTGCCCGCAAACCAGCGCCTGCGCATCGTGTACCGGCTGACGGCAGGCTGTGGCTAGAGAGCAGAAAAGGAAGCAATCATGACCATACGCGTCGGCACCATTGGGGCAAGTTTCGCGCGGGAAGCCTACCTGCCGGCTCTGCGCCTGATTGACGATGTCGAGCTTGTCGCCGTCGCCAGCAATCGACTGGAAAGCGCGCGGGCGGCTGCGGCAGCATTTGGCATCCCACATGTTTATGACGACTGGCGGCGCATGCTGGACGCGCACGAGCTCGACCTGGTGTGCATCGCCACGCCGACCATCCACCACGCGCCAATGACCTTGGCTGCGCTGCGGGCGGGCGCGCATGTGCTCTGCGAGAAACCCATGGCCATGAACCAGGCTGAATCGGCGCAGATGCTGGCGACAGCCGAATCTGCTGGCAAGCTGCACATCATCGGGCACGAGCTGCGCTTTAATCCCAACCGCCGCAAGATCAAAGAGTTGATAGAAAATGGCGTCATCGGCGCGGTGCGGCATGTCACGATAACAGGCATTTCTGCGTCCTGGGGCGACCCGGCTTCGCGTCCTGCCGGCGATTGGTGGTCGAGCGCGGAGATGGGCGGCGGGCGGCTGGGCGCAAACGGATCGCATCAGATCGACTTGCTGCGCTTTTGGCTGGGCGATATCGGCGCAATCAGCGGGCAGATCGCCACAATGGCGTCGGAGCGCATCGATCGGCAAACTGGCACATCCTGGCAAGCCACTGCCGATGACCAATTCAGCTTCACCGCCGAGATGCTTTCGGGCGCGCTGTGTTCGGTCTTTGTCAGCAGCGTGGCGCGTCACGGGTTTTCCAACCGTGCCCACATATCAGGCAGCGAAGGCAGCATCGTGTTGGCGGATAGCGACGAGAAGCTGCTGCTGGCGCGGGCGGGCGAAGACTTCGCCGATATCAGCCAGCCCGACCCCAATGCCGCCCTGCCAGGCATCGGCAAAGGTATATGGAATGTGTCATTCGTGGCGCTGATGCAAGAACTGACGGCGGCCATCCGCGCGGGCAGACCGCTGGGCTGGGGCGCGACATTTGCCGACGGCCACGCCTGTCAGCGCGCAATGGATGCCATCCGCAGCAGCAGTCATCAGCGGCGCTGGGTTATGCTGGCTTGAAACAACGCCCCCTGACAGGTCAGGGGGAAGGGCAACCCCCCTCGGTCCCCCCGACAGGTCAGGGGGAGGCCAGCTTCGGCTACCCTCTCCGTCCTGACGGGGAGGGGCTGGGGGAGGGGTTGACTCCCTTTCCTGATGCTTCGGGGACGGGTCACTCGGCCATCTGCACGAACAAGGACTTCAAAGCCTGATAAGCCGCCAGATAATGCTGGTATTGCTGCGCATAATGCTGATTGTGCTGCGTCTGTGGCTGCAAGATGCGCGTCTGTGATGCTGGCGCGATCGCAAAGTCCTTGGCTGTGCCTTGCGCAACCTGCGCCGCTCGCAATGCGCCCTGCAACCCGGCATTTTCCGCGGCTGGCGGCAGATGCACTGGCAGGCCCAGGATATCGGCGAAAAGCTGATTCAAGTTGTCGTCGCGCGTCCCGCCGCCGATCAAGGTCAGATGCGCGGGCAATTGTGGCGAAAGCGCCGACAAGGTGTGGCGATACGCGAAGATCATGCCTTCCAGCACAGCCCGAGCCATTTGCGGACGCCCGGTATCGATGGCGATACCCACAAATGCGCCGCGCGCCAGCGGATCGTTGAAAGGCGCACGTTCGCCTTGCAGATAAGGCAAAAACACCAGCTTGCCCGGCTGGCATGCGGCTGCCTGCGCGATGAGTTCAGCATAGTCTTCGCTGTCAAAGAGATCGCGCAGCCAGCTGAGGTTGCCGGCGCTGGTCATCATGGGCACGACCTGGATGAAATGCCCGCGCCGCGGATGCGCCAGGTTCATCACACCAGCCGCCGCATCGCCGATCTCCCGCGCGCTGAAGCCCACCCAGCCGCTGCTGCCGACATAGGCATAGGCGGGACCAATCTCGCCACAGCCCGCGCCGATGGTGGCTGCCCCGGCATCGCCCGGACCCAAATGCACAGGCGTTCCCGCGGGCAAGTCCAGTTGCTGCGCCGCCACAGCCCCCAGCACGCCCACTTGCGCGCCACCCGCCACGACCCGCGGCAGCAATGGCAGCGCCCAGCCCAGTTCCAGCCTGTGCAATGTCGACGCATCCAGCAATTTTCCCGCCGCCAACTGCCACAAACCTGTCGTAGCGGCTGTGGTGCTGTCGGATGCTCGGCTGCCACACAGACGGGCTGCGATGGCGTCTGCCCCGCCCAGCAGCAGATGCGCGGCGCGCGTGACGCTCTGTTGTTCATGCCGCCACAGCCAGCGCAACTTCGCCAGGAGGCTGCCGGCATTTTGCTGTGCGCCGGTCAGGCTGGTCAGCTCGGCTTCGTTGATCAGCGTGTGTATCTGTTCGATTTCGGCGCGGGCGCGCGTATCGCTGTACAAGATGACCGGGCGGATGATGTGTCCGCTTTCATCTAGCAGCACGACATCCTGCATCTGCCCGGTCAATGCGATGCCAGCCAACCGCCGCGGCGACAAATCCCGACAGCAGTTGCGCACCGCCTCCCACCACTGCTCGGCATCCTGCTCGACAGCGCCGTCTGCTCCACGCATGGTCGGGTAGGCGGCGCTGGCTGCATCGAGGATGCGATTGTCATGGATGAGCGCGGCTTTGGCGCTGCCTGTGCCGATATCAAAGACCAACCAGGGTGCGTTCATGCCGCTTCACCTCGCTCTGGCAGCAGACGCCGCAGCCATTCCGGCGCGCGCAAACCCTGTTGCGACAAGCTGCTCAGCGTAACCGCCAGGATGATGATGACGCCCGTCAATATCTGCTGGATGTAGGTGTCGATCTGCATCTGCGTCAAGCCGTTGGCCAGCACGCCCAAAATCAGCACGCCAACCAGGCTGCCCAGCACATTGGGCTGCGCTTCTTCGTTCATGGTCATGCCCAGGAAGACCGCCGCGATCGCTTGCAGCATCAAGCCTTCGCCTTGGGTTGGATGGGCAGTCGAGAGGCGGCTGAAGAGCATCAAACCCGCGGCAGCCGCGCCCAAACCGCTGATGACAAAGCTCAACATACGCAGCCGGGCGATGCGTATCCCGCCAAAACGCGCCGCTTCGCGGTTACCGCCGATGGCATACAAGCGCCGTCCGAAAATCGTGAAGCGCAGAATGACGAAGACCAGCGCCAGCGCCAGCGCCGCCAGCAGCGTCAAGTTGGGGATGCTGAGCTCGCCAATCACGATCGCCCCGCGCCCGAAACTGGAAAACTCGGCGGGGATCACGCGGCCATAGATTGACGCGCCGCTACTGGTGTACAGCGCCAGGCCGCGGAAGACCGTCAAGGTGCCCAGAGTCGCCACAAATGCCGAGATGCCCACGCCCGCCACCAGCAGCCCGTTGAGCGCGCCGCCCGCCACGCCCACCAACAATGCCAGCGCGACCGCTTGCCCCACGCCCCCGCCGTTTTGAAAAGCGCTGCCCGCCACAATCCCAACCAGGCTGGCCATCGCGCCCACGCTGAGATCAAAGTCGCCCGTCACCATCACGATGGTCATGGTGAAAGCCACCACGCCCAAAATGCTCATCTGGCGCGTGATATTGACCCAGTTGGGCAGGGTCATGAAAGTTTGCGGACGCTGCGTCCAAAAGAAGAGCACGATCGCCAAAAAGCCGATCAAGGTGCCATAACGGCGCAGGAAAGAAGACAGATGTGGACGCTGTGACAAGGTATATCCTGTTGCGGACAGTCGCCAAGGCTGCCAAATAGCCAGCCATCAGATTGTAACGCATCTGGCGGCGCCTCTCAGTCCCCCGTCGGGTCAGCTGTGAGGCCAGGCCAGTTTTCTACCCCATCCCCGGCCCTTCCCCATATCAATGGAGAAAGGTGACTCGTCGATAAACCTGTGCGATGATTGCTAAGCTGTAAGAAATCGTGCATCAGAATTGATCTTGTTTGACTGCGCTCCCCTTCCCTGATGCTTCGAGGAGGGGGTCGGGAGATGGGGTAGACCCGCGAACATCAGCGACAGCAGGGCGCGCTCGTCCAGTTCTGCTGTGGACGCCTCGCCAACCAGTCGCCTGTTGCGCATGATCAGGATGCGTCCACACAGCGCCAGCAGCTCGTCCAGTTCCGATGACACGAGCAAGATGCCTGCGCCGCCCGCCGCCAGCTCGCGGATGAGACGATAGATATCGCGTTTTGCGCCTACATCGACGCCGCGAGTCGGTTCGTCCAGCAAGACCAGTCGCGGCTTCGCCAAGACCGCCCGCGCAAACATGACTTTCTGTTGGTTGCCACCGGAAAGCTCTCGCAGCCGTTGCTGGATGCCCGTGGCGCGCAGCTGTACCGAGCGGCTCAATTGCTGGCTGCGTCGGTCTTCTGCGCGGCGGTCAATCATCGCCAGCCAACGGCGGAAGCGACCCAGATGCGGCAATGTCATATTGTGGCTGATGCGCCCGCCCAGCAGCAGCCCCTGCGAACGCCGCTCTTCGGGCAAGTAGGCGATGCCCTGCTCCCAGCACACAGCCGGCGCGGGATTGCGCAGCGCCTCGCCGTCCAGCTCGATCGTGCCAGCCCGCAGCTTGTCGATGCCCATCAACGCTTGCAGCAGTTGCGATCTTCCCGCTCCGGCCAAGCCAGCCACGCCGACGATTTCGCCCGCGCGCAAATGAAAACTGGCTGCGGACAGCGCATCGGTCTGCAAATAGCGCGCACGCAGCAGGGGGCGGTCATCAGTCGCTTCGCTTTTCACTTTGTCGGCGGCGGGGGGCAGGTGAGCGGCGCTCGAGCCCGTCATCTCGTGGATGAGTTCGCCGGCGCTGGTCTCTGTGATTTTGTGCGTGTTGACCACCATGCCATCGCGCATGACCGTCACGCGCTGGGCAATGCGAAAGAGCTCGTGCAGGCGGTGTGTCACCACCAGCAGGGCACAGCCACGCGCCCGCAAACGGTCGATGACCGCGTAGAGCAGTTCGGCTTCGGCTTGGTTCAGCGCGGCGGTTGGCTCGTCCATGATGTAGATGAGCTGCTGCTGGTCATCCGCGCCGATGAATGCGCTGGCAATCTTGACCAGCATGGCATCGCCCGGGCTGAGCAGCGATGCGCGCTGACGCAGGTCGATGTGATCGATGCCCAGCCGCCGCATGGCTTCTCGCGCCAGCTTGTAGAGCGCCGCGCGGTTTACAAAAGCGCCACCGATGCGGGGCAGCGGGTTGTTGAGAAAGAGGTTCTCCGCCACGTTGAGCGCCGGCACGATCGCCAATTCCTGGTGGATGAAGCGCAAGCCCAACCGCCGCGCCGCAGCCGAGTCGGGAATGGTCACGCGTGCGCCATTCAAACGCACTTCCAGCGAATCGGGCGCTTCCAACCCAGCCAGCAGCTTGATGAGCGTGGACTTGCCCGCGCCATTTTCGCCGACCAGCCCCAAAGCCTCGCCGCCATGCAAGTCCAGCGCCGCGTCAATCAGCGCCGGTATGCCCGCATAGGCTTTGCTGGCCTGGCGGATTTGCAGGTGCATGGTGTGACCCCTCCCCCAGCCCCTCCCCGACAAGTCAGGGAGGGTAGCTAAAGCCTGCTTCCCCCTGACCCGTCGGGGGGATTGAGGGGGTAAAACTTCCCCCTGACCCGTCGGGGGGACCGAGGCGGGGGGATTAGCCCATCAGGTCGGCTTGGGTTACCAGACGCGCTGGCACATAGTGGTTGACCTGCGCGCTCATCATGCCGCCCAGATGCGCCTCGACCAGGTCGGCCACACGCGCCGCCATGCCGCCGAAGTCTTGCGCGACAGTCGCTTCAAAGTTGCTGCCACGCGCGATGGCATCACGAGCCTGGTCGGTGGCGTCTATGCCCACGACGACGATGCCTTCGTCAGCGCGTCCGGCGTCTTCGATGGCTTGCAGCGCGCCGAGGGCGGGATCGTCCCAAGCTGCCCAGACCGCCGATATGCTGCCCGCTTCGGGATGCGCCAGCAGCACGGCTTCCATGGCATTGCGCGCGCCTTCCAGCGGACCATTATCAAAGCTGGGCGTGATGGCGTCCATAATGCTGATATCGGGCGTGTTATCAAATATGGCTTGGGCGATTGCGCCGCGCTTCTGCACAGGCGGATAGGGCTCGAAAATGAACATCACCACATTGCCCGCGCCGTTCAGGCGGTCGACCACATAGGTGGCGGTCTCTGCGGCCATGGTATAGCCATTGCTGGTTACATTGGTGGCCAGCAGCGGATGCGCGCCCGAATCCAGGCCAAAGACAGGGATGCCGGCATCGGCGGCGGCGTGCAAGCCCGGCTCAATCTGTGTGGGATCGACATTGATGACGATGGCATCCACGCCTTGCAGCGCGACATCTTCCATGCGACTGACCAGGGCGGCGATATCTTCACTGGTATCAATGACATTGACCTGCCAGCCTTTGTCAGCGGCGGCGGCTTCAAAGCCTTCGACCATCAGCTGGGTGCCGGGCTGGGCGAGGAAAGGTGTCATGACGGCGATGGTTGGCGCGTCTTGAGCGAAGGCAGCGCCACCAATAGCGAGCAACAGGACGAGGAGCAGCGAGAGTTTGCGCATGAGAATCTCCAGATAGCTTTGTATATGCGTAAGCCTATTGTACCTACAAAGACGCAAAGAACGCTAAGCCCCCAACCCCCGGCCCCTTCCCCCAGAACGAGGGAAGGGGAGTTTTCAGCGCTGTCAGCAGGTTTTGAAGCCCCTCCCTCATTTTGGGGGAGGGGTTTTGGGGTGGGGGCAAAGCAGCGTGCGCCTGTGCCCTCTGTGGCGAATCAGCCACAATCGCCATGTATGTGCACATAGTCGGCGCTGATCCAGCCCGAAACGCCGTGATACTCCACATTGAACCAGTTCGGCGACCGCGCTTTTACTGCCAATGTCTCATTGATCAAAACAACGCCGATGCGTTCGCCGTTGGGACTATCGCGGAAATTGAGCCCCGTCGTGGTGGTCACAGCGCAATCGGACAGCGCTTGCTGAACGGGGATGGATTGAATCGCGCCGATATCGCAACTGCCGACTATTGGGCGCGTTCCCCCAATTTGGTCAGTATCAGGACAATAATTCGCGTTGGCAGCGCCTATCGCCGGGCTGCCCGCTTGCAAATCCAGGTAGGTGGACGCCTTGGTCGCCTCTTCAAGCAGGGGATCGTCGTTGAGCGCCTGCGGGCAAGCGCCGCCTTCGATCAAGTTCCCAATGTTCGTTTTTAACTGGTCACATAAAGAAGAATTGCGTTTGCTGGCAACGATGCTGTTGATCAGGCTAACGCTGCTGGGAGATGCAAAAGGTATGTTGGGCAGCTCGATCAAAGGTGTGTATCCCTCAAGGAATGTAATGTGAGTGAGCGTGGCATTGACGCCATTGTCTGCGGACAAGGCGGTGCCGCTGTTGATGAAGCTGCTATTGATGACATCAAGCCGGACAGGATTTTCCAATACGATCCCCCTTTGGTTCTTGGTGAAGCTGCTATTGCGGATCAAGATGGTGCCGCCGCCCGCATAGACAGTACCGCGACCGACGTTGCCAACGAAGCTGCTCCGCTCTACGACCACCCTGGAGGATTTTGTGCCAACAAAGCCTATGAATATTGCGCCGCCATAGTCCGCGGTGTTGCCGACGAAGCGCGAATCGTGGACAGTCGCTCGTCCGCCATGCTGCAGCCTGATGGCGCCGCCGTCGCCACCTACGCCGCGACCATCCTTCAGGGTCAAGTTTTTGATAGTGAGCGACCCGCCACTGACATCAAATATGCGGTGCTTTCTATCGCCGCTAATTGTGTATCCATTGCCGTCAATCGTGATATGCCCGGTGATGGCTGGCAAGGCTTCGCTGAGCGTGTAATCGCCGGCCAGCTTGATGGAAAGGTTGCCGCTGCCAGCCCGACACGCGCCTACCGTCCTACCCGTATTGGCGGCGATGATCAGGTCGGGCAAGTTGCAGACCGCTTCTGTCGGCTTGGGCTCAGGCGGGCGAGCATTGAGAGATTCAATTGCGCCGATATCGCAACTACCGCCCTGTGGACGCGCTGTGCCGATTTGATCGACAGCGAGGCAGAACTCCGTATCGGCAGCATCAACCGCCGGGCTGCGATCTTGCAGAGGGTAATAGGCTGGCGAGCCAGATAAATCGCCAAGCATAGGTTCGTCGCGGCTGATGACACCGCAAGACCGGTCTGGGTTCAGATTGCCGCTGCTTTGTTCCAGTCTGCCTGCGCAATCTTCGTCTCGGCCCGGGCTAGTAATGATGCTGTTGCGCACAAGCAACCGTCCGCCGATATTGCCGAGCGCATCTCCCTGTTCTGCAGACCAGTTCTCCACAAAGGTCGCGTGGGTAATCGTGACTTCGGCGGACTCGTCGACTAGCAAGGCACCGCCGCTGCGTTCAGCATAATTCTCGCTGAAAGTGCTGTTGGCGATGTCGATCCGCTGCCATCTTGCGCTGATCGCCCCGCCACCTCCGCGTTCGGCGCTGTTCGTCACGAAGCTGCTGGCGTGTATAGAAATGGCACCGCCGCCCCGCCAGTCGCTGCCGATGCCGCCCCCGCTCGCACTTGCGCGATTGCCGACGAAGCTGCTCTTGTCGACGATCAGCCCAACGCCAGCGCCACTTAATGCGATTGCGCCACCGTATGTCGCTTTGTTTTCAATAAAGGTGGAATCTTCGATGCTGGCTTGGGCATCATCCAGCAGCCGGAGCGCGCCGCCATTGTCATGGGTGCCGGCTCCGGGATCGGGCTGCGGACGAATGTAGCGGATGCGCACGCAGCCGTCGTCATAGACAGAACGCTGTGCCGTGCTGACGCCTTCAGTTAGCTCGAAAGTCGCAAGCACAGCGCAATTCTTCTCGAAGCGGCTGTTGATGATATCGACTGTTCCACCCGCGGCATAAATCGCGCCGGCGCTTTTTTCGGCGATGTTGCCAATGAAGCGACTACCAACGATGACCAGCTTGTTGCCACCGTCATCCGCTTCTTCGCCTTCTGTCTCGGTGAAGTCGTCGGCATCGCCAAACCCGACGAGGATATCGAACTGATCTAGAAAGTTCCCGCCGCTTTCGGAAGTGATGGGAGTCGCGATTGCGCCGCCATGCCTCGCCGAGTTGTTGGCAAGCGTGGAATTCACGATCGTGACCTGGCTCTGATTGCGCAGCCTGATAGCGCCACCGTTGCCAGCGGATCTACCTTCTGTCATCGTCAAGTTTTCAATCGTGAGCATCCCGCCATTGACATCGAAAATGCGGAACTTGTTGTCGCCGCTTATCGTGTAGCCATTTCCCTCGATCTTGAGCGAGCCAGTGATGGTCGGCAGCCCTGCGGCGAGGGTGATGTCGGCGCTCAGTGCGATTGTGTGGCTGTCGCCGTTGCCGTTGGCGGCATCGATTTTGGCAGAAAGGCTGCTGGTATCATCGGCGGCATTGGTCCGTGGCATCAATATAAGTGAAGAGGCAAGAAGCCAAAACAAGAAAATCGCAACAAGCTGACCGAATCGCATTGAAATCATTGCTCGATCTTTTTCGACTACACCGAAAAGCAGACGAAAGCATTATCGCGACTGCCCTTGAATTTGTCAAAGACCAAGTGATTGCGGAGAGAGCAGACGAATTCGCAATTGTCGCAGCAGACTGTACAATAATGGGCAAACCAGCCCAATGAGGTGATAATGAACGCGCGCTTGCAGCATGTCAGCATTCCGCGACCGCCCGGCAGCGAGCGGACCACCCGCGACTTTTATGGCGGTTTGCTGGGTCTGGACGAAATCCCGCCGCCAAACAGCCTGCAAGACGACCAGGTCATCTGGTTCCGCGCCGGGGACGCTGCCGAACTGCATGTATTTGCCGAAGCGCCGCTGGACGACCTCTCCAACCGGCATCTATGCCTGGTTGTCGATAATCTGGTCGGACTGCGCGAGCGGCTCCTGGATGCGGGGTATGCACCCTATGCTGTTACGCCGATCCCCGGGCGTCCGCGCTTTTTTTGCCGCGACCCGTTTGGCAATATCCTCGAATTCACGAGCATCGAAGGCGACTATCTGCAATTGCAGGCTGGCAGCGCATGAAGATCGCCTCCATCCGCGCTGTGCAAGTCAACTTGCCGCCACGAGCGCCCAGCGAAAAAGCGCGCCGTCCCGCCTGGCAGCAGACAGCCGAAGTCGCCAACCCCATGTCGCGCTACAGCCATGTCAAGCGCCATCGCAACTTGTGGACCAACATCGGCTGGGGACGGGTCTTCTGCCAGGTTACGCTGGAAGATGGCAGCTGGGGCTTGGGGTCGACCATACACGGCAAACCGGTCGCCGCCATCATTGACGATCACCTCGCGCCGCAGCTGGTCGGCCAAGACGGTTTTGCGATCGAGCGCCTGGCTGATATGATGTTTCGCTTGACCAAGTTCTATGGCAGCGCGGGCTTGGCCTCCTATGCCATCAGCGCGGTCGACCTGGCGCTTTGGGACGCCAAAGGCAAGGCGCTGGGGCAGCCGGTTTACAGCTTGATCGGCGGACCGCAAAAAGAGCGCCTGTTTTGCTATTCCACCGGCAACGACATCGACTGGTATCAAGAGTTGGGCTTCCGCGCGCACAAGCTGGCTTGTCCCTATGGTCCCGCCGACGGGCTGGACGGCTTGCAGCGCAATGTCGAAATGGTGGCGAAGGCGCGCGAACAGGTCGGCGCTGACTGCGAGCTGATGCTGGATTGTTGGATGGCTTTTGATGTCGACTACACTGTGCGGCTGGCGGAGGCGCTGCGTCCGTACAAGCTCAAGTGGATCGAAGAATGTCTCATCCCCGAGAATTTTGACGCCCATGCCGAACTGCGCGCGCGCTTGCCCTGGCAGACGCTCAGCACGGGCGAACACTGGTACACGCACATCCCTTTCCAATATGCGCTGCGTCACAATCTGGTCGATATCTTGCAGCCCGATATTGAATGGGCGGGCGGTCTGAGCACCTGCATCAAGATCGCCCATGCTGCCGAAGCGGCTGGCAAGAGCGTCATGCTGCATGCCGGCGCGCGAACGCCTTATGGACAGCACTTCTCGGCGGCGATGGCGGCTGTGCCCTGGATTGAATATTTCATCGGCGAAGATCCCGGCGTGCCATTGAGCGAAGGCACCTGGCTGCCGGGCATGCCGGTCGCGGTCGATGGCTGGCTGGAAGTATCGGACGCGCCTGGATTTGGCTTGGGCATTGAAGATAGCTGGATCGTGCCCTACCCGGGTTAGACACAGCGGGCACAATGCCGCGGTTTATTGTGCGAGCGCCTCCAACCCCTCCCCGACGTGTCAGGGAGGGGAGTCAAGGTATGTGCCTCCCCCTGACACGTCGGGGGGACTGAGGGGGGTGAACGACCGCTGACCTGTCGGGGGTTCAAGCCAACCCCAGGCGCTCGAACTGCTCGGCGGGCGCATCGCTGGCGCGCATGGCTTCCACCAACATTTCTGTCATCCGCGCTTCGACCGGCGCATCTCGCACGGGCGTCAACTGACCGGGGTCTGTCGCCAGGTCGTAGAGGGCGGTTTGCAGCTCTTCTCCCCAGAAGCGGTGAAAGATGCAGGGGATCTTTAAGGTCTGGCACTCTTTGGTGAAGGTGAAAGGGTCTGCCAGTTCCATGTTCCTCAGTTCGCTGGGCGGGAAGGGGTGGCGCATGTGCGTGGTCATGAGCGTGTAATTGAAGAGCGGCTGGTTGTCGACAGCTTTTGGCGCGCGCATATACACATGGCTGCCATCGGTGATGTTGATATGCCCGCCGTGCACGCCATACAGCGCCGCCTCGCGCACTGGGCTGTCGTCGACGATAGTCTGCCCCAGCGGCATGCCCTGCATATCGGCTGTGGGCGCGACGCCGAAATAATCCAGCAGGGTGGCGGGCAGGTCGATGGTCTGCACGAGGCTGCTGCGATGTTCGCCAGCCACCCCCGCGCGCGGGTCCCAAATGAAAAGCGGGATATTCGCCAGCTCGTTGTACCAGGGCATGCGCATCTTCGCCCACCAGTCGTGTTCGCCCAGCAAAAAGCCGTGATCGGTATTGACGATGAGCATGGTGTCTTCCCACAAATCCAGCTCGTCCATGGCATCCAGCACGCGCCCCAGGTAATGGTCGCACATGCTGAGCAAGGCGGCGTATTGCGCGCGATAATGCTCGACCAGCGCGGGCGGTTCGCTGACCGGGGCATACGGGGGCCAGTCCATTGGCTCGCCGGCGTAGTCGTGCGGATACAGCTCTTTCCAGCCCGGCTGCGTGAAGAATGGTTCGTGCGGGTCGAAAGTTTCGATCTGCAAATACCAGTTGTCGGCGGCGCTGTTGCGGCGCATGAAGTCGATGCCCTGGCTGAAAGTGCGCGCCTGGGGCATCAGGCTCTCGTCGGTGATGAAACGCCGGTTCACCTGGTCTTGCAGGCGAGTGCGGAAGTGCGGGTTGGGCGCATCGCTCACGACCCCAGCCGCCACATCACCGATCCAGGCATCGCCCTCTTGTCCGCGCACAAATTCGTGGGTGGTATAGCGCTGGTGATAAGTCGCGCCGCCGTCTTCCCAATAATGCTGGTGGTCGGTGACGATATGCGAATGCACGCCATGCTCGTCCAGCAGCTGTGGCATCGAGTCGTCAAAAGGCTCCAGCGGACCCCAGCTGCGATGCAAAAAGTTGTAGCGCCCGGTGTGCAGCTCGCGGCGGGCGGGCATACAGGGCATGCTGCCGATGAATGCGTTGTCGAAGGTCGCGGCGCGCTGTGACAAGCGCTGGAAGTTGGGCGTTTGCACCCAGTCGCCGCCATAGGGCTGTAGCATGCGCCGGTTCAACGAGTCGAACATGACCATGATGGCTTTCATATGTGGGCGCTCCTCAAAGCATTTGGCGACGATTCGGGTTGAAAGGACCTAGTTGCGAATTTATTCGATAATGATGCTATAATCATGGCGCAAGCAAGCTAGGATGGCAATATGGCAACAGCAGTTGCGCAACCGCCTGCGCCAAAAATACCACGCACGCTTTCTCTTGAAGGGCTGGTAACGATTGTCGGCGCAGTCATCTTGTTTCTCACGATCGTGTTCTTCAATCTTGCGCTGATTTCTCACCTGGACACCAAGATCGACAATGTCCGTTCGGAGTTGAAAGCCGATATTGCCGGCGTGCGAACGGAACTCAAAGCCGATATTGCCGGCGTACGCACAGAACTCAAAGCCGATATTCAGCGTCTGGAAGCCGACATTCAGCGCCTGGACGACCGCCTCTTCGCTGTCCTCGTTCCGCCGGTGGTCGAGGACGAAAACGAAGCCACTCCGTAATTCCGCACATGCAGCCTTAGCCTTTCAAGCCGCTGGTCAAACCGCCGCTGACCAAAAAACGCTGCAAGAAGATGTACAAGAGGATGACCGGCACCACCGCCATCACCGAGGCCGCCATCAGCTCAGCCCAGGCCGTGCCCTGCTCTTGGTCGAAGACGCTCAAGCCCAGCTGGATGGTTTTCAGGCTGTCTTCTTTGACCACGACCAGGGGCCACAAAAAGTCGTTCCACGACCACAAGAAAGCGAATAGCGCCATCGTGCCCATGACCGGCTTGGAATTGGGGATCAATATGCGCCAATAAACGCCCACCCGTGAGCAGCCATCGACGATCGCAGCTTCTTCGATCTCTTTGGGGAAGCCCAGATAAAACTGGCGGAACAGGAACACGCCGAAGACCGATACAAAGTTAGGGAACATCACACCGCCCAGCGTATTGATCAGCCCCGTGCCGCCTTGCCCGAATAAATCATTGCCGCCAGCCAGCGGGAAGAAGCGAATCAACAAAAAGACCGGGATGATCAACACCTCAAATGGTACCATCATGGTCGTCAGCAGCGCGAAGAAAAGCAGCATCTTGCCGCGGAAGTGCAAGCGCGCGAATACATAACCCGCCATCGAGCCCAGCAGCACCTGCGAAGCCACCGCCACCGCCGTCACCAGCACCGTGTTGGCGAAGAGCCGCGGCATATTCGTCTGTTCAAAAGCGTCCGTATAATTCTGCAAGTCCAGCTCGGTGGGCAGCCACTGGATGCTGTCGCCGAAGATCTCGCGGTCGGGCTTGATCGAAGTCGAAACCATCCAGACGAAGGGCATGGTCATGACGATTGCGCCGATGATCAATATCACATAGGTCAGCAGCAGCGGGATGCGCGCTTCCCATTGGCTGAATGTGCCGGGGTGGCTCTGCTGTGTCATGCGCCCTGCCTTTCGCGCAATACGCGGAAGCTGATCAGCGTCAATATCAGCACGATGACCAGCATCACCACCGAAATAGCCGCCCCGCGACCCAGCCGCAAATAGCCAAAGACATTCTGATACACCTCCCAGACCATGGTGTTGGTGCGGTTGAAAGGACCGCCCTGCGTCAGCATGAAGATCAAGCCGAAGTTGCGGAAGATGCCGATGGTGAAAGTCACCACCACAAACAAGATGACCGGGCGCATCAAAGGCACGGTGATCAACAAAAAGTTCTGCAGCGGATTTGCACCATCGACGCGCGCCGCTTCGATCACATCGCGCGGGATATCTTGCAAACCAGCCAAAAAGATGACCATGTTGCTGCCGATGCTGCCCCAGATCGTCACGATGACCAGGCTGATCAAAGCCAGGTTGGGGTCATTCAGCCAGTTTTGCGGCGGGATGCCGACAATGCCCAGAAAATAATTCAGCAAACCGTGCTGCGGGCTGTAGATCCAGCGCCAGATCATCGCCGAAACCACCACCGAGCTGACCACCGGCAGGTAATAGAGCGTGCGCAGGAAGACCCGCCCGCGGATGGATTGATCCAGCAGTTTGGCGATGACCAGCGCCAGCGCCGTGCCGATAGGTACTGCCTCGATGGTGAAGAGCAGGGTATTGATGATGGACTGGCGGGTTACGCTGTTGCTGAACACATAATTGTAATTCTTCATGCCCACGAAGCGCGGCGGCTCGAACAACTCGTAGCGGGTGAAACTGAGGTAGAGATTGTAAAAGACAGGATAAATCTTCAGCGCGGCCAGCAACAGCACCGGCACCGCCAGAAACAGCAAAGCCACAAATGCCTGGCTGTTGGCGATGCGGTAGAGGCGTTCGCGCCAGCCGCCGCTCTGTGGCAGGGCGACGGTCATGTCAACCGCCACAGTAAAACAGAACTGCGCAGTGCCGAGTCGCTGGCCCGCCCGTAGAAATGCCAACTTTGCGAACGAGAAATACTCGTCGAGACGGATATCATAACGAAGTGGCTGGACGAAACCATGACTCCCCGTTCATTTAAGGGGCGAGTCACCGCCTCGCCCCTACGGATTCTCATTGGAGAATTAGTCGTCCGCCATGATCTCGTTAATAGCGGCGGTGGCATCGGCCAGCGCATCGGCGGGAGACTTCATCCCGCTAAGCGCCACTTCCAACTCGGCAGCGATGGGACGGAAGAGCGCGATCAGGTTGTGATGCTGCGGGTAGGTGCGCGCGTACACCGCCGATTCCAGCACGACCTTGTGCTTCTCGGACATGTAGTCGGCTTCCAGCAGCGACAGGCGCGGCGGCGTGTTGTTGTTGGACGCGCTGTAGACCTCGAGCATGTCCTGGCGCGTCAAAAAGCGCAGGAAGCCCCAGCTGGCGGCGGCATCGGATGTCTGGCTGCTGACGAAGAACTTGTTGACCCAGCTGTGCGTGGCCTGGACTGCGCCGGTCAGCGGCAGGGTCGGGTAGATGGCGTCGGCCTGGTCGGGCGCGTAGAGGTTGATGACGCGCTCCATGTCGGCGTTGGAAAGCTGCATGGCGGCATTGCCCGCAGCCATCACATTCAGGTCGCCCTGCGAGTCCAAGCCCGGATAGCTGGTTACTTCGTGTTCGTGCACCAGCGCGACCAGCCACTCCAGCGCGTTCAAAGCCTCTTCGCTGTCCAGGGCGCAGGTCTCCAGATCATCGCTGAGGAATTGCCCGCCGGCCATCTCCACCCACATCAGGAAAGGTTGCCAGTCGCGCTGCCAGTTGCCGCTGGCGTCGGAGAGGTGATAGCCCTCGACATCAAAGCCCATGTCGCCCTTGACGGCGGTGGCTTGCGCCGCGGCCAAGAACTCGTCCCAGGTGGTGGGGGCTGCGTCAATGCCAGCTTCTGCCAGCATGTCTCTGTTGTACCACAATGTGCGCAGGTCTTGGCGGTAGGGCACAGCTACGATATCGCCGCGGATGGTGACATCGGCTTGCAAGCCCGCGGGGAAGTCTGCCCAATCCCATTCGGCATCGGCATTGATGAAGTCGTTGAGCGGCACTGCCCAGTTGCGCCTGGCCATCTGGGGTGCCCAAACTGCGCCGCCCTGGAAGACATCTGGCGTCACGCCCGAAGCGAAGGCTGTGGTCATCTCTTCGTTATAGCGTCCCCAATTCGTCCAGTTGATGCTGACGCTTGCGCCGGGATTTTCTTCAAGGAAGCGGGGGATAATCGTTTCTTCGAAGGCAGTCTGCACCGGGTCGCTCCAGTCGACCATAGCCAACGAAAATGCGCCGGCATCGGCTTGCGCAGCGACAGGCTGCACACCCAGCGCGCCGATGCTGCTGGCGGCGGCTGTGGTCGCGGCGATGCGCAAAAAGTCGCGGCGAGAAAGTTGCTTGTTCATAGTTATCGCTCCTAAACAGTGGGCTGATTCTGCAGATAATGAATCTGGCGCTAGCATAGCAATGTCCAGGCAGGTTTTTCAAGCAAATGCTGAAAATGGGCGGGGTGGTAATAATGGTGGATAGGCCACCATATACCCCACCCTAAATCCCTCTCCCTGACCATCTGACGACACCACATTTTTAGCGCGAATTTAAGTGGCGCTAAATAGCCTTTAAGACAAAGATTCATCGGCAGCACTTCCTCACACCCAAGTAAGAAAGGTGAAACCGATGAATCTACAAGTATTGTATCAGTGGACAACAGTCGTTTCAAATCGCTTTCAAGATTTATCCAAGTCGCAGAAGAAAATGCTGGCGATTATTTCCATTTGCGCAGTGCACACCCCGCTTGCCGGACGATATGCAGTCAGCAGCTTTTGTCGATTTCACTTCTGGTTATGTGCAGCGCGCCCTGCCCGGCTTGCCCAAACAAGGGGCGCGGCATCCCTAGAAACTGTATCAGAATTACCTGAAAGATATCTTGATGCTGCGCTTCGGGCGTCTGCATGACGGCGCGCTGGAATGGCGATGAGCGCTGAACGCCAGCAATCGCTTGACAAACCTGCGCTCCAGTGTAATAGTTTGCCTTGTGCCTACTTGCTTATTGAAGATACCGTTTTGAGTCGTTGCTCTTCTGCCGTGAGTGTCGCCGCTCAAATGCGGAGCGCGCGCCAATGACCGACTTCAGCCCCGGGCGTGTGGTCGACTTTCTGCTGGGCTTGCTGGAAGTCTTCGACCCGCTTTTCGCCCCGTACCGCCGCTTCCACGAGAAGCTGCCGCCAAAAGTACAGCAGACCGTCACGGCATTCCTTTTCATCTTGCCCTTCGGCATCCTCTACGCCATCTTCACCATCCTGCCCATCTTCCAGACCTTTTACATCTCGCTGCACAAGTGGGAGATCATGGGCACGAACATCCGCTACATCGGTCTGAAGAACTTCGAGCGCCTGCTGACGCGCGACACGCAATTTCAGCAAGCCTTTGAACAGACCATCCTCTTCGTCGCGCTGACGATCCCCATCATTTTTGTGGGTTTGTGTTTCGCGCTGATGCTCAATCGTCCTGTCAAAGGCATCGGCATCTTCCGCACCATCTTTTATCTTCCCAATATCATGGCGGTGACCGTCATCGGCTTGATATGGGCGCGCGTCTTCGCCTCGTCCGACCGCGGCTTGATCAACGCTGTGCTGGAGAATATCGGGCTGGAGATCATCCCATTCCTCGACCAGGGCGATCTGGCCACGCTGGTGGTGTCTTTCACAACTCTGTGGTGGACTGTCGGCTTTTCCATGCTGATTTTTCTGGCGGGCTTGCAGGATATACCACAGTCGCTGTACGACGCGGCCAAGGTCGATGGTGCCAATCGCCGGCGGCAGTTCTTGCATATCACGCTGCCGGGCTTGCGCAGACCTTTCGCCTTCTTGTGCATCTTGCAGGTTATCGCTTCTTTCCAGATATTCGGGCAGGTCGATGTCATGACAAGCCGGGCCTCGCCTACTATTGCCATAAGTCCCGGTATACTACATAAGACAACTTGGTATTGCTTTTGCGATAAGTCCTGATATAATTAGTCACTGTCGTAGTGGTTACTCATTCTGTTGCGATTACTTTGCAAGGCCTACAGATTGTCAAATTTATTTAATAGTTTACTAGAATTATTGAGAGAAAGATTTTATGATATTTATATGCAATCTGCTTACCATTGAGGCTTTCACTTTGAGATTGAGAGGATCGCAGATGAAACGTAAGCAGCTTAAATCGTCGAAGTACACGCGCATTATATACTTCGCAGTATTGTTCGTTATGTTAATAACGATCGGGGCAACCGTCTTCGCGATTGTTTTTAACGAACATACTGGGGGATCAATAGTCGTTGCACAACCGGAAGGTGCTGATTGTGACGGGGAGTTGGCTCAGACCTGCGCGGATTTTGCTGCTGAAATCAATAGGCAAAGGGAAGAAGCTGCTGCTGCAAGAAAGAGACAGTGCATTGCAGATCGTAATCGATGTGTAGGTCTAAATCCGCCAGAAACTAGGGACTACTGTTATTTGATTCAATGTGGATGATAAACTCGGTGACGCCGGCACGCCGCCGGATATCATGGTGCTGCACGGCCGGCGCATTCCCAACTACGCCTCGCGCAGTTTGCTGACGCCCTTGAGCGATGTGCTGGCTGGGGCAGGCATCGACGCCGACGACCTGACCGACAGCGCCCGCGGTTTCGTGGAATTCAGTGGCGAGCTCTATGGCATCCCCTTGGACCTGCACGGTCACCTCTGGCATATCAATGTCGATCACTGGGCGGCGGCTGGCTTGGTCAATGACGACGGCACGCCCGATATCCCCTATGGCATCGACGAATTCATGTCGCACGCCGAGACTTTCAAGGAAGCCACAGGCTTGCCCTTCCTCGGCATGTGGACCAATGGCTTGAGCCGCAACTGGATGGCGCTGGTCTATCAGCAAGAAGGCGGCACCGTCGAAGCTGAAGACGGCATGCCCCTCATCAACACGGAAGCGGGCTTGAACGCGCTGAACTTCTTGATTATGCTGCGCGACGAAGGGCATATCACCGACAATGTCGATTATGGCGCGGCTCAGGAAATCTTCCTGAATGGCGAAAATGGCGGTCATATCAACGGCACCTGGGTGGTCAACTTCTATGATAACCAGGTTGCCGATCCAGAAGGCGCGCTGAAGAATTACTATGTGCACAACTTCCCCACGGTGTACGACCAGCCGGCCGCCTGGGCTGGCAGCCACGCCTGGATCATTCCGCAAGGCGACGACCCCGACCCCGCGAAGCTGGAAGCGACATTGACCTTCCTCGACTATCTCAATGACAACAACATTGAATGGGCGCGCACCGGTCACTCCGCGGTCAACACCTCGGTCGTCAACAGCGATGTCTACAACGGCTATCCGCACCGTCAGGAATACGCCGAATTTGTCCCAAGCGCCGTCATCCCGCCGCGCGAAAACTGGAGCACCGCTTTTGAATCCATCATGGATGAAGAGCTGTCCGCCGCTTTCATCGGCGAGAAGACGCCCGAGCAGGCGCTGGACGATGCCCAGACCCGTCTGGAAGACTTCGCCCTGTTTGAGTAGTACAATCGTGGAACCACCCCTCTTCCACTTCGGGAGAAACTGAAAGAAACCCCTCCTTCGCAATGGGGGAGGGGTTTGGGGTGGGGTAGCATGAAACAGACCCAAGCGCAGGAGAAGACCATGTCTGATATTCCCCGCAGCGAATACCCGCGCCCGCAATTCATGCGCGATGACTGGCTGTGTTTGAATGGCGAATGGCAATTCGAGATCGACCCGGGCGACAGCGGCCTGGAACGCGGTTTGCGCGACCGCCAGCTGAGCGACCGCATCATCGTGCCTTTCTGCCCCGAGTCGGCTTTATCGGGCATCGAAAATCCCGACTTTATGCACGCGGTCTGGTATCGGCGCAGCCTGCAGATCCCGGCCGGGTGGGCGGGGCGGCGCATCTTGCTGCACTTTCAGGCGGTCGACTATGACAGCACAGTCTGGGTCAATGGTGTGGAAGTGGGGCGGCATCGCGGCGGATTCAGCCCCTTCTGCTGCGACTTGAGCGGCGTGGCCGAAGCTGGCGACTTCATAACAATCGTGCTGCGGGCGCGAGATGACGCGACCAGCCCCCAGCCGCGCGGCAAACAAACCCGCGACTATGAACCCAGCGGCGCGGTTTATGTGCGCACCACCGGCATCTGGCAGTCGGTCTGGCTGGAGCCCGTGCCAGAACTCTCGCTGCGGCGTCCGCGCATCACGCCCGACCTGGCGAACGCGACCATCCGCCTCGAGCAGCCCATCAGCCGCAATGCGCCCGGCCTGCGACTGCGCGCCACTTTGTGCGATTCCGCGGGCGTTGTCGCCACAGCCGAATGCAGCGCCGCCTATGACCTGGCGCCGCGCCTCGACCTGGCAATCCCGGCCGATCGGCTGCGCCCCTGGTCTATCAGCGACCCGCACTTGTACGACTTGCAGATCGAGCTGCTGGACAGCGGCGGCGACACACTCGACAGCGCGCGCTCGTATGCCGGCTTGCGCGCCATTGCTATCGTTGGCAAAGCCATCCAGATCAATGGCGAGACGGTCTTTCAGCGCCTGGTGCTCGACCAAGGTTATTATCCCGATGGCATCATGACCGCGCCCAACGATGCGGCGCTGCTGCGCGATATCGAGCTGAGCATGGCGGCGGGATTCAACGGCGCGCGCCTGCACCAAAAAGTCTTTGAAGAACGCTTCTTGTATCACGCCGACCGCCTGGGTTATATCGTCTGGGGCGAATTTGGCGATTGGGGCTGCAGCGGCAATGGTCCGGTCAATGGTGAACACCAGACGCCCGGTCCCGACTACATCACCCAGTGGCTGGAATGCCTGGAGCGCGATTATTCGCATCCCTGCATCGTCGGCTGGTGTCCGCTCAACGAAACCTGGCAGACGCTCGGTGACCGCATCACAGCGCTCGACGATGTCACACGCGGCATGTACCTGGCGACCAAAGCCTTCGACAGCACCCGTCCCGTTTTGGATACCTCGGGGTATTCGCACCGCGTGCCCGAAGCCGATGTGTATGACAGCCATGATTACACGCAAGACCCGCCGACCTTCCGACAGCGGCACAGTGGCTTGGCAGAAGGCGCCCCCTATCTCAATGACGCGAGCCAATGGGGTATTCCGGCGCGCATGGTCGGCAACACGCGCTGGTCAATCGCTTATCGCGGGCAGCCCTTTTTCGTCAGCGAATTTGGCGGCATCTGGTGGAATCCCGATGTGCAAGAGGGCGAAGACAGCTGGGGCTATGGCGACAGACCGAACAGCCTGGAAGAGTTTTATGAGCGCTTCGAGCAGCTTTGCGCAATCCTGCTGGACGATGTCAATATGTTCGGCTATTGCTATACCCAGCTGACGGACATCTATCAAGAACAGAACGGCATCTACAAGTTCGACCGCGCGCAGAAGTTTGATTTGGCGCGCATCCGTGCCGCCCAGACGCGCCCCGCCGCCATTGAGCAGCCCGGCTGAGCCTCTCGCCCCCCCATATCAATGGGGGAAGTTTTCAGCGAGGTCAGCTTCCCGAACCTAAATCTCGGGCAAAACCTCCGAGTCCTTTGACCTAATATCTCCTCATCCATGCTGCGGGAAGGGGACGGGGAGGGGTTGCGGCGATCACGCCATTTCCTCTACATTGATAGGGGAGACAGACGGGGTGAATTGCGCGCAACAAAGGGAGCAAGACGGTGTCTGCCTGGCCGCTATACCGCGCCATGTCCACTTCGGTGGTCGAGGCTTTCTGCTGCCGGTCGCCTTTTCTGAATGCGCTGCTGCACGCGCTCTGCCTGCCTTTCGTGCTGGAGCTGGTGCGGCTGGGCCTCAAGATGGAAGGTGTCATCGCGCGCGACCGCCACTTGCAGGGCGCGAGTCGCTGGCTGGTGGAGATCGCCGCCAATGGCATTCACATTGATGGCGCAGAGGACATTCCACGCGTGGGACCGTTGCTGCTGGTGAGCAATCACGCTGGCCTGGGCGATGCGCACGCGGCGCTGATGGCTTTGCCGCGGCACGACACACTGCTGCTGGCGAAGGATTTTGGCATCTTGCCCGGTCTGACGCAATTCCGCCAATATGTCATCGCCGTGGACGAGGCGCACCCCTACGCCGCGATCCGCCAATCGATCCAGCATCTGCAAAGCGGCGGCTCGCTGCTGCTTTTTCCGCGTGGGGAGATCGAAGCAGATCCCGCGCTGGATTTGGGTGCCGCTATCAAATCCCTGCCCGGCTGGACGCACAGCATCGACTTGTTCGCGCGGCATGTGCCCGAATTGACGATTGTGCCGCTGGCTGTGGCTGGCGTGCTTTCGCGACGAGCGTTGCAGAATCCGCTGGTGCGGCGCTATCGAGAAGAAGACAAGCGCAACTTTCTGGCAGCGACCTTTCAGATGATGTTCGCCTGTTATCGCGATGCAGAGATCTGCGTGCGCTATGGGAGGCCGCTGCGCGCGCCGCAAGCCAGCCGCGAGCAGACGCTGCGCCAGATGGAATCGCTGCTGCGGCAGACGCATGCGACATGCCAAGCATCGTAATCTCCCTCGATCTCCGCATATCAATGCAGATGCAGCGCAGGGATTTTGCATTCCCGGATGAATGCGCCACCACAACCTGTAAAAAACAGCAATCGCCGCGATAATAGACGGGCAGCAAACAGGGAACGCGATGAGTCGCTGGTCGAACAACAACCCGTCTGCCGACAGGCGTCAACGTTGGCTGAGCTATTGGCATCTGCTGATTGCGCTGGTCAGCCGCGATATCCGCGCGCGCTATCGCCGCACTGTGCTGGGTCCGCTGTGGGCGATCATCCCGGCGATTTTGGCGACAGCCATTTACAGCTTCCTGGGCGGCTTGGTCAATGTAGACAGCGAAGGCGCGCCGCGTCTGGCATTTGTCTTCGCCGCGACTGTGCCCTGGACATTCTTTCAAAGCTCGGTCGTGCGCATCCCCTATGGTGTGATCTCCAATGGCAACCTGCTGCGCAAGATGCCTGTGCCGCGCCAGATCTTTCCTTTTGTCGTCTTGCTCACGAACTTCTTCGACTTTTTGATGGCGGCTGTGGTGCTGGTGGTCGCTTTGCAACTGCTGGGCATTCCCATCACCGCCGCCTGGCTGTGGCTGCCGCTGCTGGTGCTGCAGCTGGGGTTGTTGTCGTGGACGGTGGGCATCGGCGTTTCTGCCATCACCATCTATCGGCGCGATCTGCTGCATGGCATCGGGCAAATCATGCAAGTTTGGCTCTTTCTTACGCCCGTCATCTATGGCAGCGGCGAGCTTGAATCGAGAATGCAGTTGTTGCACACGCTCAATCCAGCTGTGGGCGTCATAGATGGCTTTCGGCGCGTTTTTGTCTTTGGACAGCCGCCCGACCTGAATCTGCTGTTGACCAGTCTCATCGTCATCGGTTTGGGCTTGTTGGTGGCTTTTCCGCTCTTCAATACGATGTCGCGTTACTTCGCCGATGTGGTCTAGCGCCCATGCCTAAGCAACTGGCTGTCGAAGCAAGCGATTTGTGGAAGCGCTATGGCTTTCCGCTGCGTCCCTACCTGCGCCAGCGCTGGGACCAACTGCGCGGACAATTTGTCGATGACCGCGAAGCCTATGGTCCCTGGGCGCTGCGCGAGGTGTCATTCGCCATCGAGCAAGGCGAGTCGCTGGGCATCGTGGGCAAGAATGGCGCTGGCAAGAGCACCCTGCTCAAGCTCATCGCCGGCGTCTGCCCGGCCACGCATGGCAGCGTCGTGGCAAATGGTCGGCTCTTCCCCATGATCGAGTTGTCGTCTGGCATCCACCGCGAGCTGACCGGGCGCGAGAATATCAAGCTGCTGGGCGCGATCATGGGCTTCACCGCGCGCCAGATGGACGCCAAAATGCCCGATGTTGAAGACTTCTCAGAGCTGGGCAATTGGCTCGACCAGCCGGTCTGGCAGTATTCCAGCGGCATGCAGGCGCGCCTCGGTTTCAGCGTGGCGGTCAATGTCGATGCAGAGATCTTGCTGATAGACGAAGTGCTTTCGGTGGGCGATGTCAACTTCCGCAAGAAGTGCCTCAACCGCATGGACGAGCTGGCGAACAGCGGCGTAACCATCATCTTTGTCACGCACAATCCCTATGCAATCGAGCGCATCTGCCAGCGCGCGCTCTACATCAAAGACGGGCGCATCGCCGCCGAAGGCTCGCCGCACGACATCCTCAACGCCTATTTCGAAAGCTCCATGGACCGCTCGACAATCATTGACGACAAGACAATCACAAGCGCCGCCCAGCGCGAAGGCACCGGCAGCTTCCGCGTGGCGGGCATCAGCATGCACGATGTGGAAACGCGGCAGGCGATCGACAGCATTGCCACCGGCGATTCGGCTTTGTTTCGCGTCGTCCTGCAAGTCAAAGAGCCGACGCCGCATTATGTCTTTTCTATCCGCATCATCGACCCGGCTGGCACGGTGCTCAGCTGCGTGGATGTGCCCATGTCGACGCGCCGCCAACTGGCTCTGACGCAGGATTGCGCGCTGGAATGCCAGATCGACCAGATCAACCTGCTGCCCGGGCAATACTGGATCGACCTGCGCGCGCACGAAGTGGCCGGACCCGTGATTGATGCCTTGTCGTATGCCTTTTCGTTCACCGTCGTAGGGCACAGCGAAGTCATCGAGCAGTTGGAAAATCGCGGACTGATCTACCTGTCGGCGAGCTGGCAATTGGCGAGACACGTCTGATCTACATTTGTATGGCGCAATCCATGCCCGTCCCCGCGCCCGTTATCGTCCGCTCACTGCGCGCCATAGACGCCGATTGGAAACTGGCGCATACAAAACCGCAAAGCCGGCGGGCGACCAGGCTGCATATCAACGCGGCCGACGGCACAGACCGCGAGCTCGTCCTATTGACACATGGCGAACGCGACCGCAAACGCAACCCGCACATCGCCCGCGACGAATTTCACCTGCTGGCCGCGCTGCAGAAAAGCCGTTTGCCCACTGCGCAGCCGCTTCATCTGGATGCCGCGCACGAGCCGCCCTTCTTCATCCTCTCGCGTTTGCCTGGCGCGACCCAATCTGCCGCAAAACCACACAGGCTGGCAGAAATATTGCATGCCATTCATACGGTCGATTGGCGGCGGCTGGATCTGGGCTTCCTGCCACAAGTCGCTGCGCTGCTGGCGAGCGACCTGGATGCACGCAAAGGCGACTCGCTGCGTATTCGCTCGGCGCTGCCCAGGCTGGTCTTTAATCCGCCGGCATTGCTGCATGGCGATTTTTGGCTGGGCAATCTGTTGTGGGCCGATGAGCAACTTGCCGGCATCATTGACTGGGAAGATGCCATGCTGGGGGATCCGCTGGCCGACTTGGGCAAGAGCCGGCTGGAGATGCTGTGGTCGCTGGGCGAAGCGGCGATGCAACAGTATACAGCTGCTTATCTGGCGCTGAACCCGGCGCTGGATGCAAGCGCGCTGCCCTTTTGGGATCTTTGGGGCGCGTTGCGGCTTGCGCACTTTGACCATTTCGCGCCCAATGCCGAATCCGCTGCCAGGATGCGGCTGCAATACCAGCGATTTGTCGAGGCGGCATTGCGCGAGATCGACTAGCTGTCTTCCAGGTATTCCGCCAGCGCCTGACTTTGGGTTTTGACCGGGATGTAGGGCTCACCCCACCATTCGGGGTAGGGCTTTTGGCTGTAGCCCCAATAATCGTCGAGGATGCGGCGGATCATGGGCGCGACCACCTCGCTGCCCTCCCGCGAATGCGCCATGACGCCAGCCAGAGCTATCTCAGGCTCTTCGCGCGGGGCAAAGGCCACGAACCAAGAATGCGGATTGCCCAGGGTTTCGGCGGTGCCCGTTTTGCCACAGATGGTGTAGGGCGCATCGCCAAAGACGCGCTCGGCTGTGCCCAGGTCGCGGTCAGTCGCAGCCAGGCACATGCCCTCGCGTATGATGTCCAGCGCATCGGCATGCAATTCCAGCTGCGTCGCCAGCATGGGCTCGTTCACGACTTCATAGCCTGGCGCGCCGGGCCGCCCGATATGACTGACGATATAGGGCTGCCAAAATGCGCCGCCATTGGCGACCAGCATGGTCAACTGCGCCATCTGGGCTGCCGTGACGCCGACGCTGCCCTGCCCGATAGCATTGTTGATGGCTTCTGTGCCTGCGCGTGGTGGGGCGAGTTCGCCAGCTGCTTCGATGCCCAGCGCGCCCAGGCCGGTGGGACTGCCCAAACCGAGCAACTCGGCGTACTCGATTTGCAGGTTGGCGTCCCGCTCGAATAGCAGCGCGCCCATTTCATAGAAGAAGGGATTGCACGAGGCGGCCAGCGCCTGCGCCATGTTGACGGGTCCGGTCGGCGGCGGCGGTCCTGGCTCGAGCAAGCGCCAGTCGGTGCGCGATTCGCGGGCGTCGTCAAAGCTGAATCTGCCCCTGCCCTGCCAGATATATGTGCAGTCGAAGATTTCATCGCGCCCCCAGATGCCTTCGCTGCCAGCAGCCAACGCCGTAACAATTTTGTAGACGCTGCCCGGCGTATACTGCTCAGCCAGCGCTTTGTTGGTCAGGGGACTGCGGCCATCGCTGTTCAGCCTTTG
The DNA here is from genome assembly GCA_022823945.1 of Anaerolineae bacterium. Lineage (GTDB taxonomy): Bacteria > Chloroflexota > Anaerolineae > Aggregatilineales > Phototrophicaceae > UBA6055. The sequence continues at coordinate 48,995 of JAJEBK010000048.1, read as the reverse complement.
CAAAGCCGCTGCGATCCGGTATTCCGTATCGGGATTGAATAGTTGCGGGTCGAAGCTGGGATAACTCGCCATAGCCAGCACAGCGCCTGTGTTGACATCCAAGGCGACGATCGCGCCACCAGCAGTCAATGATCCCCAACTGGGCAGGGCATAATTGACAGCGTCGGCAACCGCTTGCGCCATGATATCCTGCATTTTGCGGTCGAGCGTCAATGTAACCGAACGAGGCGCGGTGCCAGGCGCGCCAGCCAACTCGCGGATGACAGCGCCGCCTGTCTCGACTATGCGCAAGAATCGCTGTGGATTCCCCGCCAACACGGTTTCATAAGCGGCTTCAATGCCCGTGCGGCCTATCACATTGCCAGACTCATAACCGCGCGCCTGCCAACGTTCCAGATCATCGGCGGGGATGGCACCGATGTAGCCGACTGCGTGCGCGGCGATGCCCTGTCCATAATAACTGCGCGAATTGTAGCTGCGCACCTTGCTGAATGCGCCTTCGCTGCGTGTGATGTCGCAATCCTGCGCGAGCGCCTCGCGGTAGCTGTCATAGCGCGACTGGTCGATTTCGGCGATATGAAAGCGGGTTTCGCCCAGATAATCGGCGAAGCTGCTGCGCAATGCGCCGATTTCCATCCGCGTAGCCGCCGCCAGCGTGGCCAGGCAGTCTTCGATGCCGGGCATGTCGTCCTGGACAGCGTAGAGGCTGTAGATGATGCCGCCTTGCTGTGCCAGGTGTGTTCCATCACGCGCATAGATATCGGCGCGGGGCGGGAAGTCGGCGCTGGGAGTCAAACGGGCGCGCGACGACATGCCTTTGATGATATCCATCGGCGACCAGGCGATCTTCCAGCCGCTTTCGGGCAGCATGCGCATCACACGGTCGCTGTCGTCAATCGTGCCGAAAGTGGGAGAGCTGATTGCGATGTCATAGCGGAGCACGGCTGTCGCGCCTTGATATTCAACGCCCCGCAGCTGATGGTCGACGCTGGCGAAACGAAGGCTGCTGTGCGCGGATGTATATTGATCGGTGAATTGCGCTTGCGAGTAGAGCGCGCGGCTGCGGCTGGCGAGCCGTCCATACATGCCGGCAAAGTCTTGCGCCGACCAATCTTCCATGAAAGCGGCCAGGACTTCTTCTGGTTGAGCGCTGGTGCTTTCGACATCGGGGGGCGGCGTGTTTTGGCTGGACGGCGAGACCTGCTGCAACAGCGATGATTCACAGCCAGCCAGGCACAACAGACAAATACACAGACAAAACCTGCCAATCCGCCAGCCGAACATGCTCAACAAAGGGCTTGCTGCGGCATCAATAAGCGCCGCTGCGGAAGAGCACGCGCGGGATCGTCAGCAGCAGAATCTCTATATCCATCGAGAGCGACCAATTGTTGATGTAATACATGTCCAGCTCGCACATTTCGTCAAATGGGATGTTGCTGCGGCCCCGCACCTGCCACCAGCCGGTAATGCCAGGCGTGATCTGCAAGCGCCGCCGATGCCGCGGTTCGTACAATTCGACTTCGTCCGGCGTGGCTGGCCGCGGACCGACCAGGCTCATCTCGCCGCGCAGCACATTCAGCAAATTGGGAAGCTCGTCCAGGCTGGTGCGGCGCAAAAACTTGCCGACTCGGGTGACTCGCGGGTCATCGACGAACTTGGCATGGCGCGGGTCTTCGCCGCTTTCGCGCAGCATCTCGGCTTGCAGTTGCTCGGCATTGCGCACCATGCTACGAAACTTCGCCATGCGAAAAGCCTGGCCATCTTTGCCGACGCGCTGCTGCCAAAACAGCACCGGACCCTGGCCTTCCAATGCCAGAGCCAGCGTCACCAGCAGGCAAACCAGCGCCCAGGCCGGCAGCAAGAGCAGCACCAGCAACATATCCAAACTGCGCTTCAGCAACTGGTTGAAGCGCCCAAATGTGCGGTGCGCGCCGATGCCCAAAAGCGGGATGCCGTCCAGATTTTCCACCTGCACCTCGCGGATATTCAACTGCATGATCTCGGGCACGATGCGCAGGTCTGTTCCCATTTCGCGGCAGACTTCGGTCAGCTGCTGGATACGGTCATAATGCTTCCAGCCGAAAGTGATCATGACGGTGTCGATGTTTTGTCGCTCCAAAGTCGCTTCCAGACGCTCTGTGCCGCCCAAAGCCTCGACCCGCCCCATCCCGACCGCGCTGATCTGGTCGTCATCATCCAAAAAACCGACCGGTCGATAGCCCAGGTCGGGGCGCGCCAGCATGATGCCCAGCAGCGAACGGCCAACCTCGCCCATGCCCACGATCAGCACGCGCCGGATGCCGATGCCGCGGTCGCGCAGATAAGCCAGGATCCAGCGCCGCGCCAGCCGTGATATCGAGCCGCCCAACAGCGTCAAAGCCGCCACATAAATCAACATCAGGCGGCTGGTGACCAGGGGCTGCAAAATGAAGAACATCGCCAGGATAGGCACGATGGCCACAGCCACGCCACTGCCGATCAGATAGACCTCTTCCAGCCAGGAGCGCCCGGCGATATTGCGGTAAATGCCATTGCGCTCGAAGTTCAGCCAGATCAGCAGCGCATACATCGCCGCATATGGCACATACGGACCAAAGTCGCGCTGGATGGGGTCGAGGATGGGGCGGATGATCTGCAACTCATAGCGCAGCACATAGGACAAGGCAAAGGCGAAAAAAGCCAACACGATATCCAGCAGCGGGAAGAGCCAGCGCGGCTCGATTGTCGGTCGCTCGGACAAGTTGCGGCTCATGTTCATGGGACTGCGCCTGCCAGCTTGCGACTGTGGCGTTTTGTCCCCGGGTCATTCGTGGACATCGCTGGCGTCCTCTCGGTCTTCCAGCGGCGGCGGGTCTTTGTCCAGTATGGCATACAAATAGCTGCGCACGGTCAGCAGAGCCGTTCGCTGCCAACTATACCGGCGGGCTTCGTTAGCGGCGTATTGCCCGACCAACTCGCGCCATTCATCTTCTTCGCGCACAGCTTGCAGGGCGGCCGCCCAACGCACCAGGTTGTCGGGCGCGATACACATACCCGCCTTGCCTACGATCTCTGCAAGAGCCGCCGCATCGGACGCAATCACCGGCGTGCCACAAGCCATAGCCTCCAGCACTGGCAGCCCGAAGCCTTCGTAGATCGACGGATATAGAAAGACCTCGGCGCAATTGTACCAAAGCGGCAAGTCGGCGATGGGGATGAAGCCCACATGCTTGACGCTATCGCCAATCCCCAACTGCTCGATGGCTGTCAGGATCTGCTCGCCCCGCCAGCCCACGCCCCCACCCAAAATCAAGGGCAGCCGCGCCTCTTTGTCCAGCAGGCGATAGGCTTCCAGCAGCAGCATGAGATTCTTGCGTGGTTCCAGCGTGCCCACGAAGAGCCAAAAGCGCTCGGGCAGGTTGTGCTTGCGGCGGAAATGTTCAATTTCGGCTGGCTGGCGTGGATGAAAGAGCGCCTTGTCATAGCCCAGCGGCGTAACATCGATTTTGCGCGCGGGCACACCCATCTCCTTTTGCAAGTCATCGGCTGTGCTCTGGCTGATGGCAATGACGCGCCGCGCCCGTTTGCAGGTCAAGCTGGTCATGGCGCGCAGATAATGCCGGCGGGCGGGGCTGATGCGCGCTGGATAGCGGATGAAACTGAGGTCATAGACCGTCACCACCATGGGCGCTGGCAAAATGATGGGCGCGACGAAAGCCATGGCGTGATACAGGTCGACGCCCTGCAATTCACGCGGCTGCTGTGTCTGCTCCCAAATGATGCGCCGCCAGGCACGACTGGTGTCTGCGTTGGCGCGCGCCATGTGGATGCCATCGAAGGCAGCGGTGTTGGCTGCGCCGACATGCGCCTCGATGCGCCAAGAATCATCATCAACAGCCGCCGGCAGATGGCGCAGCAGATTGCTGATATAGCTGTGAATGCCGGCCGCGCGATAGCCAGGACCATTGGAAAGCAGGTGCGCATTCAGTGCAATTCTCATAATCGCGAGTATATCACAAGTGCCTTGCTGTTCTTCCCGCGCTGCGACAGCGCCTAAGTAAACAAAACTCGACACAGAGATCATAGAGAACACAGAGAGCACAGAGAAAAACGTTCAATTTAACTTTTTGCGCCTGACATGTCGCCCACATGGCTACGAGGATCCCGAATTGTTCTGCCTTGTCAAGCCAACCTCTGTGCCCTCTGAGTTCTCTGTGTCCAAAAAACGCGCAGTACTTTGTTGGTTTCACTTCTGTGGCAAATAAACATTTCATGCGATTGTGCTGCGACTTCCGCGTCGCGGCTTTTCGCTGCGGGCGCTTTGTGGTCAAATGCGCTCATCATGACTGCGCCCATCCGCATCGCCGCTTTCTACAAATTCGTGCCGCTGCCAGACTACGAATCGCTGCGCGCGCCCTTGCTTCGTTGCTGCGAGGCTGCGCCTGTGCGTGGTAGCATCCTGCTGGCGGCTGAGGGCATCAATGCGACCATCGCCGGCACAGACCCGGCTGTCGATGTCGTGCTGGCTCACTTGCGCGAGGATGCTCGCTTTGCCAACCTGGCGGTGAAAAATGCCTGGCACGACAACATCCCCTTCCGACGCATGAAAGTACGGCTGAAAAAAGAAATCGTCGCGCTGAAAGCAGCCCATGCCGACCCGCGCAGGCAAGTGGGCGAATACATCGAGCCGCGCGACTGGAATGCGCTGATCAGCCAGGAAGATGTGGTGGTCATTGATGCGCGCAACCAGTATGAAGTCCAGTTGGGCAGCTTCCGCGGCGCGCTCAACCCCGGCACGGAGTCTTTCAGCAAGCTGCCCCGCTACCTGGACGAAACGCTGGATGCCGAGCAGCACAAGCGGGTGGCGCTCTTTTGCACGGGCGGCATCCGCTGCGAGAAAGCCACCGCCCTGCTGCTGGCAAACGGCTTTGAGCGAGTCTATCACCTGCGCGGCGGCATCTTGCGCTACCTGGAGCATGTGCCGTCCGCGGAGTCGCTGTGGCAGGGTAAATGCTTTGTGTTTGACGAGCGCGGCGCAGTGAGCCATGCCGAAGCGCCGACCGACGAACAAACTTAGGCTCAGCACAAGCCGCACTTTTGGCATATAATGAAGGCAATAGTGACCGGTTGGGGCATAATCTGGGATGCAGGTTGGAATCATATCGGATGTCCACGCGGATTACGCGACCCTGTCAGAAGTAATAGACCGCCTAGACAAACATCACAAAGTCGATCACATTCTGTGCGCGGGCGATCTGGTCGGGCGCGGACCCGAACCCGAGCGCGTCGTCCAGTTGATGCGCGCCAATGGCATCACCGCAGTGCGTGGAAACCATGATGACTGGGCGCAGAGCCTGTGTGGCGAAACATTGCAATATGTACGCGGTTTGCCGCTGGAATGGCGCGGGCAATTGGCTGGCAAGTCGGTGTTCATGTGTCATGGCAAGCCCGGCAACAATATGTGGGGCATGTACCGCGACCACTTGTCGACCACCTACCTAAAGATGGTGCTGCGCTCATTAAAAGCCGATGTGTTGGTGACCGGGCACACGCACCTGCCTTTGCACATGCAGACGCCTTATGGCTGCCTGGTCAATCCTGGCTCGCTCTATACATTCAAATGCGCTCGCGCCAGTTCACGCTCTTATGGCGTGCTTGCGCTGCCCGAGCTGTCCTTCCGCGTCTATGATGCCAGCGCGCGCTGTGGCGAGCCGCCCATCAAACTGAATTAGCCCGGCGGCAGGCGGGTCTTCATGCGCGTTTTGATGCTGTCTAAAGCTTGCCTGGTCGGCATTTATCAGAGCAAGCTCGAGGCAATCGCCCGCGCTGGCGTCAACTTGCTGGCCCTGGTGCCGCCAAGCTGGCGAGATGAACGCGGCACGCAGCAACTGGAACGCAGCCACACCGAAGGCTATCAACTGCGCGCCATTCCCATCCGCTTCAATGGCAATTTTCATCTGCACCATTATCCGTCTCTGGGGCGTGAGTTGCGCGCATTCCAGCCGCAGATCGTGCATATCGACGAAGAGCCCTACAATCTGGCGACATGGCAGGCGCTTTATCTGGCGCGGCGCTTCGGAGCGAAGGCGTTTTTTTTCAGTTGGCAAAATATCCTGCGCCACTATCCGCCCCCTTTCAGCTGGGGCGAAGGTTGGATTTTGCGCAGCGCCGATTATGCTCTGGCTGGCACAGACGATGCCGCTGCCGTCCTGCGCGCAAAAGGCTATCGAGGCAGGCTGGCTGTCATCCCGCAATTTGGCACTTCGCCACAGCTTTTTCATCCGACCGAGTCGAGATCTGCGCGACCTTTCACCATCGGCTTCATCGGGCGGCTGGTGCCCGAAAAAGGCGTCGGGATCTTGCTGCGAGCGGCGGCGCAATTGGCTGGCGAATGGCACCTGCGCATTGTGGGCGGCGGCAGCGATAGCGCAGCTTTGGGCAGGCTGGCGGACGAGTTGGGCATCGGCGAGCGCGTCACTTTCTTGGGGCAGTTGCCATCGCCTGAATTGCCTTCCCAATATCATCAGTTGGATGTGCTGGCGCTGCCCTCTGTAACGCGCGGCAATTGGAAAGAACAATTCGGGCGCGTATTGGTCGAAGCCATGGCCAGCGGCGTGCCCGTCATCGGCAGCGATAGTGGCGCGATTCCTGGCGTAGTTGGCGATGCGGGCCTCATCGTGCCAGAGGGTGATATTCATGCGCTGGCGTACGCGCTGGGGCAAATGCGCGACCAGCCAGAGCTGCGCGAAGAACTCCGCGAAAAAGGGCGTGCGCGCTTCTTGACGCGCTTCACAGACGAGGGTATTGCCGCGGCGACTGTGGCGGTGTATCGGGAGATGTTGGGGTGAAATTCACCGCAGAAACACAGAAATATCTTCAAGAAAGTAATGCAACAAAATGAAGGAATGTCGTAGGGGCGACTCTTGTCTCGCCCTATAAGGCTTGTCCGCTGTTATCGATAAGGGTTGCTATCGCTCTGTCTGCTCTATCAAGTTGGCGCTTGCACATTATGGTGAAGTTGCAGGCAGCTATCGCCGCAGCGATGCGCCAGCATGTGCATCACGAAACTCGGCTCCGATCTCCAGGGCACATTGCCGCGCATCTGGGACAGGATGCACAGCGAAAGCACTTCAGCAATCAATATCTTACTTCGCGGACTGGTAGTTTGCTTGGGGATGCGATGATCGTTTTCCTTGCGCCAATCGGCGATGAAGCAGTACAATATCTTGATGAAGATGTCTAAATTCACGAGCGAGTTCTTTATGTGAGGATTTGGCGTTCGCTCTGTTTTAGTGCCTTCTCTTTCATTCTGCTTACCTACAATGACCCAATAGCGGACAAGCCCTGTAGAGGTGATACTTGTATCGTCCATAACATCGCAATAGTACGATGGGCGACTCTTGAGTTGCCCATACGGCATCTTGTTTGATTGTTGCATTACTTTATTGGAGCTACTGGGAACGCAGAGGACTGAGGGGGTTTTATGAAAATCAGTCATGTCAGCACCAAGGTGATGGGCACGCCCTGGCGCAACCTGCTCTTTGTCAAGGTAGAAACGGACGCTGGCTTGGTTGGCTGGGCAGAGGCGCGGCCCGTCGGCGGAGTCGGTCCCGTCATCGGCTACTTGAATGAAAGCGTGCCCGACTTCGCGCTTGGGCAAGACCCTTTCAACACCGAAGCGCTTGTTTATCGCATGCTGCGCGAGACTTATGGGCGCGCCGGCGAGATCGCTATGACTGGCATTGCTCTGCTGGAGATCGCCTGTTGGGACATCATCGGCAAGGCGCTGGGGCAGCCGCTCTATCGCCTGCTGGGCGGGGCCATGCGCGACAAAATCAAAGCCTATGCCAACGGCTGGTATCGCGTCGAGCGCAGGCCCGAGGCCTGGCATGCCGCCGCCAAAGAAGTCATCGCCAAAGGCTATCGCGCGCTCAAGTTTGATCCCTTCGGCAGCGGCTTCTATGAATTCACCCGCCAGGAGAAGCTGTTGAGCATCGCCTTGGTCGAGGCGGTGCATGACGCTGTGGGAGCCGATGTGGAGCTGTTGATCGAGATGCACGGGCGCTTCAACCCCGTCACCGCCGCCGAGATCATCCGCGATTTAGCAGAATTCCGCCCGGCTTGGGTGGAAGAGCCGGTGCCGCCCGAAAACCTGCGCGCGCTGCGAGATGTGCGCGAAGTAGCGCTGCCGCTGGGCATCCCCGTTGCGACTGGCGAGCGCATCCACACGCCTTATGAATACCGCGAACTCTTTGAGCTGGGCGCTGCCGATATCATCCAGACAGACATCACGCACTTCGGCGGCATCGGCAATATGAAAAAGCTGGCGGGCACAGCCGAGATGTATTATGTGCTGGTCGCCCCGCACAATGTGGGCGGTCCCTGCTCGACTATGGCATCGCTGGCGGTGGCGGCGACCACGCCCAACTTCAAAATCCAGGAATACTTCAATGACTTCGCCGATCCGCCTGTGAAAGCGGTGGGCATCGGCATGCCCGAGGTGGTCGATGGCTACTTCCCGCTGCCGTCCAAGCCGGGGCTGGGCATCGACATAGACGAAGACCTGATCGACGAATTCCCCCAGCGCCAAACCGATTTCAACCTGTTCAGCGATGACTGGCATCGCCGCGACTTGAAGTAATTCAGGCTACCCCCCACCCCAAACCCCTCCCCCAAAATGAGGGAGGGGCTTAAAGCCGAATAATTGAATGCGGAAATGGCGTGGCGTTGCTAAGAAACACCAGAAATGTCGACGCTGTTTCTCGATTCTAGCTCCCCTTCCCTCTTGATGGGGGCAAGGGGCAAAAAACGACCCTCGACAGCCAAGGGATTTTCTGTATACTACAGTACTTGCAGCAAGCGTACCTAGCTAAGGAAGTCTGTCATGCCCGGCAAACGCAAAATCACTGGCGTCAAGCCGCTCTTTGGCCAATCGCGCAGCAAAGCCTTCAACACCGTCAAGCGCAAATTCAAGCCCAATTTGCAGAACAAGCGCATTTATGTTCCCGAACTCGATCGTTGGGTGCGCGTCAAGATCACGGCGAAAGAGTTGAAGACGATTGACAAAATCGGCTTCATGGAATTCCTCAAGCGTCGTGGCGTGCCGCTCAAGCAGTTGATCTAGCTTTCGGCGCGCGAGTGATGTCGGCGCAACGGCGCAGCGCATGAACGCGCAGCATCGCGCCATCCTGGAACGCATCGAGCGCACAGAGCCTGCGCGCGGCAAAACCAGCCAGCGCCCCGAACACCTGGGCACCGCCCGCCGCTGGTATGGGCTTGCCAATGCCCAGCGCCGCAAAATCATGCTGGATTTCGTCGCTCAACACCGCGACCTGCCCTATGCCGACTGGCGCGACCTGGTCGACTCGCTGTATCACGGCGCTTCCTATGAAGAACGGTGCGCCCCCCAGACGCTCTTGCTGCGCTATCCACGACACCGCCGCGCCTTGTCTTTGAACCAACTGGACGAGTGGCTGGGCTGCCTGGAGGGCTGGGCAGAGGTCGACAGCACCTGCCAGACGGTCTTCAACGCGGCCGATTTGTTGGCGGCTTGGGACGACTGGTCGGCGTTGCTGCGGTCTCTGGCGGGAGACGCGAATATCAACAAACAGCGCGCGGCGCTGGTCTTGCTGACCGCGCCAGTCACCCAATCGGACGATACGCGCCTGCTCTGCCTGGCGCTGGAACTGATCCAGCAATTGCAAAGCGACAAAGACAAACGCATTACCAAAGCCGTTTCGTGGCTGCTGCGCAAGGGTATCAAGCTGCATCGCGCTGCAATCGCGGAGTTTGTCGAGGCCCATGCGGAGAGCCTGCCCGCCATCGCCGTCCGCGAGACACGCCGCAAGCTGGCGACTGGCAAGAAATAGCCCATGCGCATCGCCGACTGCCACATCACGCCCGTCGCCGTGCCCGACCCACCGCTGCTCAACGCGGCTGGCCTGCACGCGCCTTATGCCCTGCGCCTCATCATCGAACTGGTCAGCGATGACGGCATCAGCGGTTGGGGCGAGATCCCCGGCAGCAAATCTACCCGCGCCGCCTTGGCACAAGCGGCAGAACGCATCATCGGCATCGACCCCTGGCAGTTGAATGCGATATTCGCGCGCATCGACCAGCTTGCCCAGCCCGACGATCGTGGCGCGACTCCCTGGGACAATCGTGCCTGGGTGCATGTGCGCAGCGCCGTCGAAGTCGCCTGTTACGACCTGCTGGGCAAGGCGACCGGGCGTCCAGTGGTTGACCTGCTGGGCGGGGCAGTGCGCGATCGTGTGCCATTCGCGGCCTATCTCTTTTACAAGCAGGCTGGCGCTGGCGGCGAGCACGGCTTTGAGCGCGAGCCGACTGCCACTGGTTGGATGGCGGCACGAGCAGAAGCGGCGCTGGATCACGCTGGCATCGTGGCGCAGGCGCAAGCCATGTGCAGTCACTATGGCTTTCGATCTATCAAGCTCAAGGGCGGCGTTTTTCCACCAGATGCTGAAGTCGCGTCGATATTGGCTCTACGCGAGGCATTTGGCGCGGATGTGCCGCTGCGGCTTGACCCCAATGCCATTTGGCGCGTCGACACAGCCATTTCAGCTGGCAACAAGCTGAGTGGCGTGCTGGAATATTACGAAGACCCGGTGCGCGGACAAGCGAATATGGCGGCGGTTGCGCGCGCGCTGGATATCCCGCTGGCCACCAACATGTGCACGACCAGCTTCGCCGATCTGCCCGGTAGCATCCAGCAGGGCTCGGAAGCCATCATCTTGTCCGACCATCATTTTTGGGGCGGCTTCCGCGCATCGCTCGATCTGGCGAGCATCTGTCGCGTATTCGGGCGCGGCCTGTCCATGCACTCCAACAGCCACCTGGGCATATCGCTGGCGGCGATGGTGCAGCTGGCAGCCGCCACCCCCAACGACTTGTACGACTGCGACACGCACTATCCCTGGCAAGACGGACACGACTTGCTGGTCAAGCCGCTGCAGTTTGAGAATGGGTCGGTCGCGCTGCTACATGAACCGGGCTTGGGTATTGAAGTCGACCGTGCGCGACTGGCGCAGCTGCATCAGCATTACCTGACATGCGGTTTGACCGAGCGCAATGACGAGATCGAGATGCAAAAGGTCGAGCCAGGCTGGAGCTTCCAGGCGACGCGCTGGTAGTCATAACTGGCGCGTTGCGCTGTCTGTTCGAACCTGGTGAAATCTGTCGCGCATCGCATCCGACCTCCTTCGCCCCCTCCGTTGCAATGCGGTGAAGCGTTAGCCAAAATCTGCAAGCCTGTTGTATTCCAAGGTAAAATTCTCGAGTTCGCTGCAATTGCTCCCCTCCCTGATGCTTCGGGGAGGGGCCGGGGGAGGGGTAGAGTTAAGTCATGAAGATCGACACGCCAAAACTTCTCGACGCCCTCAACAGCGTCATCAGCATTCCACTGATTCCCTACATCGGCGGGCAGATCGACTATGCCGGGCACGCCAAAAACATCGACTACCTGATGCGCAACAACAGCCTCAGTGGCGGCCGCCCACGCGTCATCGCCATAGCTGGCACCAGCCTCGTGCATCACATCAGCTATGCCGACCAAATCAAGTTGCTGGATATCGCCGGGCAACGCATGGCTGGCGAAGGCATCTTGATGGCGGCGATCGCGCCCAATCCGCTGCCCGAAGCGGCTATATTGCTGAGGCAACTGGCAGCCTTGCAGAGACCGCCCGATGTCTGCCTGATCATGCCGTTGACAGGCACTTATGCGCCAGTTGGCTTGTACGAAACATTGCTGCGATTCACGGCTGCCCAAGCGGCCGAGCATGGCACGCGCTTTTTGTATTATTTTCGGCGTCCGCGCGATCGTGACGCGGTCATCCGCCTGGCGCAAGATTCCCCGCATGTCATCGGCGTCAAAATCGGCACGCGCGAAAACGATGTGCTGCCATTTGTGGGGGCGCTGGGGAGCGACAAGATCGTCATCTGGGGCATTGGCGATCGTTCCACAGCCGCAGCCGAGCTGGGCGCGCAAGGCCATACATCGGGCATCAATATCGTGGTCGCGCAGGCATCGGACGCCATCAACAATGCCCAGCGCCGTGGCGATTATGAAGCCGCGCTGCAGGTCGAAGCAGACATCTCGCCGCTGGAAGACATTCGCTTCATGCGCGAGCGCGCCTGGAATTACTCGGCTGTGATGGAAGCCATCAACTGCGCCGGCTTTGATGATGTGGCGGGCGGGACAGGCGGACCTTTCAACCCCCGCGTGCCTTCCCCTGTCGCCACCGAAATCGCCCGCATCATGGCGCGGCTCGCAGGCTATCATTAGCGAGCATCAGCAAAGCGCGGCGTCACCAGAGTTACACCAACAAAGCAATGCAACAATATGAATGAATGTTGTAGGGGCGAGGCGGTGACTCGCCCACTCAAGAGCCTCCTCTATCGCACACTGAACTCTCAGCGCCTCCGTTTCTCTATGGCGATGAACCCGTAAGTGCTTTGTGTCTTTGTGTCTTTGTGGTTAGTATTTTGGTACGATTGTGCGATTGAGGACTGAACATGAAAATCACCGATGTGCAAGCCAGCGTTATCGGGCGGCAAGAGCCAGACAGCGGCGGCAGCGTCTGGACTTTCGTGCGTGTCTATACCGACGAAGGCATCACGGGCACGGGCGAATGCAACAGCGGCGGGCCGGGCTTCTCTGGCTTTGCCACCAAGCAGGCCATCCTGGCGCTCCGCGAGCTGCTAGTCGGCGAAGACCCTTTCAACATCAACCGCATCTATGAAAAGCTGCGGCGAGCCGGGCGTTATGGCGGGGCGGGCAACGCGCCCTTGATCTTCGCGCTGACTGGCATCGACAACGCCCTGCACGATATCGTTGGCAAGGCGCTGGGTGTGCCGGTGTATCAACTGCTGGGCGGCAAGTTCCGCGATGACATCCGCCTGTACGCCGATTGTCACTTCGGCGAAGACGAAAGCCCGGCTTCCTTCGGCGACAAAGCGCTGCGGGCTGTGGATGAAGGCTTTGGCGCGGTCAAATTTGATGTCGACTACACCGGGCATGGCAAGCTGGATGCCTGGAACTGGACACTGGGCGCGCAAGAAATGACGCATGTGATCGGGCTGATTGAGGCTGTGCGCGAGGCGATCGGCTTCGAAATCGACCTGGCTATCGATTGTCATGGCCACTTCGACCTGCCCTCGGCCATCACCCTGGCGCGGGCGGTAGAACCGCTGCGGCTGCTGTGGCTGGAAGAACCGCTGCCCGCCGAAAATGTCGATGCCCTGGCGCAAGTCCGCGCATCCACCAGCACGGTCATCTGCACGGGCGAGAATCAATATACGCGCTTTGAATTCCTGGAGCTTTTCGCGCGCCAAGCCTGCGATGTCATCATGCCCGACCTGGCAAAAGCCGGTGGCATTGCGGAAGGCAAACGCATCGCCGACCTGGCAGACGCGCACTATATCCCGATCGCGCCGCACAATGTGTCATCTCCGCTGGGTATGATGGCGGCTTGTCATGTCATGGCAGCTGTGCCCAACTTCCTCTTCCTGGAATTCCACGCGCGCTCGATTCCCTGGTGGAGCGACCTTTGCGATGGCGAAAAGCCTTTCGTGCGCGATGGCGTGATGAGCGTGTCGCAGGCGCCCGGCATCGGCGTCGAACTGAATGACAAGGTCGCCCGGTCGCTGCTGTGGAATGGCGATAGCTATTTTGACTAGCGGGTGGCAGCGGACCAAAGCAAATCATGCAAAAAACCAACCACAAAGACACAAAGGGCACAAAGATTCTTTGCCAAAGAGGCACGGAGTCACAGAGGCCTTGGCGCTGGTATAGGGGGTCGCAGGAACGCCTGCTCGATACAGGCCGCGAGCCCGACTACGCCAATGTTATCGCCTCGCCTGTCTCACAGGCGCGCACGACCCCAAACACCAGTTCCATCGTGGCGATGTTGTCTTGGGCGGATGTAGCTGTGCTACCGCCGCAATTTATTGCTTTGACGAATTCGTCCAGCAAATAATCCTGCCCTTCGCGCGCCATTTCGACCGGTGGCACGACCTCGGGCTGGCTATGCTGATTGCGCAGTGCGCCGCAGTCAGCGCCCACATCCAGCAGCCGCTGTACGCGCACGACATCGTCCTGGGCGCGCAGCACACCACGCTCGCAGTCGAAGCGCCAGTTGGCATTCCAGCTCGTCTCAAAGGCTTGCGAACACCAACTGCCCACATAGCTGGCCTGCACACCGCTTGCGAAGCCGATCTGCGCCGCCGCGCTGGCATCGCCACTGTACCAACTCCAGGGCGGGTTCCAACTGCGCGCGTTGATGCTGTGGGCATCGCTTTCCAGAAAGAAGCGCAGCAAGTCGAAGTGGTGGATGGCCATGTCGACGATCAGCGGCTGGGGCATCTCTTCACGAAAGCCCCCAAAATGCGGTCCTTTATAAAATTCGACACTGACCGCGCCCACCGCGCCCAACCTGCCACTATCCAGCACGCGCTTGATCGTCTGAGTCAGCGGGCGATAGCGATAATTCTGCGCGACGCTGTGTAATACGCCCGTTCGTTCTGCCGCATCCACGATTGCGCGCGCATCGTCCAGCGTACCAGCCAGCGGCTTTTCCGAAAGCACGGGCAGTCCGGCTTCCAAGGTCAAAACAGAGATCTCGCGGTGGAATTGTGGCGGCGTAACATTGATGACAGCATCCGCATCGACCTGTGCCAGCGCCTCGGGCAGCCCGCGAAAAATCAACGAGCGATCCAGCCCATAGGCCTCGGCTTGCTGGTCGGCAATAGCGGCGTTGATCTCGACAAGAGCAGCGAAATCGACCTTTGGCGAGCGTTGCACCGCGCCCAACCAGGCATTGCCCATGCCACCGATGCCCACCTGGATCACTTTCATCGCACGCGCCCGCCGTTGAAGCGCTGGAAAATCAGCGACAGGATGATGATCAAGCCATAGAAGAATTGTGTGAAGAAGCCGGTCAAGCCCGCGGCGATGACGCCCGTCTCGATGAATGCCACGATGGATGTGCCGATCATGCCGCCAAAGACAGTGCCGATGCCACCCCAGGCTGGCGTCCCGCCGACGAATATGCCCGCCAGCACCGGCAGCAGCAAGCCATCGCCAGTAGTGGGCCACCAGACAAAATTGATCATCACCGAGAAGATCCCAGCCAGCGCCGCGCCGATGCCAGTGAATACAAAGACCAGTGTGCGCGTGCGGCTTACATCAATACCCATCTCGGCAGCGCTTTCGGGGTTGTCGCCCACGCAATGGACGCGCACGCCGAAGCTGTGCCGATTATACAGAAAGACGCCCAAAGCGGTGAATGCCAGCGCCCACAGCATCTGGTTGGGGATGCCCAGATGGTCGACGATCTTGATAGGGTCGTCGGTCAGCAAGCCGTGGATGAACGTGTCGCGGATTTCCGGTATGGCGATCGAAAAACCTTCCACGATGATGTTGATCAAGCCGCGCAGAAAGAAGTTCATGCCCAGCGTCGCCACCAACGCCGACAAGCCGATGCGCACCACCAAAATCGCATTCAAATAGCCCAAAGCCGCGCCCACGATCAGCGCCACGGCGATGCCAATAAGCGGGTCGCCGCCATGATCAACAATTGAGGCGAAGGCGTAGGAGGCGAGACCCACGACCGACGGAAATGACAGGTCGATCTCGCCGGCAGTCACAACGAAGACCAATGGCACGACCAGGAACATGGATACTGGCAACGCAATCATGACCGAGCGATAAGTCTTGAATTGCGTGAATACCTCCGGGTTGGCGGCCGTGAAGCCGATGAGCATGACGAACAGAAAAAGCGTCGAGGTGATGGCGCGGCGGTTGCTGCGCAGCCATTTCACCAGCCCGCTGGCATCTTCCCGCGCGATTTGCTGCTCGCTGCCCGACCCGCTACCGAACATCTGTCACCTCGAAAACTTCAGTTGCGTCATTTTTTCACCACAGATATGAAATAAATTAAATAATGAAAAAAATGAGCCACCGAGTACACCGAGTTGAAAGAGTACACCGAGAACCCTTTTAAGGTACGCTGGAAGTCAGTACGATCGGCTCATCTAAATATCTCATGCAGAACCTCAAGTACTTTGATTGCCAGATTCTAGCCCGATTCGCTCTTGCCTTTGCCTCTGTGTACTCAAAATACTCGGTGTACTCGGTGGTAAAAATGTGCATTACTTTCTTGGTTTCACTGAGTCGGTTAGGTCCCCGAAGCATCGGTGGCGTGCCCCAACTCGGCGATTTCCTGCATGTGTTTGATGAGCACCTCTGGCGTTGAGATAGCCCCCTTGACTTCGGTCATGACGACCTGGCCGCGGTCGAGCACGACAAAGCGGTCGGCGACATCGTAAACATGGTAGATATTGTGCCCGATGAAGATGATCGAGCGTCCGCGAGCGCGCACATTTTCGATGAAGCCGAAGACTTTCGCCGTCTCGACCAGAGAAAGCGCAGTGGTCGGCTCGTCCAGCACGATCAGGTCGGCGTCAAAATAGAGAGCGCGGGCAATGGCGACGCCCTGACGCTCCCCGCCAGACAAGGTGGCTACGGGCGAATCGGGGTCGAAGACTTTGGAAGTAAAGCCGATATCGCGCATCAAGCGATTGGCTTCGGCATATTGCTGCTTGACCTTGATGACACCGAAGCGATTCTTGATCTCTCGCCCCATGAAGATATTGCGGGTGATGGTCTGCTGTGGCGCGAGGGCCCGATCCTGGTAGACGGTCTCGATGCCTGCCTCGCGTGATTTGGCGGCGTTCCAGCCACGCACAGCTTCGCCACGCACGATAATTTGCCCACTGTCGGGCTGGTGCACGCCAGACAAAATCTTGATGAGCGTGGATTTGCCCGCGCCATTGTCTCCGATCAGCCCGACTACCTCGCCCGGGCGCACGCCAAAGCTGATGCCGTCCACCGCGTTGACATTGCCGAAAGACTTGGTTACGGCGCGCAACTCAATGATGTAGTCGCTGGTCTTGGTCTTCTGCTCTGTTTGCACAAGTCAATCTCCCCCTCAATCCCCCCATTTCGCACAGGGGGATTGAGCAGGTCGTCTTTTGTCTCGATAAATGCTAACGATAGCCGGCGATCGCCAGGTCAGATACCTGCGCGTAGTTGCTGCTGTCGATGAAGCCAGCGCCGGTATCGACATTGAGCGGTGCCAGGCCGAACTTGGCTGTCTGGCAGATGCTCAAAATCGGCATATAGCCCTGCAGGAACGGCTGCTGGTCCGATGTCAGGTGGATCCAGTCATCGGCGAAACCCTGCATGATAAATTCGTTGGTGTCGAAGCCGATGGCCTTGACCTGACCGGCTTCCAAGCCAGCCGCCTCGAGGTAGGTCTGCGTGTTGCCCAGGGTCTGCCCGCCCGAGAAGGCCACCAGCTTGACATCCGGGTTGTTGCTGATAGCTGCCACCATAGACGGGATGCCCAGGTTGGGGTCGGCTGCCCAGGTCGGCGGCGAGTCTACATGCACGACATTCAAGCCAGCCTCTTCCAGACGCTCCCAAACAGCCAGCTCACGCTGCGCCCGTTCGCGCTGGGCGACATTGGCAAGCACGATAGCGGTGTCGCCTTCCGAAAGATCGAACTGGCGCAGGGCTTCTTCGGCGAGCGCGCGGCCTTGCGAATGGAGCTGAGCGCCGACATAACCGCCGCCATAACGAGCGCGTACCTGGTCGACATCGACATTCTGGTACATCATGATGATGCCGGCCTCAGCCGCTTCGGCAGCCAGCGGCATGATGGCGTCGTTGCCGGGGTGGCCCATCATGGCGATGCCATCGGGCGCTTGTGCGACAGCTTCACGCAGTTGCTGTGTCATCAATTCGCTATCCCAGCCCGAGAAGACATATTCGACATTTGCCCCAAGGTCACGAGCGGCTGCCAGCGCGCCACGATACACGATGCCGGCGAAAGCGTCGCCCTCGGTGCCACCAGCGAAGAAACGAATCGTCACGCCCTCGCACCAATGCGCCTTGTCCAGGTCAGCCTGCGCCAGAGCCGGCGCGGCCAACGCCCCGAGCAAAAGGCAAACCAAAGCCAGTCTCCAAAGTGTTGCTTGCTTACGGAACATCATCTTGTCCTCCAATTTTTCCACTCTGTTGTCGTTGCGCCCGGTTCTTTCCCGGTGCCGCGCGTATTTTAGCGCACTTGGCTATTGCTGCAAGTTGCTCGCACGGCAGGAGAGTGTCGATTTTGCTGAATGCGCGCTGCTACACCCCCACCCCAAACCCCTCCTCAGCCAAAATGAGGGAGGGGCTTCAAAACCTGCTGACATCGCTGAAAAACTCCCCTTCCCTCGTTCTGGGGGTTGGAGGCTTGATTATTGTATGCACACACTTGGACACTCGCGCGCACATTGCTATACACGCGGGGCGCGGCTACAATCCAGGCGATGACTCCTGCCTTGTGGGAGTACGCATCCAGTCGATTGTAAGGAGAAACCCATGTTCAAACGTACGCTTTTTCTATGTCTGGCGCTGAGCCTGTTGCTCGGCGCATCGTCATTCGTCATGGCGCAGGACAATATCCTGCTCTATGGCGGCAATCAGGATATCGACAACATCGACCCGGCCACCGGCGAGAATTATTCCATCAACGCCGCCCTGCGCAGCCTGTATGACGCGCTCTTCATCTACCGCGGCAGCGAAACCCAGCCACACCTGGTGGAAAGCTGGGAAGTCAACGACGATGCCACCGTCTGGACATTCAGCCTGCACGACAACGCCGTCTTCCATGATGGTAGCCCGGTAACCGCCGATGCCGTCGTCTACAGCTTCAACCGCATCCTGGCCATCTCAGGTCCGCCGAGTTGGCGCTGGGCGACTATCGCCGACGAGAATACGGCTCAGGCTTTGGACGCGCACACGGTGCAATTCACGCTGACCCAGCCCTATGCGCCTTTCATCGGCACGCTCCCACAGCTCTTCGTGGTCAACCCCGTCATCGTCGAAGCCAACCTGGGCGATGACATGGGGCAGACCTTCCTCAAACAAAATGCGGCGGGTTCCGGTCCCTTCACGCAGGGGCGTTGGGAAATCGGCAATATCTATGAATTCGTCGCCGTTGACGACTACTGGGCTGGCTGGACGGGTGACGACCACCTGGACGGCTTCTTCTGGATCATCCAGCGCGATCCGGCCACGCAGCTCAACTCGCTGCTGGCGGGCGAAACCCACATCGCCGATACTGTCGCGGGCAGCGACAAAGAGAAAGTTGTCGATTCGCCCGATCATATTTGGGAGGAGCATGGCGGCTTCTTCACCAATACGTTGAAGATGAACAACCAGGGCGAATACACCAGCGACCTCAACCTGCGCAAAGCCGTGGCGCACGCCATGAACTACGAGGCGATGGTGGCGGCGCAAGATGTGCCCATCACGATTCTGCCTGGTCCCACGCCGGCCAACTTCGTCGGTTATGTCGATGGCTTGGCGTATCCCGCTTATGACCTGGATATGGCTCGCGAATACCTGGCGCAGTCGCCCTGGCCCGATGGCGGCATCACGCTCGATTATGTCTATGTGACCGAATTCCCGCGCGAAGAGATCCCCGGTCTCATCCTGCTGGAAGGCTTGGCGCAACTGAATATCGAGCTGAACATGATCCCCATGCTCTGGCCCGACATGGTCGCCAGCTGCGCCTCGCCCGAGACGGGACCCGACATCATCAACATCTACACGCTGCCGCCCTTCCTGGATCCCGATGCGCACTTGTACAACCAGTACCATTCGGAGCAATGGGGCAGCTTCAATTCGTGCAGCTTCTATAGCAATGCGCGGGTGGATGAACTGCTGGACCAGGCGCGCACGATTGGCGATGCCGACACGCGCCAGGCAATGTACGCCGAAGCACAAGAGCTCATCGCCGCCGAGCAGACTTCGGTCTGGATGTATACCGAAGACAGCAGCATGTCGCTGAATACTTGCGTGAAAGGCTTCCGCTATTCGCCGATGTACCCGCTGACCGTGCTCTTCCAGGATATGTGGATGGACGGATGCTAGGCAATCAGTTTGCGTCTCCCCTCAGGATGCTGGGGGGAGATTCTTCCGATTTGCCAGACGCAGACTATACTGCGCGTATCTAACCACACCTATAGAAGGCGAGAATGGCAGACACAGTCATATTGGATATGGATGATTTGAATGCGGACATTCCTGCTCTAACGGACGCTCTGACTTTGCGGATGCAAGAAGCAGTTGTCATGTGCATGAAACCTCACGGACATTCATCAGGGGTATCGTGCGATCTGCGGAACTTTGATGAAGTGCTGGCTGATTTGCGGATACAATGGAAGATGTCTTATTCGGAGAGTATCCGCCGCTCCTTTGGAGATTCGCGCAACGCGGCCGAACGAGCAGGCGAAGCCATTGCTATCCTGATAATATTGGCTTTTACGAATTACACCGTGGTTGAACGCGCTCGTATAAAGAGCGGGTTTGACTTCTGGCTAAGCCAAACAGACGATGACGATGATTATCTCTTCCAACACGAAATGGGATTGGAAGCCAAAGGTTTGTCTCACACACGGAAGCCAAGTGACATAACAGCGGCGATCAAAAAAGGAATAACGCAGATTGCTGAATCCGTGAATGCGAAGGTACCAGCGGTAGTTGTTGCAACTGATTTCAGTAGACCGACTATCTACATGGTGCGATATGAACCATAACGCCCGTGAAGTAAAGAGACTGCACAGAATTGCCATGGAATACGCTGACGAGGCTGACCTGGCTAAGCTCTTCGGCGAGCGTGACAAGTATCTGGAGCTGATGAAGAAGGCTTTCAAGAAGGAAGAAGCCGCTGCCGACCTGATGGCGGACATCCATGTTGAGCCTTCTCGTGGCATCCTGCATCGCAGCGCGGCGACATTGGGCTGGCTTTGCGGGATGTATGTTGGAGCCGAAAAACTGATCTATCGTGCGTTGGCAGGCAACCCGCGCAGTGATATTGAATGGGAGCTCAAAGACCTCTTGGGTACGGTGAACCTCGCCAAATCAGGCATCCATTTGAGTGAGGGGCAATTGCAATTGTCTCTGCAGGGCAACAAAGTGGGGCATGGGCTTATTTCGATGAAGGAATTGGAAAGACGACAGGCTACCATTCCGGAATTAGTTCAGATAGCAGTCAAATCCCGCGTACGCCGTATGAAGAATTTCACAGAAGCCAAACTAAAGAATATCGCGGATATTGAACCCTACATTGCTAGCGTTACACCGGGCAGCTTTATAATCACGATACGCTTTGGCGTAAGTCAACAGCATGAATTGCCAGGATTCGACAGCTTTGAAGATACAGTTGAGCCACTCTTCAATAACCTGCGTTTGCTCGACGAAGGCCAATTCTATGAACTTGAAGAGAGTATAGGAGACGCGGACGACTACAGAGCATTTCTCAAAGCTGCCAAACCCCTTGCTCCGGATGGCAACCACATCTCATCGGTCAAGTTCCAGGCCGATGCAGGCGACAAGCTGGAGATTGTATCATTCAGTCGCACTCAAGCTTCCTTCAGCGACATTCCAATGCCTCCAGTGCCTAATGCTGAAGTTGATTATAGAACCACCGACGACGACATAAGCAGAACTGGCATCCTGAGAGTTGCTGACGCTCTTGATGAGACTGAATGTGTGCTTGTTACAGACGATGACACCAAGTGGGAACTTGAGGGACCCGAAGAGCTAATGGATGACATCGTGCGAACTTTCTTCAAGAGAAAGGTTGAAGTCAGTGGCAAACGCATGAGAAAAACAAATCTAGTCAACCGTATTCGTTTGAGCGCACGCGTTGATGTGAGAGCTGTTGATTATACTGGCCAGCCAGCCTCATGAACATCCGCTTCTACATCCTGCGGCGCGTCGCCCTGATCATCCCGACACTCATCGGTTTGAGCATATTGACCTTCGCGATCGCGCGCATCGTGCCGGGCGACCCCGTCGGTCTCGCCGCCGGACCACGCGCCACCGAAGAAATCAAAGAAGCCCTGCGCCGCGAATTCGGCTTGGACCAGCCTCTGCCCGTCCAATATGTCGATTACATCAGCGGGCTCTTCCAGGGCGACTGGGGGCAATCGCTCTATACCCGCCGCGAAGTGCTGGGCGACCTGCGCACTTTTTGGCCCGCCACACTGGAATTGACCACTGCCGCTGTCATCATTGCCACGCTGCTGGGTGTGCCGGCCGGCGTCATTTCGGCCATGTATCGCAACCGCCTGCCCGATCATGTGGCTCGCGTGCTGTCACTCTTCTTCGTCAGCTTTCCTTCATTTTGGCTGGCGATGATCTTCCAGACCTGGTTCGCCCGCGACCTGGGCTGGTTCCCGATTGGCAAGCGCTTGCCCGTGCTGGTTGCGCCGCCACCCGCCACGACTGGCTTGTTCCTGGTCGATAGCTTGGTTCAACTGGACTTCGAAACCTTCGCTGTTTCGCTGCGGCACTTGTTCATTCCGGCGCTGGTGCTGTCTTTTGGAGCCTTCGCGAGCATCACCCGCATCACCCGCGCCAGCATGGTCGAGGCGCTGGAAAAAGATTTCGTGCGCATGGAGCGCGCCATCGGCATCCCCTACCGCGTCATCATTTTCAAATATGTGCTGCGCAATGCCCTCATCGCCACCATCACCGTCATCTCGCTCAACTTTGGCTGGCTGATGGCGGGCGCGATATTGATCGAAACCATCTTTGATTGGCCCGGACTGGGTCTCTACGCCGTCCACGCCTCGCTCAGCCTCGACTTCCAGCCCATCATGGGCATCGCCGTGCTCTATGGCATCGTTTTCAGCGTCGTCAACATCTTGACCGATATCGTCTATGGTATCCTGGACCCGAGGATTCGTTATGGCTGAGGGACACCCCCACCCTAAATCCCTCCCCCATGAAGAGGGAGGGACTTCTCCACCGAGCAACTCCTCTCCCCTCACTGGTGGAGGAAGGGACCCGGAGATGGGGGGCGCGCATCCCGCCCGCTGGGACAACCTGGCGCGCGGCCTCTACCGCTTCCGTTCCAACCGCCTGTCCATGCTGGGGCTGTTGATGCTGCTGTTCATCTTGTTTGTGGCGGTCTTCGCGCCGTGGATCGCGCCCTTCCCAGAAGATGCCAGCGGCTCCACCAATGTGCTGGAACGCCTGCAAGCGCCCAGCGAAAAGCACTTCTTCGGCACAGACAAAATCGGCCGCGACATCTTCAGCCGCGTGGTGATGGGCACAGGCTTGGCGCTGCAAGTCGGCACGGTCATCATCCTGCTGGCGACCACCATCGGCGTGACTATCGGCGCGATCTCTGGCTATGCGGGCGGCTGGCTGGACGACCTGCTCATGCGCATCACCGATATCTTTTTGACGGTGCCGGCGCTGGTGCTGGCCATTGCCATATCGGCGGCGCTGGGCAAGGGGATCATCAACGCCATGATCGGCATCTCGCTGGTGTGGTGGCCCGGTTTTGCTCGTCTGACGCGCAGTCTGGTGCTTTCGCTGCGAGAAGAGCCTTTCGTAGAAGCCGCTTATGGCATCGGCGCCGGGCACGCGCGCATCATCTTTCGCCATATTTTGCCCAACGCCGTTTCGCCCATCATCATCAAAATGACCACCGATTTTGGCTTCGCTGTGCTGACAGCCGCCGCGCTGGGTTTCATTGGTTTGGGCGCGCAGCCACCGACGCCAGAATGGGGCGCGATGATCAACGATGGACGGCGCTACTTCCCCGATGAATGGTGGATCGCCACCTTCCCGGGTCTGGCTATCTGGCTGATGGTCTTCAGTTGGAATCTCATCGGCGATGGCCTGCGCGATGTGCTCGATCCGCGCTCGCGGCGGTAACAGGCTATGACCCATTTGCTGAACATCGAAAACCTGCACCTGGAATTCGATACCTACGACGGGCTGGTCAAGGTGCTGGCGGGCGTCGACCTTTCTATGCGGCGCGGCGATGTGCTGGGCTTGGTGGGAGAAACCGGCTGTGGCAAGTCGATGACGGCGCTGTCTGTGCCGCGATTGATCCCCATGCCGCCGGGGCGCATCACCGCCGGGCGCGTGCAATTCAATGGCGAAGACATCCTCAACAAGTCCGAAAGCGACATGGAGGCTTTTCGCGCGCGCCACCTGGGCATGATCTTCCAGGATCCTGTGACAAATCTCAATCCGCTCTTCACTATCCGCGAGCAACTGGTGGATGCCGTTTTGTATCAGCGGGCGCAAGGCAAAAAAGTGCCGGGGCGCTGGCGTGGCTTTGCTCCATCGGCGCGGCAGCTTCGCAAAGACGCGCATGAACGGGCAGTCGAGCTGATGCGTCTGACTGGCATCCCCGATGGCGACCGGCGCATTTATGATTATCCACATCAATTCAGCGGTGGCATGCGTCAGCGCGTACTCATTGCCATGGCGCTGGCTGGCGACCCCGATCTGCTGATCGCCGATGAGCCGACGACGGCGCTCGATGTCACCATTCAGGCGCAGATCTTGCGTTTGATCCGCTCGCTGGTTTCGCAGCTGGGCTTGACTGTGCTGCTGATCACGCACAACCTCGGCGTCGTGGCGCGCAGCTGCGAACGGGTAGCGGTGATGTACGCTGGCCGGGTGATCGAAGAAGCGCCGGTGCGCGAGCTCTTCCGCAACCCCAAACATCCCTATACGCGCGGCTTGATCGCTGCCGTGCCACAAAAAGAAGTCACGCGGGGCGGCTTGGAGGGCATCCCGGGCATGATCCCCAACTTGATCGACCCGCCGGGCGGCTGCCGCTTTCATCCGCGCTGCCAGCATACCATGGCTGTCTGCCGACAAACCGTCCCGACGCCCGTGCCTGTGGGCGAGCAGCACACGACCGCATGTTATTTGTATGAGGCGGAGGGATGACCGTGCTAATTCCGAGCCCTGAGTTTGTCTCATCTTCCCTCAATTTGGGGGCAAGGGTCCGGGGGATGGGGGGCAGGAGGCTCTTCCCATGAGCGCCTTGTTGGAAGTCGCCAACCTGAAAAAATACTTTCCGGTGCGCGGCGGTTTGCTGAATCGGCGGCTGGCCGATTTCCGCGCGGTGGACGATGTCAGCTTTGCGCTGCAGCATGGCAAAACACTGGGGCTGGTGGGCGAAAGCGGCAGCGGCAAGACCACAATCGGCAAGTGCATCTTGCGCTTGTTAGAGCCAACAGCCGGCAGCATACGTTATGCTGGCGCAGATATCACGCATCTCAAAGCGCGCGATCTGCGGCGGCTGCGCAGCGACATCCAGATGATCTACCAGGCACCAGCCGCATCGCTCAATGGACGAATGACCGTCGGGCAGATCATCGGCGAGCCACTTTGGATACACGAGAGCCTGAAAGGCAATGCAGCCCGCGACCGCGTCCTGGAATTGATGCATGTGGTCGGCTTAAAAGAAGAACATTATTACCGCTATCCACATGAATTCAGTGGCGGACAACAGCAGCGCATCGGC
Organism: Anaerolineae bacterium; assembly: GCA_022823945.1. Taxonomy (GTDB): domain Bacteria; phylum Chloroflexota; class Anaerolineae; order Aggregatilineales; family Phototrophicaceae; genus UBA6055. The sequence goes on along the minus strand of JAJEBK010000048.1, from coordinate 23,604 downwards.
ATCGCGCGCGCCCTGGCTGTGCAGCCGCGTCTGCTGGTGCTGGACGAGCCAACCTCGGCGCTGGATGTCTCGGTGCAGGCGCAGATCCTCAACCTGCTGCAAGACCTGCAAGATCGCTTTGACCTGACTTATCTCTTCATTTCGCATGATCTGGGCGTGGTGCGCTATATGTGCGACGAAGTGGCGCTGCTCTACCTGGGCAAAATCGTCGAAGTCGCCGCCACCGATGTCATCTTCGAGCAGCCCAAACACCCCTATACGCAGGCGCTGATCTCGGCGATCCCCGAGCCAGACCCGGATATGCAGCGCGAAGAGATCATCCTCACGGGCGACCTCACGCTGGCGACCGGGGGTGGCTGTCCGTTTGCGCCGCGCTGTCATGCCCAAAAGCTTGAGCAGTGCGAGACTCTGCCCCCGCCGCTGCTGACGATCGAGCCGCGGCATGCTGTCGCCTGTCATCTGCATGTGGATGGGTAAATTGCCACAGAGTCACAGAGACACAGAGAGAGTCACAAAGGCACAAAGGTATTTCCTCGGTGCCTTTGTGTCTCTGTGGCAATTGTTGCGCATGACAGTGTTCGTATCATTGAGGTGGTATTATGCTGCGTGAAGTAACCCTGGAAGACATCCGCCCCATCGGCATCGGCGCGGGGATATTGGGTACGGGCGGCGGCGGCAACCCCTATCTGGGCGGCTTGCATCTGGCGTCGGTCATCCGCGACAAAGGTCCGCAGCCCCTGGTCGATCCCCTGCAGTTGGCAGACGAGGCGCTGGTCTGCGTGGCTGGCAACATCGGCGCGCCGACTGTGAGCATCGAGAAGCTGCCCGAAGGCACAGAGATGCTGCGGGCGCTGCGTTTGCTGGAAGCGCATATCGGGCGGAGGTTCGATGCCATCGCCATCGCCGAGATCGGTGGCGCAAACTCCATGCAGCCGTTGATCTGTGGCTTGCAGGCGGGCATCCCCACGGTCGACAGCGACAGCATGGGCCGGGCATTCCCCGAGATTCAGATGTCGTCTTTCCTCTTCGACAGCGCTGCCACCGCCGCCCCGCTGGCCATGGTCGATGCCGCCGACAATGCCGCTGTGATACCCGCCGCTGTCAATGACCTGTGGGCGGAGAAGATGGCGCGCAATATCGCCGTCAGCATGGGCGCGCGCGCTGGCTTGGTCGGCACAATCATGACCGGCGCGCAGCTCAAAGCCTCGGGCGTGCATTACACCATGAGCCTGGCGCATCATCTGGGCAGCAAGGTCATCGCGGCGCAGCGGCAAAAAAACGATGTGCCCCAGGTCGTTGCCGATGTGCTGGACGGGCAGGTGCTCTTCCACGGCAAGATCGGCGATGTGCATCGGCGCACTACAGCCGGCTTCGCGAGGGGCTCGGTGCGCATCGACAGCTTCGCCAACGCTGACCAACTGGCGATCGAGTTTCAAAATGAATTGTTGATCGCGCGGGTCAATGGCGCGGTGGCGGTGACGACGCCCGATTTGATCTGCATCGTCACCGCAGAAGAAGGCGAACCCGTGACTACCGAGCTGCTGCGTTATGGCACGCGGGTAGCGGTGATTGCCGTGCCTGCGCCGCCGCAATTGAAGAGCGAAACCGCGCTGGAAGTCGTGGGACCCGGCGCGTTCGGCTACGATGTAGCTTTCCGTCCGCTGCCGGGCGGGGTGATTGGCTTGCGGCCCGCCGAATGATGTGGATGGAAAACGCTTCACCACCGAGTACACCGAGTTGCGAGAGTACACCGAGAAAAAAGCAAAGGTTTATCTCTGTGCCTCTGTGCCTCTGTGGCAAATGATTGTTTCACCACTTTCTTGCATTTACGGAGGGCGCAGAGAGAGACGAGGAATGACTGGCGCAACTTGTAAGAAAGACTTACTGGTTCGGCAAACGAAGCAACTATTCGGAAATCCTGAGCAGTTCGACATGAACGCTGGAAGTTATCGCAACTATTGCCTATTCTGCAAGTGTTGGTAAAAGTCAAGTCTTGGCTGACGACAATTTTATCGGGGGATGGCGGGCATGACCCAAGCCAACTTCGCCAGCGGCAGCAGTTGCAATGGCTGTGGTCTTCCCGCGAGTTTTCGGCTCAATGTGGCATTTCGTCCGCGGCCGAGCCCGGTAACTGGCTTGCGACCGTGTCGCAGCGTCGCCATATTATGCGAACTTGTATCATAAGCGGAGAATCGTCTTGAAGAAAACCAACATTCTGATCGCGGCAGTGTTGGTCTTCGCGTTTTGTCTCGTGGCATCCGCGCAAATTGACAACTGCTGTTTTGTGGATCGTCAATGCAACAGCGACCAGCAATGGACAGACGGCTTTTATGCTTTCCAGCGTGGGCAGTGCGCCGCGCCAACACAGTCACAGCAGCCCGCTCCCGCCGCAGGCTCCTCCGCGCCAACTGACAACTGCTGCGGCATCGACCGCCAGTGCAACAACGACCAGGAGTGGACGGACGGATATTGGGCATTCCAGTGGGGGCAGTGCGCTGTGTCCACGCCGTCTCAACCTGCGACAAGCGCCCCACCCGTCAGCAATGTGCCTGCGCCCGCGCATGTTGACAACTGCTGCGGCATCGACCGCCAGTGCCATACCGACTGGGACTGGACTGTCGGCTTTTATGCATTCCGCGAAAACCAATGCCACGGCGCGGCGGGCTCGCAGTCAATCGCCTCATCCGTTTCGTCTATTGGTTCAGCGCCGAACCTGCCGTCAACGCCGCTTATGCCAGAAGGCGTCAAACGATTCCTGGCGAATCCGACCAGCGACCCGTTTAATAACTGCTGTTACATGCACCACAATACCTGCCACAGCGACGCAGATTGGTCGCGCGGCTGGACGCAATATCAGAATCGCCAGTGCGTTCACCCAGCGCCTTTGGGAACGCGCCCCGCGATCACGGGCGACCATCCCAAGTTTACGAAATTGGTGAATGATGCCCTGCACTTGATAGCGATTCATGCGCCGCAATGGCTGCCTTACATCGACAACAGCGGAGCGCTCGAGTTTCGGCTGATGCCGCTGGGCGGAGCAGGGGGGTTCTATAATCAATCCTGGACCATTGGCCACGAGTGGCTGGATTGGGAGCGCGATGACCCGAACTGGCATCCCGACCGCAAATACATTGTGGGCTATGCGGGCGGCATCACGCATGAAGCCTGCCATGCCATCAAGCAACGCACCTACACGCAAACAGCGGGCTGGGCCAACGAAGCCGATTGCGAAGAAGCGCGCCTGGAAGTCATCGAATCCATCTGGCCAGAATCCCCCGATGTGGGCTGGCTGCGGGCTGCGGTCGCCGATTACCACGCGCGCGCGGGCATATAGTTTTCGACACGCCGCCAGCGATATAATTGCACAGGCGCAGATGGATGGTGTCCTATCTATGTGAACGCTAGGTAGAAGACACACATAAGAAGCTGAGGCACACTCCATGACAAAAGTTCAAAATGGAATCTGCCAATGAAGGCCAGAGCATGCGCAATCTTGTTCGTCTTGGTTAGCCTGTGCGGGCTAACAGCGGCGCAGGTGGACAATTGCTGCGGCATCGACCGCCAATGCAGCACCGACAGTCAATGGACAGACGGCTATTTTGCTTTCCAGCATGGGCAGTGCGCCGCGCCAGCGCAATCCCAGGCCTCGAGCAACGCGCCCGCACAGGTGGACAACTGCTGCTTTGTCGACCGCCAGTGCCATAGCGATGTGGAGTGGACGGACGGCTATTGGGCATATCAGCATGGCCAGTGCCCGGCCGCAGCGCAATCTCCAGTGGTCGTCTCGCAACGTCCGATCATCGAAGGCGCAGAGATATTTGTTCGCCGCGTCAATAACGCGCTGGATTGGCTGCAACGTCGCGCGCCCGCCTGGTACGCGTATGTGAGTAACGGGACGAGCAAAATCGGACAGAGCACCTTGTACGGAGCCAGCTTCGCCAGATTGGCCGAGCGCGCTACTTACCTGTCGCAAAGCCATGCTTTTCGTGGCGAGGGGCGCAGCGTAGACTATATGATCCTGTGCAGCACGCTCATTCATGAAGCATCCCACCACTACGATCATGCGGCTGGGCTGGTGATTGTGGGCTGGGCAGGCGAGATCAGAGCGGAAGCGAAGCAGCTCGAGTTTTATTGGGATGTCGACCCCTATGGGGAATATGCAGCCATTACCAATCTGAAGAGAGGGCTGGAACTCGAGATTATCAGCATGGAACGAGGCTGGTTGGCCAGCCAGACGCCGCGAGAAGTTCATGAGCGAATGGGACTGCCATGAGCTTGAGATTTGTGCTGCTCACAAAGTAATCACCACGGGAGAATAGACCATGAGAATCGGAATCGATGTCGGCGGGACGAACACCGACGCTGTTTTGATGGATGGCGCGACTGTCGTCAGCTCGACCAAAACGCCCACCACGGCCAATGTCTCGGAGGGCATCGCCAAAGCCATGCGCGAGGTCATCGCCGACACCGGGATAGACACCGCTGCCATCGACGGCGTCATGATCGGCACGACCCACTTCACCAACGCGGTCGTCGAACGCAAGCGGCTGACTCCCACTGCTTGCATCCGCCTGGGTTTGCCGGCGACAGTCTGCCTGCCGCCCATGGTCGATTGGCCCCATGACCTGCGCGAACTGGTCGGCGGAGAAGCGCACCTGGCGCACGGCGGGCACGAATTTGACGGGCGAGAAATCAGCGCCTACCAGCCCGATGAAGTGCGCGATATCGCCGCCAGGATCCGCGATGCGGGCTTGGATGCCATCGCCATTTCTTCCGTGTTTTCGCCAGTTAACGCCACATTCGAGGAACAGACGGCAGATATCGTGCGCGAAGCCATCCCCGACGCCAATATCACGCTCAGCAGCGAGATTGGGCGCATCGGCCTGCTGGAACGCGAGAACGCCGCGATCATGAACAGCTGCCTGCGTGGCTTGGCGGCGCGCACCGTGGACGGCTTCAAAGCGGCGCTGGACGAGCTGCAGATCCGCGCGCCTTTCTATATCAGCCAAAATGACGGCACATTGATGAATGCCGACTTCGCCAAAGAATACCCTGTGCTGACTTTCGCATCGGGTCCGACCAACAGCATGCGCGGCGCGGCATTTCTCAGTGGCTTGCGCGATGCCATCGTGGTCGATGTGGGCGGCACGACAACCGACATCGGCGTCTTGCAGCATGGCTTCCCGCGGCCCGCGGCGCTGGCTGTCGATATCGGCGGCGTGCGCACCAACTTTCGCATGCCCGATACCTATTCCATCGGCCTGGGCGGCGGCAGCTTGGTGACCCCCCACCCCCTAACCCCCTCCCCCATAAAGAGGGAGGGGGAATTGACACCTGGAGGCAGTGGCCCTAACGCCCCTTCCCTCCCGCGGGGGGGATTGGCATCTGAAGCGAGCGCCGCTAACTCCCCTTCCCTCCTGGTGGGGGAAGGGGCCGGGGGATGGGGGCAAATTAGAGTCGGTCCCCAGAGCGTCGGTTATGAGCTCACCAGCAAGGCGCTGGTTTTCGGCGGCGATGTGCTGACAGCCACCGATGTGATCGTAGCGGGCGGCTCGGAAACAATCGGCGATGTGGGCGCGGTAGCCGGGCTGGATGCCGATCTGGTCGCGGCGGTGCAGGCGCGCATCATGGAGATGATCGCCATTGCGGTCGACCGCATGAAGACCAGCGCGACGCCTGTGCCGGTCATCGTGGTCGGCGGCGGCAGCATCCTGGTCACTGGCGATATCGAAGGCGCAAGCGAGATCATCAAACCCGACCACTTCCCGGTCGCCAATGCCATCGGCGCGGCTATCGCCCAGGTCGGCGGCGAATGCGACCGCATCTTTTCGCTGGCGGAGATGAGCCGCGATGACGCGCTCGACCAGGCCAAAGCCGAAGCCAGCGAGCGCGCAGTGAATGCCGGCGCGGACCCCAGCAGTATCGAAATCGTCGATGTCGAAGAAGTGCCCCTTGCCTATCTGCCCGGCAATGCCACTCGCATCATGGTCAAAGCCATCGGCGATCTGGTGGGTGGCTGATTTGACCCCTCTCGGTCCCCCCGTCGGGTCGGGGGAGGCTGGGGCTCTGGCTACCCTCTCCGTCCTGACGGGGAGGGGCTGGCGGAGGGGTTGGGTGAGGCAAGTCTCGCCCCTACGAGAAGCTTGGGAAAAGGATCACATTGCATGCGCATCATAGACGAAGCGGTATTGGAAGACCTGGCTCTGGGCGCGGCAGTCCTCGGCACGGGCGGCGGTGGCGACCCCTACATCGGCAAGTTGATGGCGCGGCAAGCCATTCGTGATTATGGTCCTGTGCAGCTTTACACGCTCGACGAGCTGAATGATGACGATTTGGTCGTGCCAACCGCCATGATGGGCGCGCCCACCGTGATGGTCGAGAAAATGCCCAATGGCGACGATATCGTCAACGCCTTCCTTTCGGTGGGCAAATACATCGGCAAACCGGTCAGAGCCACCATGAGCATAGAAGCCGGCGGATTGAATTCGGTCGTGCCCATTTACCTGGCGGCGCGGCTGGGCGTGCCCATGGTCGACTGCGATGGCATGGGGCGTGCCTTCCCCGAACTGCAAATGGTCACGCACACCATCCATGGCATCTCGTCCACGCCTTTCGCTATGTCGGACGAGCGCGGCAACACTGTGCTGATGGAAACAATCAGCAACCTGTGGACAGAGACCTTCGCCCGCAGCGTCACGGTGAATATGGGCGCGATGGCCATGATTGCTTTGTATGCCGCCACTGCCGTCCAGCTTCGTGAAGCCGCCATCCCCGGCACGATCACGCTGGCGGAAGAGATCGGCAAGGTGGTGCGCCGCGCCCGAATCGAAGAAGCCGAACCTGTGGAAACCATCCGCGAAGCTGTGGGCGGATTCCTCGTCTTCAAAGGAAAAATCGGCGATGTGGAACGCCGCACCGAAGCCGGCTTTGCCAAAGGCGACGCGCATATCGAAGGCATTGATGACTATGCCGGGCAGCGCCTCCAGCTCAGCTTCCAAAACGAACACCTGGCCGCGCGCATTGATGGCGAATTCAAAGTGACCGTGCCCGACCTGCTGGCCGTGTTGGATGTCGATACCGGCGAACCCATCACCACCGAAGGCCTGCGTTATGGCTTCCGCGTGGCCATCATCGCCATCCCCTGCGCGGAAAAATGGCGCACGCCCAAAGGGCTGGAGCTGGTGGGACCGGGCTACTTCGGCTACGAGACGGACTATGTGCCGGTGGAAGCGCGCTATGGCTGACCCCCACCGCGGATTAGTTGTAGGGGCGATATACCATATCGCCCGTTATTGATAGATTGGTATTTTTGAAAGCGGGGGACCTGGTAGGTCGCCCCTACAACGAACCGATTGGATAATTGCGATTTCAACGGGCGAGTTCATCGCCTCGCCCCTATGCGAAACTTGAGATGAATAGAAGGATAACGACAACATGCGCATCATTGACGAAGCGGCCGTCGAAGACATAGCCTTGGGCGCTGCGGTGCTGGGCACGGGCGGCGGCGGCGATCCCTATGTCGGCAAGCTCATGGCTCGCGAAGCCATCCGCCAGTATGGTCCGGTCGAGCTATACACGCTGGACGAGCTGGACGACGATGACCTGATCGTGCCAGCCGCTGGCATGGGCGCGCCCATCGTCATCGTGGAAAAACTGCCAGCCGGCGATGACATGATCCGCGCCTTTCAAGCGCTTGGCAAATATTCCGGCCGCCAGCCCCGCGGCACGATGAGCATCGAGGCGGGCGGCCTGAACTCTGTCATGCCCATCTATGTCGCGGCTCGCCTGCGCATCCCCATGGTCGACTGCGATGGCATGGGGCGCGCTTTCCCCGAAATCCAGATGACCATTTTCACCGCGCATGGCATCACCGCCAGCCCTTTCGCCATGTCCGACGAACGCGGCAATGTGCTGCTGATGGACACGGTGAGCAATGCCTGGGTCGAAACATTCGCGCGGTCTTGCGTGGTGCACATGGGCGCGGAGGGCATGATCGCACTCTATTCCGCCACCGTGCGCCAACTGAAAGAAGCGTCTATCCACGGCACCATCACGCTGGCGGAAAATATCGGCAAGACGGTGCGCAACGCCCGCCGCGCCGAAGCCAATCCAGTCGATGCGGTGCGAGCGGCGGTGGACGGCTTCCTGCTCTTTCGCGGCAAAATCACCGATGTCGACCGGCGCATCGAAGGCGGCTGGAACAAAGGCACGGCGGCCATGGGTGGTACGGGCGCATACGCCGGGCGCGAGCTGTTGCTGGACTTCCAAAACGAACACCTGGCGGCGCGCATCGATGGCGAGTTCGCGGCGACCGTGCCCGATCTAATCGCTGTGCTGGATAATGAAACGGGCGAGCCCATCACGACCGAGGCGCTGCGCTATGGCATGCGCGTGGCGGTGATCGCCTTCCCCTGCGCGCCACAATGGCGAGAACCAGCCGCTCTGCAATTGGCTCATCCGCGCTACTTTGGCTACGATGTCGATTATGTGCCGGTGGAAGAGCGGTTTGGGTGAGCTCGATAATCACCCCCTCGGTCCCCCCGACAGGTCAGGGGAGGCGAAACCCCCCCTCAATCCCCCCGACAGGTCAGGGGGAGGCGAAACCCCCCTCAATCCCCCCGACAGGTCAGGGGGAGGCGAAACCCCCCTCAATCCCCCCGACAGGTCAGGGGGAGGCACATACCTTGACTCCCCTCCCTGACTCGTCGGGGAGGGGCTGGGAGAGGGGTTACGCGACTCAAGAGTCGCCCCTACACGATTCCATTTGAATGTTGCATTTCTTTGTTGGACTTACTTCTGTGTCTCTATGGAGAAGATAAAGAAACAATGCAATCCGTAACCCTCAACGACACCCACGCCATCGCCATCGGCGCGGGCATACTCGGCACGGGTGGGGGCGGCAGCACCTATCTCAACCGTCTGCGCCTGGACAACGAATTGCGCGGGGGCGGCAAATCCCTGCCCATCATCCGCGCCGACGATGTGCCAGACGATGCCCTGGTCTGCGCGGTCGGTGGCATGGGCGCGCCCACAGTCAGCAACGAGAAACTGCAAGAAGGGCGCGAGATCATGCGTGCCGTCCGCGCCATGGAAGCCCACCTGGGCCAGCCCATGCACGCCATCATCATCGGCGAGATCGGTGGTGGCAACGCGCTGGGTCCGCTGGTGGCCGCCTTGCAGTTGGGCCTGCCCGTCGTCGATGGCGACAGCATGGGACGCGCCTTCCCCGAGCTGCAGATGGACACCTTCATGATTTATGGCGTTGCGCCGAGCCCTTTTGCCCTGGCCGACACGCACGGCAACATCGCCATTTTCCCGCGCATCGGCAGCGCAAAGCAGGCTGAAGAGTTCGCCCGCAGCCTGACTATCGAGATGGGTGGCAGCGCTGCGCTAGTGATGCCGGTGCTGAGTGGCGCAGACTTGAAGCGCACCATCATCCGCGACACCCTCAGCCTGGCGAAGCGCATCGGCGAAAGCGTGCTGGATTGTCGCGCGCGCAGCATCGAACCAGCCGAGACGATCGCCAAGCTCTGCAAAGGTCGCATTTTGTTCACCGGCAAGATCACCGATGTCGAACGGCGGACTGTGCAGGGATTCGCCCGCGGCCAGCTGAAAATCGCGCCTTTCCACAACGAGACACCTGCTGCCGGCATCTACCCCACCCCCGACCCCTCCCCAACGGGTTGCAGAGGGGAGTCAAAGGTTCAGCCTCCCCCAATCTCGATGGGGGGACCGAGGGGGGTTACTGGGATATTGCAAATCGACTTCCAAAACGAAAATCTCGTCGCGCGGCTGGGCGATGATGTGCTGTGCGCTGTGCCCGACCTGATCACGATTGTGAGCCTGGACGACGGCGAGGCGATCGGCACAGAGGCGCTGCGTTATGGATTGCGCGTGGCGGTGCTGGGCATGCCCGCGCCCAAAGAACTGAAAACGCCCGAAGCGCTGGCGGTGGTCGGTCCGCGCGCCTTTGGCTACGATATCGACTTCTGCCCGCTGCCAGGAGATTTGTTGTGAGGGGCAATTTGTGCTTATATAGTGAGGAAAAGGGAACGGTCAAATCCAATGCAAGAAGTAATCGAAAATGAAACAAGCTACCACATTGCTGAGGGATCGCACAGCGCTCTCTTGGATATTGTGCGCGCGATGCATAAGCTCACGCTAGAAGAAAAGACGCAACTCTTGGAGTACTTGAGCCGTGCTCTGCAACATGACATCAGACAGCAAGAGTACAAAGACATATCATGGGACGAGTATATCGCCAACACATTCGGCAGCTTACCTGATTTACGGTTTCGGCGCGACGATTTCGGCAACCGCGAGGTTTACGAAGTCCTGGAATGATCTACCTGCTAGATACCGACATCTGTATATATCTGTTAAATGGACGCGAACCGCGAGTGAAGCACAACGCAGATCTTGTGCCCAGATCCGAGATCGCCATAAGCGCGCTGACTTTGGCGGAAATGTTCTCTGGTGCTGCCCGATCGGAGCAGTCTTTGCTGACTTATGCAAAACAGTCGGCTTTCTTTTTGCACTATACGATTCTGTCGTTTGACCAAGCTGCAGCGAGAGCATATGGACGCATTGATGGATACCTGAAGAACGCAGGTATAAGAATCGGTCCTGTGGATACCCAAATTGCCGCAATCGCTTTGGCGCAAAATTTGATCCTGGTAACCCACAACACCCGCCACTTCCGTCGCGTGCCGCAACTTGCGATTGAAGACTGGGCAGTTTAAGAAACACCGGGAATAGGAGCATTTTATGCAGCAACCACACATCATCATCTTCAACCCCGACCAATGGCGCGGCGATGTCATGGCGCATCTGGGCAATCCCGCCGCTGTCACGCCCAACCTCGACCGCATCATCGAATCTGACGCCGTCTCCTTCCGCCATGCTTTCTGCCAGAACCCCGTCTGCACACCCAGCCGCTGCTCATTTATGACGGGCTGGTATCCGCATGTGCGCGGGCATCGCACCATGTTCCATATGCTGCGTCCGGATGAACCTGTCTTGCTCAAAAAACTCAAAGATGCCGGCTACTTCGTATGGTGGGGCGGCAAAAACGACCTCGTGCCGCGACAGGCTGGCTTTGAGGACTATTGCGATGTCAAATACGCGGCAGAGCGTCCGCTGCGCCCCAACCTGCACAGCGCCGATGATTGGCGTGGCGACCCCGAAGGCGACAATTATTACTCCTTCTTCGCGGGCAAACTGACCCCCCTCAGTCCCCCCGACGGGTCAGGGGGAGGTTTTGAAGACAGTGTCTATTATGACAACGACTGGGCGATGGTCGATGGCGCTTGCCAGCAGATCCGCAATGCCCCGCCCGACCAGCCGCTCTGTATCTACCTGCCCATCGGCTATCCGCACCCGCCCTATGGCGTCGAAGACCCCTGGTTCAGCCAGATCAACCGCGAGGCGATCCCGGCACGGCTGCCCACGCCCGACTGGTCGAGCAAGCCCTCGCTGTTGGAAGGCGTCTACCAGCGCCAGGGACTGCAAGGCTGGAGCGAAGAGCGCTTCACCGAGCTGCGCGCCACCTATTATGGTATGTGCGCCCGCGTCGATGCCCAGTTTGGCAAGCTGGTCGCCGCTTTGCAAGAGAGCGGACTTTATGACGACAGCGCCATTTTCTTTTTCAGCGATCATGGCGATTTCACCGGCGATTATGGCTTGGTAGAAAAGACGCAGAACACATTTGAAGATTGCCTGACGCGCGTGCCACTCATCGTCAAGCCGCCTGCCCAAGCGCCTGTCCAGCCCGGCAGCCGCGATCAATTAGTGGAGCTGATCGATTTCACCGCCACCGCCTACGACTGGGCGGGCATCGATCCCGGCTATGACCACTTCGGGCGTTCGCTGGCGGGCGTGATCGCCGGCGACGAGACCCCACACCGTGATGCCGTCTTCTGCGAAGGCGGACGACTCTATGGCGAAGAACAAGCCAAAGAGAAAGAAAGCCCGGCCTATGACGACCCCGGCGTGCTTTATTGGCCCCGCGCCCAGATGCAAAAAAGCGAAAGCGGATCGCACAGCAAAGCCGCCATGTGCCGCACAAAAACGCACAAATATGTACGCCGCCTCTATGAACGAGACGAGCTCTATGACCTGCGCGCCGACCCGGGTGAGCTGCGCAATCTCATCGACGAGCCAGATTATGCGCCGACGCTGGCCCAATTGCGCGACCGGCTGCTGACCTGGTATCAAGAAACCTGCGATGTCGTCCCGCGCGAGACCGATGTGCGGTAGTTTTCCCCACCCCAAACCCCTCCCGGCGGTCTGTGTCTACGCGACCCAAAATGAGGGAGGGGCTTACATTCTCTGCGGTCGCTTTGCAACTCCCCTTCCCTCGTTCTGGGGGCAAGGGGTCGGGGGATGGGGGGTTCGATTATCACATCCACACAATTAAGCGCCCCCAAAACCGCGGGGACTATACAGCGCGCCATATTGCGCCTATACTTGCGCGGCTATTGCCACGGCGAATGACTTGGACTTGCCCGCATGTTTGTCACCGATCCCGATTTCGGCAGCATCGTCGACTTTGACCACCTGCGCGGGTCGATCCGTCACCTCTACGATGCCCTGCTGCCCGATTTCAACATGCACAAATCCCTGCAAGTCGGCACAGAGTTGTATGGCGACGAACCCGACCTGATGATCGCGGCCGGCGCCAGCATGCTCGCCTGGATGACCATCATCGCCGCGGGCGAAGACGAGATCGCCGAAGAGCTCAAAGACAGCCTCTTCACTCTGGGCTGGACAGAAGAAGAGATCGGCAGCGACCTGTTGTCCGCGCGCACCATCGCCACGCCTCTCTGCGCCGACCCGGACTGCGCCGAGTATCACATCAAAGGGCGCAAGTGGCTTATCAACAATTCGTATCACGCCGATTATCACACCATCGTCGCCAAAACCGACCCGGCCAGCAGCGGTCCGCGCTCACTTTCCATCTTCCTCGTGCCCCAGAGCAGCTGCAAAAACTGGCAGCGCCTGGAGACGCATGTGCTCAGCCGCATGGTGCTGACCAGCTTCGACATCGATGGGCCGGGTCGCCTGCTGGGCAAGCTCGGGCATGGGTTGCAGATCTTGCAGCGCATGGCCATGCCCAGCAAATACCAGTGCGCCTATGTGGGCGTCAAGCTGCTGAACGAAGCCATCCCCGCCAGCATCGACCACTTGTCGAAGAAGCGCATCTTCAACGAAAATCCCATCAATTTCAGCAATGTGCTGCGCCAAATGTATAATCTGGCGCTGCAAGGGGCGGTGCTCAACTTCATTTATTATCGCGCCCTGGCTTTCAGCGCCGGCAGCTTCTTGCAATTTCATGGCGTGATGTTGAAGAGCTGGCTGCTGCTGCGCGCCAACGAACTGCTGGGGCAGAATCTGCTGGTGGTCGGCAGCAAAGGCTTCCTGGCCGAGTCGGTCATCGGGCGCAACGCCATCGATTCTTTTGTGCTGCCGGTCTTTGACGGGCATTACACCATCAACACACTGATGACCGCCAAGCATGCCCGGCGTTACCTGGGGGCGAGCCGCCGCGCCGATGTCGAGCAGCGCCTGGACCTGCTGCGCCATGGCATCGCCACATCTCGCTCGGGCGACCAAATCCGCGCCAACAGCCGCCGCCTGCGCAATCCCGACTTCTTCGATTATGCCCGCTACATCGAAGATCTGGCGCTGCCAATCGATTTGGACGCGGGCTTGATCGTGCGCGCCATGCAGCAACTGCGCGAGGAATTGGGCGCGCGCGAACTGCTGACCGACCCCGAGCACCGCTACAAGCTGGGCGCTTTGCTGCATTGGATGGAGGCGCTGCTGGCGGCTTGCGAACTGTGGAAAGCGACCGACGAGCCACACTTCCTCAACGCTGTGGTCATGCAGCACAACGCTTTTGTCAATCAGTTCAACCAGGTCATCAGCGAAAGCGCGCTGGAGACGCCGTTTTTGCCGCAGATGCGGGGGGCTCGGCTGCAAATTGATGAAGAGCCGCGCGCCTTTCTGCTGCGCCTGTACGCGCGCGCCCAGCAGATCGCCCGCTCAACCCCCCTCGGTCCCCCCGACAGGTCAGGGGGAGGCACAGAGATTTGACGGTTGTAGGGGCGGGCCACTGACTCGTCCGCCAAGCGAGGAGAAAAATGGCAAAAAACAGAAACCTGCACGCAGCCAAAACCAACAAAAAAGACGAGTTCTACACCCAGCTATCCGACATCGAAAACGAACTGCGCCACTATACCCAGCATTTCCGTGGTAAGATCATCTATTGCAATTGCGATGACCCGCGCGTTAGCAACTTCTTTCATTATTTCGCCTACAACTTCCGCATCCTCGGACTGAAGAAACTCGTCACCACCTGCTACAAGAACCAGCAGATGAATATGTTCAGCCAAAACGACAGCGAACGAGCCATCTACCTGGAATACGATGGCACAGAAAACGAGACCGCCGTGCCAGACGCCGAAGATATTGGTATAAATTATCTCGAAGGCGATGGCGATTTTCGCAGTGATGAATGTATCGAACTACTAAAGCAAGCCGACATCGTGGTGACCAACCCACCTTTTTCACTGTTTCGGGAATATGTCGCGCAGTTGATCGAATATGACAAGAAGTTTTTGATTATCGGCAATATGAATGCCACTACTTACAAGGAGATATTTCCGCTATTTCAACACGACAAAATATGGTACGGAGCGAGCATCAAGAGCGGCGACAGAGAATTCGGCGTGCCAGAGAATTACCCTCTAACAGCAGCGACAAACAGGGTTGCTGAGGACGGAAGGCAATATGTCAGGGTGAAGGGGGTTCGCTGGTTCACCAATCTTGAGCACAAGAAGCGGCACGAGGAACTTATTCTGTACAAACGCTACTCACCGGAAGAGTATCCCCATTACGACAACTATGATGCGATCAATGTCGACAAGACGAAAGAAATCCCCATGGACTGGGCAGGCGCGATGGGTGTGCCAATCAGCTTTTTGGACAAGCACAATCCCGAGCAGTTTGAGATACTCAGCGCTAACGACATCAGGCTAAGCGATACGACTCCTTTCAAGGCGCATGGCTTGATTAAAGACAAGGATGGTACAATAAAAGGTAAGCCCAAGTATGTGCGGATTGTTATTCGTAATCGAAGGTTGCAAACATGAAAATCCAACTCATTGACCTCACCGTCCGCGAGTTGGTCGCCAGCTACCGTGACGATGGCGAGGGCGGCGTGCGCGGTCGCTGATTGACTTTGCCCTGCGACTGTGCTATCGTGTCGTTGGCGAGGGCGGTGATCGGCAAGCTCGACATCCGCCCACCCTACCCGCGCGGGGGAAGCCTTGAAGTATGAACCAATTATGGTAACATAATGATGTGTTGAATCAACGTCGAGGCAACAGGCAATGGAAGCCACGCACTTGGTTATTAGTATTGAAGGAGCGTTAGCGATTGCTGTGGCAATTCTGGGCGGCGCATTTGGCATCTATAGAGCGTCTGCCAACGCCCACGCTGAAATCAGATCAATCCTCGCTACTCACTCGGAGAAGTTCAACACCATAAGCGAGCGGTTCAACACCGTGAACGAGCGGTTCAACACAGTCGACGAGCAATTCAAGACTGTTAAGGCACAGATCCAGTCTGTTGACGACAAAGTGGACCAGCTGCGGGAAGACAAATAAACCCCGGCCGCGAGACCAACATCGTCAGGTTTGCGCTCTCGATTGTGTTGCGGAGTTTCGTATAGCAGACAACTCTCCTCCTTGCCAACGCGCAAGGGCTGAGAGGTTGGCGCAAACATGAAAATCCAACTCATTGACCCCACCGTCCGCGAGTTGGTCGCCAGCTACCGTGACGATGGCGAGGGCGGCGTGCGCGGTCGCTGATTGACTTTGCCTTGCGACTGTGCTATCGTGTCGTTGGCGGCGCGACTGGAACGAGGGGTGCACGCAGCTTATGGATACAAACACCTTGGTACTGGTTCAAGCGATTGGAATCTTTCTGGCCTTGTTTGGCTTCTGGTGGCGGCTGGACAGGAAGATTGATGCCGTGGATACCAAGCTGTCTGGCGAGATCAAGGAAGTCCGTCAAGCATCCGAAGCGGCGCACAAAGAGATCAACGAGAAGTTGAACGCCATTGAAGTAACGCAGGCGATTCACTCCGAGCGATTCAACACCATAAACGAGCGGTTCAACAAAGTCGATGAGCGGTTCAACAAAGTCGACGAGCAATTCAAGACTGTTAAGGCACAAGTTAAGTCCCTTGACGACAAGGTGGACCGACTGCGGGAAGGCAAGTAATCCCCGGCCGCGGGAATAGCATCCGCCCGCCTTTCCAGCGTGGGGGAAGCCTTGAAGTATGAACCAATTATGGTAACATAATGATGCGTTGAATCAGCGTCGAGGCAGCAGGCAGTGGAAGCCACAAACTTGGTTATTAGTATCGAAGGGGCGTTAGCGATTGCTGCGGCAATTCTGGGCGGCGCGTATGGCATGTGGTGGCGGCTGTCAGGTGAGATGAAGAAGCTGTCTGACGACATCAAGAATCTGGATACCAAGCTGTCTGACGAAATCAAGGACTTGGATACCAAGCTGTCTGGCGAAATCAAAGAAGTCCGGCTGGCATCGGAAGCGGCGCACAAAGAAATCAATGAGAAATTGAACGCCATTGAAGTAACGCAGGCCAGACACTCCGAGCGATTCAACACAGTCGACGAGCGATTTAACTCCGTCAACATCCAGATCAAGACTCTGGACGACAAGGTAGACCAACTGCGGGAAGGCAAATAATCCCCGGCAACGAGACGAACAGCAGCGCGCTCGCGCTTTTGACTGTGTTCCCGAGATCCGAACAGCAGACAAGTTTCCCCTTGCCAACGCGCAGGGTCTGAGAGGTTGGCGCAAACATGAAGATCCAACTCATCAACCTCACCGTCCGCGACCTGGTCGCCGGCTATCGTGACGATGGCGAGGGCGGCGTGCGGGGTTATGGCGGCAAGCTCGACATCCGCCCGCCTTTCCAGCGCGAGTTCATCTACAAGGAGAAAGAACGGGACGCGGTCATCGGCTCCATTCTCAAGAACTACCCGCTGAATGTCATGTACTGGGCAGACCGAGGTGACGGCACTTATGAGATTATTGACGGGCAGCAGCGCACCATCTCTATCGCGCAATATGTCGCGGAAAAGCCAGGCTTCTCATTCGAGGGGCTGGGCTTTGACAATCAGCAATCGGACATCAAGGAGCGTATACTCAATTATGAGCTGATGGTCTATGTGTGCACGGGCACGGACAGCGAGAAGCTGGAATGGTTTGAGACGATCAACATTGCGGGCGTGAAGTTGACCAACCAGGAACTGCGCAACGCGGTCTACTCGGGGTCATGGGTTACAGATGCCAAGCGCTATTTCAGCAAATCGGGCTGCGCCGCGGCTGGCTTGGGCGGGGATTACATGAGCGGCTCGTCAATTCGCCAGGAATACCTGGAAACGGCGATCAAGTGGATTAACGCTGGCGCAATTGAAGAGTACATGAGGCTGCACCAGCATGACGAAAACGCCGAGCATCTTTGGGAATACTTTCGGTCTGTCATTGACTGGATTGAGGCGACCTTCACCAACCGCGACAGCAGCAGGCGCAAGCTGATGAAAGGCCATGACTGGGGAAAACTGCACCGCGATCACAAGGATGCGGTTCTCGACCCTGATATGATTGAAGCCGAGATAAAGCAACTGATTCTTGATGATGAAGTCGAAAAGAAAGCCGGCATCTATCCTTACATTCTCACCCGCAACGAAAAGCATCTCAATTTGCGCGCGTTCAAGGACGGCATGAAGCACAAGGTCTATGCGAAACAGAACGGCATCTGCGCCATCTGCAAAGATCATTTCCAAATCAATCAAATGGAAGCCGACCACATCACGCCCTGGTCGGATGGCGGCAAGACCAGCGAAGACAACTGCCAGATGCTCTGCCGACCCTGCAACCGAGAAAAGGCGGCGAAATGATGCCAGCGAAAATAACACCCCCACCCCAAACCCCTCCCCCATTAAGAGTGAGGGGCTTTCCGGTCGCGTCTCAGAGCGTTTTCTCCCCCTCCCTCATTTTGGGGTCGGGGGTCGGGGGCTTGGGAGCGCATAAATGCAAACCGTAGCTGACCCACAATTCGGCGACATCCTGGATTATGAACGGCTGCGCGCCGGCATGATGGATGTGCTGGACAATGTATACCCCACTTTCAATTTGATGGGCTCCATGCTGGCTGCCACGCGCCATTTTCAAAACGACCCCGGTTATATGACCGCCTGCGCCGCCAGTGGACTCGCCTATATGATGCTGGTGGCTGCGGAAGAATATGAACTGGCCGCGCAGCTGAAAGGCAAGATTTTCACGTTGGCCTGGACGGAAGAGCATACCGGCACCGACCTGCTGAGCATCCGCACGCGCGCCACGCCCATCGCCGATGAGGGGAGCGGCAAACAGTATCACCTGCAGGGGCAAAAGTGGCTCATCAACAATTCCTGGCACGCCGATTATCACTCGGTGCTGGCCAAGGTCGATCCCTCTGCCAGCGGTCCGCGCTCGATTTCGCTCTTCGCCATGCCGCACAGCAGCACCAAAAACTGGCAGCGGCTGGAGACGCATGTGCTCAAGAGCATGGTGCTGACCAAATACGACATTGATGGTCCTGCCACGCTCATCGGGCAAGAGGGGCGCGGGCTGGAGATCTTGCAGCGGATGGCGCTGCCGTCAAAGTATCATTGCGCCTACATGGGCGTGAAGATGGTCGAAGATTCGCTGCCAGCCGCCATCGAGCACTTGTCGCGCAAGACGATTTTCCAGGGTAATCCCATCCAGTTCAGCAATGTCTTTCGCCAACTCTACAACTTGACGCAGCAAGCGGCGCTGATCAACTTCGCCTTCTTCCGCGCGCTGGCTTTCAGCGATAGTCCGTTCTTGCAATTTCATGGCATCATGCTGAAGTCTTGGCTGCTGCTCAAATGCAACGAGATTTTGTCGCAGAATCTGCTGGTGACGGGCAGCAAGGGCTTCCTCAAACAATCCAACATCGGCGGCAACGCCATCGATTCTTTTGTATATCCTGTCTTTGATGGGCATTACACGCTCAATACCTTGTTGACCTACAAGCATACGCGGCGCTACCTGACCGCGCGCAGCCAGGGCGATATCGGGGCGCGCATGCAGACTCTGCGCGAAAATGCCTACCTGCCCCGCGAAGGCAAACAGATCCTCAACAACAGCCGCGAGACCCGGCATCCACCTTTCTTCGATTATGCCGATTATATCGAACGGTGCCGCTTGCCTATCCCGCTGGATGCCCGCCGACTCGTGGGCACCAGCCACGCTCTGCTGGAAGTCATCTCGCGCCGCGGCGACTCCAACGAACCCGAATATCGCTACAAGATCGGCATGCTGGTGCACAACCTCGAGGCGCTGCTGGCGGCGGTCGAGCTGTGCAAAGCGACCGGCAACAATGACTATCTGAATGCCGTGCTGATGCAGTACAACGAAACCGGCAAGCTGCTCAACCGCATCATAAGCGAGGGCGCATTCGACAGCGACTTTATCGAGCCGCTACGCCTGCTGCCCCTGCCCAAACCGGCCGATCCGCGCCGATTCCTGCTGCGTCTTCTGGATGTGAAAAGCCAGATACGCGGGGTTTGAATGCGCCCATGGTTGCTTTGTGGGATAGACATGAAAACGTGGGCTTATGAAATTCAAAAGGGCGGCGCTTATTTTGCTGGTATTGGTCTCGTATTGCGCGGCAGCTTCGGCGCGAGGCTATTCCATCCGTGTGACAAACAATACAAACCTGCGGACATCGTATAGCCTGCAAAGCGCAATCGCGGAAACGGTCGGCGCAGGCACAATCCTGGATGTGACGAGCCAGTTCCAGCGCTGGCTGGAAATCAATCGCGGCGGCAGGAGTCTGTGGATGGCCAACTGGGTGGGTTACAGCCGGCTTGGCAGTAGCAACCAGCCCCAGGCACCAGTACCAGAGGCCCGCAGCGCCTCTCCAAATGTCGACAACTGCTGCCAAGTCGATCGTCAGTGCAGCGCCGAAAGTGAATGGACGGATGGCTATTGGGCGTTTCAACGAAATGAATGTCCTGCGCAATCGTCAGCCAGCTCGTCCGCCACTGTAGACAATTGCTGTTTTTTGGGTTGGACTTGCCGCAACGACGCAGATTGGAAGCGGGGTTATCTCGCCTATCAGTCCAACAGTTGCGCTGCCGTTGGTTCCGACGCGTCGGGCATCCGGGTCGAAGGCACAGAGGGCTTCAAGGCGCTTGTCGGGCGGGCGCTGGATCTGCTGCGGACCCACTCGCCAAAATGGTATAACTACGCCGTTAGTGGGTTGAGCGCGGTGGTAGAGGTCAATCCGCCTGGTGGCAGTGGTGTAGAACCCCACAGCGCTGTCGCGACTTTCAATCTCGCCAATCCCTATCACCCTATCCCGGACGACGATTATACGATGGCAGAATTCCTGGTCCACGAAGCTTGCCATGTGCATCGCTATCGGGCGGGGCTGGAGTCGGGCGGCTACCCGGGCGAGAAGGCTTGCATCGAGGCGGAGGTGGCGCTCTGGCAGGAGGTGCCCGCCTTGCACAGCGGCTTCCTCGACCGCAAACTGCGCTATCTGGCCAATATCCATCGGCGCGAGTGCCAGCATTGGCTGCCACCGGTGCCGGGCGGCTGTCCCTATTGGTAACGTCTCAGTGACCAAATAAGCGCAAACAGACCGCCATGACCGAACTCAGCAAGCTCATCTCCGACCTGGTCGCAATCGACTCGGTGAATCCCGATCTCGTGTCGGGTGGCGTGGGCGAAGCCGGCATGGCGCAATACATCGCCGACTGGGGGCGCGCCCAGCAACTCGAAGTCGCGGTGCAAGCGACTGTGCCGGGCCGCCCCAATGTCATCCTGCGCGCGCCGGGCGGTGGCGGCGGCAAAGCGCTGATGCTCAACGCGCATACAGACACAGTCGGCGTGGCAGGCATGGACGCGCCTTTTTCACCCGTGATTCGCGCAGGCCGGTTGTACGGGCGCGGCGCATACGACATGAAAAGCGGGCTGGCGGCTTGTATGCTGGCGTTGCTGGCGGCGCGCGATATGGGGCTGCGCGGCGATGTGCTGCTGAGCGCTGTTGCGGACGAAGAATATGGCAGCATCGGCACAGAAGTGCTGCTGGCGGACTGGGCGCGCTGGCCGGCTGATGCCGTGTTGATCGCCGAACCGACCGCGCTGGATATCAGCATCGCCCATCGAGGTTTCGTCTGGCTGGAAATCGAAACGCAGGGTGTGGCGGCGCATGGTTCCCTGCCCGAGCAAGGTGTCGATGCCATCGCCAAAATGGGCACCGTGCTGGTGGAACTGGCTGCGCTGGACCGCCAACTGCGCGCCGAGCCGACTCACGAGTTGCTGGGCAGCGGCTCTCTGCACGCGTCGTTGATCAAGGGAGGCGAAGAAATTTCCATGTATCCCGCGTTTTGCAAGCTGCTGGTCGAGCGGCGCACCATCCCTGGAGAAAGCGATGCCCATGTGCTGGCGCAAGCGCAAAGCATCTTGGACGACTGCGCTGCGTCCGACAGCCAATTCCAGGCCCAAGTCCAGGCGACCTTTTCGCGTCCGCCCTATGCCATTGACGCGGCGCATCCGCTGGTGCAAAGCCTGCAACATGTCGCGACTGCGCACCTGGGACGACAGCCAGCGCTCATCGGCAGCAGTTGGTGGATGGACTCGGCGCTGTTTGCAGAGGCTGGCGTGCCGACGGTCGTGCTGGGTCCGGCCGGGGCTGGCGCGCATGCCCGCGAAGAATGGGTGAATCTGGAGTCGGCCGCGCACTGTCAAGCCATTTATACGCAGTTGGCGGCGGTTTTCTGCGCCTAATCCCCTCCTGCGCTTGCATCGTTCTGCTGCCCCATACCTGCGACAACAAGGTACAATTAGCCCACATAATCCACAAATACATGCGAGCCAAGCCATGAACAGCATCCCCACTTTCGAGCGCATCAACCGCGCCCTGCTCGACCGCCTGCGCGATATTGGCGCGGCGACCATCGCGGGAAGCCTGGCGCGAGAGGGCATCCGCAGCCCGCACATGGCTGGCTTGCTGGCGCACAATCCTGGCAAGCGCGTCTGTGGCCAAGCCGTCACGCTGCAATTCATGCCCAAACGCGAAGATGTGCATTGGGGCGATGAGTACAGCTATGCTCCCGAACGCGAGTTGCACCGCCGAGCGATCATGGCGGCAGCGCCCGGCGATGTGGTGGTGGTTGACGCCCGCGGCAGCCTGCAAAGTGGCATCTTTGGTGAAATGATGCTCACCTCGTTCAAAGCGCGCGGTGGCGAAGGCATCGTCATCGATGGCTGTATTCGTGATTTTCCCGAGGTGCAGGAGTTGGATCTGGGCTTGTGGCTGCGGGGTGTTACGCCCAACTTCCACACGCAGACCGAGATCTTTCCACATGCCGTCAATGTGCCGATCGCCTGCGCCGATGTCTTTGTGGTGCCCGGCGATATCGTCGTGGCCGACGACGATGGCGCGGTGCTCGTGCCGGCGGCGCTGGCGGCGAAAATGGCCGAGATCGCCACGGAAAAGACCGAATGGGAGATCTTCTCGCGCATGAAGCTGGAAGAAGGCGGACCGCTGGACAAGTATTATCCCCTGAATGACGAAGCGCGGAAAGAATATGAGGCTTGGCGGCGCGAGCAGTCCTGACCCCATGACAGAAGCCGCCCGAACGCTCAGCCTGTTTGTGCATATCGGCGCGAGTATCATCTGGTTCGGCGGGCTGCTGATGCTGGCGCTGCTGGTCGTGCCAGAGCTGCAGCGGACCTTGCATGGGCAGCCCGCGCTGAATGCTTTGCTGCGCCGTTTGCAGCGGCGTTTTGCGCTTTGGGGCAATCTGGCGTTGGCGCTGCTGCTGGTGACGGGTCTGCTGCAAATGACCGACGATATCAATTACACGGGCTTGCTGCAATTTGGCAATCGCTGGAGTCAAGCGCTCTTGATCAAGCATCTGCTGATCATTGTCCTGGCGCTGGTTAGCGCGGCGCTGCAGTTGGGCGTGCTGCCAGCTTTGGAACGAGCCAGCCTGCTAGTCGAGCGCGGCCTGGGCGACTCCCAAGACATGGCGCGCCTGCAAAGGCGTGAACGGCGCTTGACTCTGTTGATGATCGCGCTGGCTGGGCTGATCTTGGCGGTGAGCGCCTGGCTGGGCGTGTTGTAAAGATTCCTGCCCAGCCCCTCCCAAAAGAGACAGCGTAGGGGCGAGGCGGTGACTCGCCCATATAACCCCTCCCCCAGCCCCTCCCCGTCAGGACGGAGAGGGTAGCCAATGCTTGCCTCCCCCTGACTCGTCGGGGGACCGAGGGGGTTGGCTCGCCCCTACGCGCGGCTGTCGGGGGGACTGAGGGGGTAAAAGAAGCCCCTCCCTCATTTTGGGGGAGTGATCTTGCCCCGTTTTAGTTGACAGCTTATTTGGGGAATCCCTTTGCTTGCTCATATTGTGCCGGGCTCATGTGGTCCAAGCTGGAATGTAGACGCTGGCGATTGTACCAGCCTTCAATGTAGCGGAAGACGGCTCTGCG
>JAJEBK010000045.1 GCA_022823945.1 Anaerolineae bacterium | reverse complement strand
TCGAGGTAGTCTACAATCAGCTACGACCGCATAGCGCTCTAGGCTACAAGACGCCGGCAGAAACCGAGGCGCAGTGGCAGCAGCAAAACTCCCTCAAAGTTTCTGAGATTTTGTGTCCAATAAAATAGGACCATTACAGGGCAAGCAACCCGCCGCTGCCGATTGTGACGCTACTTTCGCGGCGACGGCGCGTATACTGCTGTGAGACTTGACAAGCATAGACAGAAGGCGACAGGTGGCTTTTATGCGCGTGATTGTGCACACTGGCAAAGGTGGAGTCGGCAAGACCAGCATTTCGGCGGCGACCGCGCTGCGCTGTGCCGAGCTGGGGCTGAAAACCATAGTCGTCAGCACCGATACTGCGCACAGCCTGGGCGATGCCCTGGATGTGGAAGTCGGTCCCGAGCCCGTGCAGGTCGCCGACAACTTGTGGGCGCAGGAAATCGACACGCGCTATTCCATGCAGAAATACTGGGGCAGGATCCAGGAATACCTGGGCGCATTCTTCAATCGCGAGGGCATCACCAAGGTCAATGCTGCCGAAGTAACCATCATCCCCGGCCTGGAAGAAGGCGCGCAGTTGCTGTGGATCAGCGAGTATTTCCAGGCGGGCGAATACGATGTGCTGATTGTCGATGCCGCGCCAACAGCCGAGACCATCCGCCTGCTGAGCTTGCCCGATGTGACGCGCTGGTGGGTCGAGCGGCTGATGCGCATCGCTCGCGGGCTGGACAGCGTCATCCGCCCCGTGCAGCGCCTTTTCAATCGCGGCAAGAAAAATGACCTGGGCATTGATATCGCCGAAAATGCCTGGGACCAGGTGCAGCTGCTCTTCGATACCCTGGATGGCGTGCGCGAACTGCTGACGAACCCGGAATGTGCCAGCATCCGCTTGGTCACCAATGCCGAGCGCATGGTCATCCGCGAGACCCAGCGCACCTATACCTACCTCAACCTCTACGACTACGCCACCGATGCCATCTTGGTCAACCGCGTCTTCCCGGACGAAATCCGCGATCCTTTTTTTGATGTCTGGAAGCATCGCCAAGCCCAAAATATCGAATTTGTGGGCGAGGCATTCGGCAGCTTGCCCCTGTTGACCGCGCCGTTATTTGGCGAAGAAATGGGCGGGCTGGAGATGCTGCGCCGCCTGGCGAACGAACTATATGGCGATCGCAACCCGGCCGAGCGCCTGTTTGATGGCGTCGTGCACAAGCTGGAGCGGCTGGATAGCGATGCGAGTTGGCTACTGCGCGTGCCGATCGGTTTTGCCCGCAAAGAACAACTGGATTTGTTCCGATCTCGCGACGAGATCACTTTGAGCGTAGGTCCCTACCGCCGCAATATCGTGCTGCCCGATGAATTGCAAGAGCTGGAAATCACCAGCGCCAAGTTTGAAGACAAGTTCCTCAACATCCGCTTTGAGCAGCGGGCTTCGTAGGCGATCTACCGACTTATGCTTACTTTGGTTTCGGAGTTACTGTACGGTTTACCGGAATATACCTGCGGATGTCCGGAGCCAGGACATTGGGAAACGCGACAGGCCCCCGTTTCAAAGCATCAGCCAAATTGCCCATTTGGGCACTGGAGTCCGTTCTGGCTATGTGGTCGGCTGCGCTGGTCTCACGATAATACTTGTTTGCGTCACCGGACGAGGGCTTGTAGACTTTTACGCCATCTTTCTCCATCCTTCGAAGCTCCTTTCGTCATTTACCAACTGTTGTGGTACAGGACTTCCGTCTGGCTGAAACTCGATACGAGTCTTTACACCTTCTGATATGAAAGAATAGCATCCTCCCGTTGCACCTTCTATAAGCCCTCGTGACAGATGGTAATCGCTCCTGTTGGTATTGTGATCTGCAAAGGTCTCCAACTGTGCATATGGTGTACGCAGCTTCAACTCTTCAGTGTAGCTGGTGTGAATCGACTTCAATGCAGCGTAGAACTCATGTGTAGGCTTCTCTATATTCAATCCTAACTCAGAAGCCTCCCGTCGGTCAATTGTATAGTCATGGCTACCGGAATCGGCACAAAGGAAGTCAACAATTGACTTGACTTTCAGTTCATCCTTGACCTGACGCGGCAAAAGTTTTCGAGCCAGAAAACGGATTTGTTCTGTGGTTCGAAAAACATTGCCCAATACAACTGGATGGATGTGGCTTGAAAGATCTACAATCAGTTGGGTGAGATGCTGGGAGTCGGCGATTCCCAATTCTTGACGGGCAAGATTCAAGTAGCCGCGTATACTTTCTACACTGACGGATACCTGTGTCATTTGACCGCCAAAGTTGACTTGAGGATTTAGCGGACTGTTGACGCTGGGATCAATAGGCCCCAGAACGGCTTGCTTGGTCATTATGATTTTGTCTGCGCCTATGCACATCAATGTTCCGGCGCTAAGAGCTTTTGATGGAACAATAACCTCTAATTCATCGCAGAACATTCGAATGAGGTTGACCAGACGCCACGCCGCCAGCGTGTGACCACCCATGGTATGGAGAATAAGTGAAATCCGTCTTACGGGCCCGATTGCGTCGAGCAGATCTACGAACGGATCGATAACATCAGATGCGATCGATGTCTCCAAACCGGGCCGATCGCTCGTCACATAAGTAAGAACAGCAGTATCGCGCTCTTTCTCAATATGCTTGTATAGTTCAAGTCTGTCTGAGTATCTCATTCAGCCCCCATTGGTCGGTAAACATATGTTCTCGATTCGTGACATCATTTACTCTTGGCGTGTAATTCAAGGAAAGAGTAGCGAAACTTACCGAATCAGGCTAGTTCAGTCGTCCAATTCAATGTGGATCTTGCGGCTGGTTCCGCCAGTCGTGCCTTCCGCGTCTTCGTCAGCAGCCAGATTAGCGTGCGCCTGACGTTCGTGTTCGGTGGCGCTGCGAGCATCGGGGTCTTCCATCTCGCTGGCTTTCTTAATTTCGTCGATGGCGGCATCGATCAGCACGCGGAAGCCGGTCGCGAATTCGTTGCCAGCCGCCTGGGTATGTTCGCGGAAACCAGGTGGCAGCAGCGACTCCATCGCCTTGCCAAATTCTTCCAAGCCGCGCCGCTGGTGATAGATGAATTGCTCCAGCGGAGTCGTCCCCGCTTCATCCACCGACTCGTCTGGCAGAGGGTTCTGTTCTTCGCTCATCGTGCCGCTCCTGATTAGCGCTGTCTGATTACCATTGTATACGCCTGCAGCGCGTGATAGTTGCGCAGCGGCGCAGGTTGTCAGAAAAGCGCGAACCGATTCGGAAAACGGCGAGATCTAGTTGGCGTCGGTGTTTTCCAACTGCTCGATCATCGCCAGGTCTTTCTGCAGCGCGCGCGCTCGCCAGGCAAAGCTGCCCATCAGCGTCGCCAATATCAGCAAGCTGACCGCGAGTCCCAAGCCCAGATAGAGCGAATTATCGGGCGTGATGAAGAAGCCCAGCAACATGTTTCGCCAGGCATCGGCCAGCGCGGCCAGATCGCCTGGGGGACCTTCTCGCAGCGCAATGTAGCTGTCGTTGCCGAAGAGGCTGCCAGCCGCCTGCGCCGTATCGTTTTGGAAGACCAGCCAGTCGCCGCCGGGCAGCGCAGAAGCGCCAGCCGCTTCCAGGTCGTCCAGTCGCAGTTGAGTCAATTGCCGCAGCGCGTTGTCTATCTCGGGCTCAGGTGAATCCAGCATCTCGTCGGCTTGTGCAATAGCCAGCATCAGTGTGCGGGAAGTTGCTTCGCTTTCCAGGAAGGTGATGACGATGAAGCGGTCGCCGGCTTGTCGCGCCAACTGCGAGGCGCTGCGCTCGGCATTGATGTCATGCGCGAGCACATGCCAGGTGCCATCCGCCAGGTTGACCTTGCCGCTGTAGACTGGCGCAGCAAGGTTTGCCAAGCCCAGCCAGCCAGCCAGGTCGGCAGCCGCGGCCGATTGGGCGTCCGCGCCCGTTGTCATTGTCGCGCGTATGGTCGCCGCTGCCGAGGGCCGGTGAAATTGCGCCACGCCATCCGCGCTCTGGTTTTGCCAGCCGACCAATATCGGCACATTGAAGTCGGTCGACTGATAATAAGGCATTTCGGCCTGGGCGCGCGTCCAGCCCGACCATGCCAGCGCCAGTAGCAGCGCCAGCAGAATTGTCGTCGTTCGCTTCGCTCTGCGCATCATCCACCCAGCAATTTCAGTTTCAGCGCATCGACAGCTTCTTGCCGCAGCGCCAGCCGATAGCGGTGCCACATCAGGGTAATGGGCATCAGTGTCAGCCACAGTATCAGGCTGGGCATCAGCGCCAGCACCACGCCGCTGGTCGCCTCGAATGTGCCTTGCGCATTTTGCGGGCTTGCGCCGATGATGACCGGATGGATGGTATCGGGCACGATGCGGATGATGAACAGCGTCAGCAGCACGCTGACAAAAGCCAAGATGCCATATACCGACATCAGACTGCGCCGCCGCTGCCTATTTTCAATGCCAGCGCGCAGCATAAGATAAGCCGCATAGGTCAGGCACATCACCGCCGCCGAGGTCAGGCGTGGGTCCCAGGTCCACCAGGTATTCCAGATCGGTCGCGCCCAGATCGCGCCTGTCAGCAGGTTGATCAGCGCGAATGCCAAGCCGACTTCGACGCCAGCCAGCGCGATGCGATCCCAGGCTTCACTGCCGCGCCAAAGATAAATGAGGCCGCCCAGCACAGTCGCGCCAAAAGCCGTGAACGCGCCAAAAAATGACGGCATGTGAATGTAGAAAATGCGCTGCACCTGCCCTTGCTGGATGTCTGTGCCGGCGACAAACAGCCCCAAAACCAGTGTGCCGGCGAATCCCAGCGCGGTCAGGATCGTCAGCGCGCGCAGCAATCGCGGTTGTGGGCTGGCTGTCATCAGCGGGTCTGCCCCGCGTTGTGTCATGATTGATCGCCTTACACTAATTGGGCTGCGAAGAATTGTAGTAGCGCCACCTCATTCTTCAAGCACGAATCTATACAGCAGCAGGCACAATATCAGGTAGATGACGGTGATGGCAGCCAGCAACTGCAGCCAGACTTGCCATTCGCTTTGTGGCGCGCCGCTGACTATGCCTTTGGTTGCGCGCACCGCCGTCAGCAAAAAGGGCAGGCAGACCGGCAGCAGCGCAATGGGCAGCAGCGCCTCTCGGGATCGCGTCTGCACAGCCAGGGTGGCCAGCAGCGTGCCGATGGCGCTGAAACCAAAGACGCCCACAACAGTCGTCAGCAGCGCCCAGCTATCCAGCAGGTGCACGCCATACAGCGCCGTCATCAGTGGCAGCAGCACCAGCGCGACAAGCAGCGTGAACAAGAAGTTGCCCAACAGCTTGCCAACGTATATCGCCGCGCGAGAAACCGGTGCCAGCAGCAGCGCGTCCAGGCTGCCTTGGTCGTGCTCCAGCGACAGACTGCGATTGAAGCCCAGCAGACTCGCGAAAATCAGGCTCACCCACAGAACGCCGCTGATGGCTTCTTCGCGCGCGCGCTTGTCCAGCTCCAGCGCAAAGCTGAAAACCAGCACACTCAACAAGGCGAAGAGCGCCATCGCGCTGACCAGTTCCCGCGAGCGCCATTCTGCCCGCAAGTCTTTGCTGACGATGGCGCGCACGGCGCTTATGAAAGGGGTCTTCATGCGCTAGCGGTCGCTTGCCGATAGCGGGCGGCGAGATCGCCAGTGGCCGGCCCGGCATATACCAGCGATCCCCCTGCGAGAATCAGGGCGCGGTTGGCATGGGCTGGCTTTCGTTCCAGTTGATGCGTGCTCATGATGATGGTGCAACCGCTTTTTGACGCAGCCGCCAGCAGCTCATCCAGCATGGCACAGCCGGCGCTGTCCAAGCCCGTATAGGGTTCGTCCAGCAAGAGCAGGTCGGGCTGATGCAAAAGGGCGCGCGCCAGGCTGAGCCGTTGCTGCATCCCCCGCGAGAATCCGCGCACCAGTCCATCGGCGCGTCCAGCCAAACCCACCTGTCCCAGCAAGTCGTCGCGGCGGCGCAACCGTTCGGCCGGCGGCATGTCGTAGAGCGCGGCGAAGAAGTCTAAATTCTCGCGCGCCGTCAAGTTCTCATAAAGAAGCGGACGATGCGCCAGCAAACCGACCTGCGCGCGCACAGCCTGCGCCTCTTCGGGCAGCGACCAGCCGCCGATGCGAATGACCCCGCTGCTCGCGCGGCTCAAGCCACACAGCAGACGCAACAGGGTCGATTTTCCGCTGCCATTCGCGCCCAGCAACAGCACGCATTCTCCACGCTGCACAAGAAAGTCCAGTCCGCGCAAGACGGGCCGCCAACCGAAATGCTTGCTCAGCCCCTGGACTTCGATCAGCCCGCGTCTGCTCATGCTTTTTGCCCCTGAAGAACAGACAGCCGCGCCTGGAGCTCGCGCCGACGATGCTGGTAGAGGTCGTGATTGATGCGCCCCTGGTCGTGTTCGCGCTCCAACTGCGCAAGCTCCCGCATCAGTTTGTCAATCTCGGCGCTTGTGGCCGGAGAGCGCCGCCGCGCGATCGCCAGCCAGCCAGCCAATGCCAACGCAACTGCCGCAACCATGAGCAAGGGGATCAGCGCCTCGCTGGTGATGACCTGCGCATCATCGCTGCTGGTGGTGAAAGGGTCGCCGGTGATTGAGAAGCCAAGCGCGGGGTCGCCTTGCATCGTCAGCTGTCCACTATATTGATTCATTGCGTCCGACTCGGCCAGCTCGAATGCGCCGTCTATTCGCAGCGAGCGCGGCACTGTCATGCGCACATCGGCATCCAGCAGATTGTTGAAATCTTGTACAAATTCCAGCGCGCCAGCATAAGGCAGAAAGTACGCCAGGCTGATTTCGTGCCGCTCGCCGGGTGGCACGGGCAAGGTGTCAATCAGCGAATTCGGCAATCCCGCCATGTCCTCAATTGCGACATAGCGACTCGTGTCGGTGTCTTGCAGCAATTTTGCGCCTTGTGGCAGCTGCACAAGCAAGCTGGCTTCGCGCCCATCATCAAAGCCGCGCCCACTGGTATAGATGCGGTCGGACTCGTTGCGAAAGCCGATAACTTGCTCAATGACCAGCCCAGCGCCCCGATCTTCCAGCCGCGCTGCAGCGACTCGCAGGTCAATCTGCGAAATGCTGATGACGCGCGGGTCGCTGGTGGCAGCATAGATGTGCAGAGTTTGTTCATCAGCCAAGGTTTCGAAGGGCAGGCGCAAGCTGAAAAGACGTCCATCGTAGGCCGCGCCCAGGGCATAACTGAGATCGTCTGCGTGCCGCACCTGCTCAAAGCGAAATCGCCCATCGGCATCAATGCTGGTTTCCGCCACGCTGTAGCCCCGCTCGGGACTGCCAACTTGCAACTGCACGATCGTATCGGGTGGCACAATGCCACCCGCCGTGCCCTGCTGCACTGCGCCAGTTATCGTCACAGTCGCCGCTTGCAGGCTTTGCGCGCGCAGATAAGCCGCTATCGCCGCAAATTCTTCTTCCGAAAGCGCTCCTGCCAGACCCAGCTGCCGCGCATAAGCCACATCGCTGAAGACCGGCGGGATCGTCCGTGGCGCAGCGCAATCCACGCACAGTCGCTTCCACAGCGACTCGCCCTGTGCCAGCAACACATCGTCATAGCGCAGCGTGTAAGCATAGAGCGCCACATCCCAGCGTTGCGCCTCGCTCAAGGCATCTTGCCAGGGCGGCATCAGGTTCTCGAGCTTGCCAGCTGTGATGATATTGAAGAACTCAAGCGGCGATGCGACCGAAACAAGCGCCTGGTCGGTCAAGTCGAGTGGCTGGTCGACGCTGCCCGCGGCCACCAGTGATCCTTTGCCATCGCCACTGGCGCCATGACAATCTGTACAATGCTCGGCGAAGAGTCGCGCGCCATTGCCAATATCTGGTTGCCAACTGCGATCCGCGGTTTCGGGCGGCAGTGTGGCGGCGATTTCCGGCTCGCCACTCAGATTCGTGCAGGCAGTCAGGCAGCAAGCCAGCAGCAGCAGCAATAGCGCGCGATTCATCATGCGCCGCTCGTCTTAGTCTGCTCGTCGATCTGACGCAGCAGCTCAATCCCGCGCTGCATCCAGGCTTCGCGTTCATCATGATAGCTGTGCGCATCCAGCTTGCCCGTGGCGAAATCTTCATCCAGATCACGGATGTTGATCAGCACGCGTTGATAATTCGTGTCCAGGTTGCGCTGCGAGCTGCGCCGGGCACCAGTTGATTCTGAATGTCGCAGCAGGGGATAGGCCACGATAATCAGCGCGAGCGCTGTCAAGAGCAGCGCGGCCAGCAGTCCAGCCAGGCTCATGTCGCCTCCGCCAGCAGCGACTGGATTTTGCCGCTGATCATGTCATAACGGATACTTCCGATATAGACTTGGCGCACTTGTCCACGCCGGTCGATCAGAAAACTTTCTGGCGGCGCTTCGACGCTATACAGACGGGCGATGCGCTGCTCGATATCTTCGCCATTGGCATAGCCGATTCCCAGCTCGTCAATGAAGGCTCGGGCTTTGGCAGGCGAGCTTTCCAGCATGTTCACGCCGAGCACGCGCAGTCCACTGCGGGCGAAGTCTTCGTGCAGCGCTTGCAGGTCGGGCGCTTCGGCACGGCAGGGTGGGCACCAACTCGCCCAGAAGTTGAGCAGCACGACTTGTCCGCGCAGTCCGCTCAGCTTCATGGTCTCGCCATTGAATAGCTGCAATGGAAAGTCGGGCGCAGGCCCGCTGGCGGGGCGACCACGATTGCGTTCCGCCAGTTGCGCGCCCAGGACGAGAGTCGCCACAATGACACTGAGCAGCAGCGCCGGGCAGCCCCAACGCGCGGCGATTCGTGGTGTGGCTCGCTCGTTTCCCGTCATGGCAGATCAGCGCCGCGCCCGCACATCGGTTTCCAACCGCTGGCGATAGGTTTCTTCGCGATTTTGGTGGTCGGCGGACGGGGCAGTCTGGGTCTCGCCGGCGGCAAAGCGGCGAAAGGTCACTGCGCCGACGCCCAATGCCAGCGCGGTGGCCAGCAGTGGCAGCATGATCGTCAAGGCGCGCAGCAGCGGGTCGACCGGCACGCCGACGACATGATCGCCAAAGCGCGCCACGAAGCTGTCGATGATGGCTTGTTCTGTTTTTCCAGCCACAAGCTGTGCTCGTATCTCTTCTTTCCATTCTTGGCAGGCGACTGTCAAACATTCATCCAGCGGGATATTCTCGCAGACAGGGCAGTACATGCGCTGTGCCACCTGGTTGACCGCATTGTCCGATGCTTGTGCCGATGCCAGCCATGCGCAAGCCAGCGCAAGCATCAGGCTGGCTAGCGAGCGACCTATTGCGGCGCGCCGGCGCATGGAAAAATTGGCGAGCGGCGGGCAAGCTCTCATCAGCGCCAACCCTTTGGATAAGCGGCGATGGCTGTGCCCAATATCAGCAGCAAGCCTCCCCACCACACCAGATTAACCAGCGGATTAATATAGATTCGGAAGGTAGCGCGCTGGCGGTCGCCACGGATCAGCAAGACATAAAAATCATTTTCAAGTGTGCTGTGCGCGCCGGCGATGCTCATGGGCAACTGCGGATATTCATCAATGCGCGGACGGATGCGCGCCACTTCGTCACCATGGCGCAGCACGACCAGCGAGGCGATATGCATAAGCCGCCCATCGACCGCTTGCGCGCGCACGAAGTCTTCATACTGCAGCGCATAATCCTGAATGGCGACCGTCTCGCCGCGATCCAGTGTGTGCTGCACTTCGGTTTGGAATAGGGTGCTGCCGATGACGCCGATGCCGATGACCGTCACGCCCAGATGCACCATATAACCGCCATAGCGCCGCTGATTGCGTCCGAAGAGCGCCACAAATGCGCGCAAGGGATCTTCGCCCAGTGTTCGTCGCCGCGCCGCCACGCCGCGAATGATCTCGCAGAGCGCAACAATCGCCGCAAACATGACGACTCCATAACCCAGCGCCGCCACCAGCAGGTCTGTGCCGCTGATTGCCAATCCCAGCACGCCCAGCCCAGTCAGCAGCAGGGGGATACGCAGCATCCCGCCCAGCCGCGCGACAGTCATGCCACCCCAGGCTGCGAGTGGTGCCACCCCCATCAAGATGTACATGGCGACGAACAGAGGCACGACATAAAACTCGAAAGTCTGCGCGCCGATGGTCACTTCTTTGCCCAAAAACAATTCTGATGTGATCGGCAAGCCGAAGCTGCCCCAAAATATCGCCACGAAGAGCGCGATGAAGATGACATTGTTGAGCACAAACAGCGACTCGCGGCTTAACAACGAAGCGAATTGCCGCTCGTCTCGCAGCGCGCCACCCCGCCAGCGCCAGGCCAGCAGCGCCAGCGCCAACAGGGTCATCGCCGCCCAAAATGCCAGCATGGGGAAACCGACCTCGCTGCGAGCGAAGCTGTGCACGCTGTCGATGACGCCGCTGCGGGTGGCGAATGTGCCGAACATCACCGCCGAAAACGCCGCGATGACCAGCAGCATATTCCACAATTTCAACATGCCGCGCTTTTCCTGGATCATCACGCTGTGAATGAACGCCGTGCCCACCAGCCAAGGCAAGAAGGCCGCATTTTCGACCGGATCCCAGCCCCAATAGCCACCCCAGCCCAGCACATCGTATGCCCAGCGCCCACCCAAAATCAGCCCCAGACTCAAGAAGAGCCAGGCGACCAACGTCCAGCGCCGCGTCGCGCGGATCCAGCTATTGGACAGATCGCCACTTGCCAGCGCGGCGAGGGCAAAGGCGAAAGGAATCGTGAAGCCTACGAAGCCCAAATAGAGCATGGGCGGATGAATGACCATGCCGAAATGCCGCAGCAAGGGATTCATGCCCTCTGCGCCAGCCTGCAAGTTGGCTTCGGTCGGTGGCACAGCCCGCGGCGGGATCAGCGCGCTGGAGACGACCTGTTGCTCCACAGGCGCGTCAACCAAGATCCACCAGCGCTCGAATGGATTCTCGATGAAGAGCGACAGACACAGGAAGAAAGCCAGCGAAGCCATCATGATGGGAATGCAAAAGGGCATCAGCCGTCTTTCGCTGCGCCAATTTAGACCGATCGCCCCACAGATGAAGCAACTCATCAGCAATGACCAAAAGAGCAGCGAGCCTCTCTGCGCGCCCCAGAGCGCCGTGAAGCGATAGAGTGGCGGCGTGCCTGGATCGGTAACCTCATAGACATAACTGAGCTGATACTGCTCGGTCAACAGGGCGACAACCAAGGCAGCGGTCGCCAGCAGCAGAGCGGGGCAAGTCAACAGCGCGGCATTGCGCCCGCTTTGCAGCCAGCGGCCTTCGCCAGTGCGGGCGCTGTACAGGCAAGCGACTATGGCATAGAGCGCGCCAGCCAGTGCCAGCGTCAACGCGGCCAGTCCCAGCTCGGCCAGCATCAGTTGTGTTCCGGGATTTGCCCCAGGGCTTCGGGCGGGCTGCTTTCTTCAAAGCGGCTCGGGCACTTCAGCAGCAGCTCGGTGGCATGGAAGATGCCATCGCGTTCCAGAGCGCCAGTTAAGATGGCTTGTGCTTCGTGCTGCAGCAGGTCGGGGATGGCGGCGTCTTCGACGATGATTTTCATGCGCGGGGCATTGTCGTCTGCCAACGCATCGTGCAGCGCCTGCGCCAGGTCGTCATACTGGCCCGGTATATGGACGATCTCGAAACGTATCACGGCATTTTCGCTGTCATAGTCAATGCTTTCGCCATCGACCGCGCCAGAAACCCGCAAGGTGCGTCCGCGATGCGCCGGGTCGTCCAGGACTTCGGCCACGGTGATGAAATACCGCGCGCCTTGCAAAGTGCCCGAGACGAGCAGATAGAGCAGCGAAACCAGGATCACCACGCCAGCGGTGATGAATTGCACTCGCTGCGACCGCTTGCGTTTGAGCGGATGCTTTGGCTTTTCCCAGCCAGCTTGCGACATGGCCGCCTCAGTCTTCGTCGTCGGTCGATTGGCTCCAGCGGATGGCAAACACGCCAACGATGCCAGCGATGCCCAAAAACAGCACCAGCATGGACAAGCCCGCGGGCGAAGATTGCGCCGCTGCTTCTTGTGCCGATGCCGTGCCCAACGCGCACAACAGCAGCGAGACGGACAGGATGCTGCGGATGCGGTTCGTTCTCATCTGTCAGACTCCCCGAACTAGGCTGCCTGTCGCGCCATTCTAGCGGCAAAGCGAGGGCGCATACAGGGTTGGCTAGGGCACGCTCAACTGCATGATATCGTAGATAGTGAAGGCCACCAGCAGAACCAGCGCTGTTGCCGCCACGACCAGATAGCGCCAGCGGTGGGCATAGCCGATCGTCCAAAAACGCCGCAGGCTGAAGAAAATGGAGACCATCGCCAACAAGTTGATCAGCAGCAGGATGGGCACGGCGACATCGGCCGCCAAGCCCAGCAGCGGCAGCAAAAAAGGCAGCAGCGCATATTGCAGCAGGCAGCGTATGCCCGAAAACATCAGCGACAAAGTCAGCGCGTTTTCTGCCCGGCGAGCCGACGGCTTGCGAGCGACTGCATCGGCGCTCACAAGTAGCAACCTCGCCATGATTGTGTCCGCTCGGTTCAATTGCGCGTTCACACACCCGCACTCCAATGCGCCATCATCGCATCCAGCATACCACAAATCGGACTGATGAGTTCCGAGTGGCTAGCGCTTTCCCTATCTCACGGTCGATCCGCCAACTCCATGCAGAATTAGCCTCCCCCCGACTCTTCGGGGGGACCGAGGGGGGTAACATCATCCAGCAGTTGATCCTGGCTTTCCAGATAAGCCACAAGGTCGGCAAGCTGCTGCGTTGTCAGCTGACCGGCATAGAACTCGGGCATGACATCGACATAATCGGGCACGATATAGGCTCTTGGCTGGACGATGCTTTCCACCAAGTAGCGGCGTTCATCGTAGTCGGCAAATTGCGGCAGCGGCAGGCGGATTTCGTTGGCACGCGTCCAGGTGCCGGCGGTCAAGGGAGCGGTTGCCTCGTTGTCATGGCAGCCCGAACAGCCCAGCATGACACCGCCCAAAGCCGGCTGCGCGCCATTAAATAGCTGCTGGCCCGCCAGCGGATCGCCATACAGTTCGTCCAGTTCCGTCATAATCGCTGCGACATCACGCCCGGCCGACTGCGCCGCGATCAACTCGTCGAGTGAGGCGTATTCCAGCGCGCGTTCAAGCATGGCGTTCACTTCAATGGTATTGGGCTGATAATCGCAGTAGAGCGACATGGATTGATAAAGCGCGCCGAGGCGGTACAAATTGGCGATAGCCTGCGCGCGGTCATTGACGAAGTCCAGCGGCAAGAACTCGGCGACTGTCTGCTGCTGGCGCGATAATTCTTCGGCTGTGCAGCCGGCTGGCGGCTCGCCTTGCGCGCTGGATGGCAGGACCAGTTGCGACAAGACGAGCGCGATGAACAGCCAGAGAATCGAAAGCGGCTCGCGTTGCGGTCGGATAGGCTGAGCTTGTTGTTGCATCATGCTGGCTCTGCGCAAATGAAAAAGCCCCCGTCGCCGAGGGCTTGTGTGCATCGGACGCTGGGCCTATTCCTGCGTCAGCAAATAGGACACGATATCAGCCAACTGCTGGTCGGTCATGCGCGCGCCAAAGTTGGCGGGCATCAAACCCGAGCTGTAGCCATCGACGACGAAGTCGCCCGGTCGCGTGATGCTTTCGACGATGTATTCTTCGATCGTGTAGCTGGTGAATTGTGGCATCGTGAGCCGTTCTGTGCGGATGCGCGCGACTGTGCCGACTGTGTCCGGGGCAGAAGCGCCATTGCGATGACAGTCGGTGCAGCCAAACTCGGCATCATAGAGCAGTTCGCCAGTGGCCGGGCTGCCGACGATTTCCATCTCTGCCCAGCGCGCCAGGATGCCCGCTACATTGTCACCAGCCGGCGGTGGCGGCGGTTCGCTGGGCAAGGAGCCATCAGCCAGCGGTTTGCCATATTGGGCGACGGCGAGGAAGTCTTCGCTAGTCCAGTTCGCGCCTTTGTCCCAGTTGATGATGTAGGCGGCCAGGTCTTCGATTTGGTCCTGGCGCAGAGGACCGCCAGCCGTCTGCGACCAGGCGGCCATGCCCGTGCTGTTGGGATAAACGCGCGCGCTGCCGGGTCGGCCATGGATGAGCGTGGTGACGACATAGCCGTGCAAGTCGCCCGCCCAGCCGACTTGCGCCAGACGCGTGCCGTTGCTGTTGAAGAAGATTTCAACTTCGTCATCGCCGGTTGTTTCGATATCGACGACGCTATCCCAAAGCGGGAACAAGCCGTTGTCCACCGCCGTATCCAAGGTCTCCAGGGTGGCGACGCGCTCGGCGACAGCTGTTTCGATCAGCGCTTGCTGTTCGGCGATTTGGGCTTCCAGCTTGTCCAACTGCGCCAGAATCTCGTCTTGGCGGTCTGCGCCGGGCGGGTTTTCGGTATCGGTGAACTCTGCGAGCAGCTTCTCGGTATCTTCAGTGAGGCGTACGAGAGTGCGATTGGCCGTGGTGATGGCGACTGTCTGTTCGCCGACCGGGTCAAAGCCAAATAGATGCGGATTATTCAGTCCGGGCGCGCGATCGCCTGCGCCATAACCATCTTCGCCATGGCATTCGGAGCAAAGTGAGGCATAGAGTTCTGCGCCGCGTTCAATGGAGCGGCCCGTATGCTGGCGCACGAAAGCCTGCATGCGCGCTTCTTCGTTGATTGCCACCCAGCCCACCAGGATCATTATGCCGACAAACATCGTAATGCCCATCAGAATGCGCGCATCGATAGACCTGATCACCAATAGATTCATTTCTGTATCCTGTGTCTGCCTCGCTCAGTAGGGCGCTTGCCGCCTAGTCGAAGTAAGCCGATTCTTGGTGAATGAAGAGGTGGTCGCTGAAGATGCGGCGCTCGGGGATGGGATTGCCGGCTTCGTCCAGCATCGGCATCTCTTGCATCATCGGCTCGCCAGCATCATCCATCATTGGCTCGCCAGCATCGTCCAGCATCGGCACCTGCTCGCTGGCAAAG
Source organism: Anaerolineae bacterium (assembly GCA_022823945.1). Taxonomy (GTDB): domain Bacteria; phylum Chloroflexota; class Anaerolineae; order Aggregatilineales; family Phototrophicaceae; genus UBA6055. The sequence goes on along the minus strand of JAJEBK010000045.1, from coordinate 10,350 downwards.
ACGATGATGGGCTCTCCCGCATCGTCCATCATGACCTCGCCGCCTTCGATCAGCACGCTGTCCCAGCTGACGACCCAGTCTAGCCGCTTCAAGCCAGCCTGGTTGTCGGTGATGACCAGCGCGCCCCAAACATCGGGCAGTTCAATCGGCTCTTGCGCCAGGTGATGCTCGAATTCTTCCATCACTTGCATCAATTTCGGCGCTTCGTCTTCGGGAATGGTGCGGAAGCGCAGCGGCAGTTGATTCGCGCCGACATGCTGATTCTTGAGTTCATCCAGCATCTGCGCAAACTGACCATTGGCTTGAGTTTCGGCGTTGATTTCGGCGATGAGTTCAGCCGCCGACATGTCATCGCGCCCGTGCAGCTGGGCGGTGGTATAGGCACCGACAATCATCTGGTCGAAGGGAATGGTGCGGCCTGTGCCGACCTTGCTGTGCGCTGGCTCGAATGTCAACTCGTGCACAATCTCGGTCTCTGCCGAGGTCTGCACAGCGAACTTCGCCAAGCCCATGTAGCTGAGGATGGTAGTTGCCGAGACCAGCAACATGGCCAGGGTCAGCATGAAGCGGCGGTGGGCATAGCGCCGGCTGGGCGTAACATCGAGGTAGGGCAAAAGCGCCAATGCGCCCAGCGCGATGCTGGGGAAGGCGACGCCCCAAACGAACTTGTCGCCGAGCTTGAGCGCCCCCTGAATCCACAAGAAGTACCAGGGCGCTGTCGTGCCCAGAGGCGTGACTTGCGGGTCGGCGTGATTTTCCAGCGGCGCATGATAAAACCAGATGCAGAGCACGGTGATGATGAAAGTAACCGCGCCCAGCCACATCATCTCGTTGGTCAGCACATCGGGGATGAAATAGACGCGCCTGTCCAGCGGCACGCGCTTGGCAGAATCTTCGCCGATATTTTCTCTCTGTGGCGGCAGGCTGTGTCCGTGGATGATGACTTTGTAATAGTGCACGCCGGTCATCACGAAGAGCAGCGCCGGCAGCGCTAGCACATGCAACAGATAAAAACGCAACAAGCCGTTCGCGCCCAACTCGGGAGCGCCACGCAGCAGCAGATTGACCTGGTCGCCAACCACCGGCGTCGCTTCGGCCATCGATGCGCCGATCGTCACCGCCCACAACGAGAGCTGGTCCCAAGGCAGCAGATAGCCCGAAAAACTCAAAAAGCCGGTCAGCACCAGCAGCAGCAAACCACTGAACCAGGTGAATTGACGCGGTTTTTTGTAACTGCCGGTGATCCAGGTGCGCATCATGTGCAGCGCCACCACCGCGACCATGAATTCCGCGCCCAGCCGATGCATATCGCGCATCAGCTGGCCCAGCGGCACATTGCTGAGGATCGTCAGCATGTCGCCATAGGCGATCTCGGGCGAGGGCGTGTACCACAGCATCAACAGGATGCCGGTGATGGTTTCAAAGAATACAAAATAAGTCGAAAGCCAGCCCAGGCGGAAGCTGGGATACATGCCGGTCACATCGCGGTTGAAATAAGACGGGCGCATGTGCAGCCAAAAGCCATCGGCATGCGGGGTCAGGCGTGGGTTGGGGCGGCGGCTGGGGTTTTCGCCACGGAATGCCTCGCGCAGGTCTTGCACATTCAAGCCGGCTGTCAAGCGCTCTACCGAATCGTCAATACCCTCGAAGACCGCTTTTTTGAAGCCTTTTTCCTTGACATCATCCAGGAATGAGGGGAAAGGGAGGATGCTCATTTTGCGCCTCGTGTCTCTTCAGGCCAGGTGGGCCAGCTTAATGCAGCGCCCCGATGATGCGCGCGCCGGTGTCGATTTGGATGCTGGTGATCTGTCGGTTGGGGTCGAGCGGGATCGCGCCGCCATCAGCCGGCGTCTCCAAGGTCGTGCCATCGGCAAAGGTCACCCTGGCGATGAAGAGGTCGAGATTGCGCGGAGCCGGTCCTTCGATCCAGTTGCCGCTCAGATGGAACTTGCTGCCGTGGCAAGGACATTCGAAGCGGTTGTTGGTGGGCACCCACTTGGGCAGGCAGCCGAGATGCGTGCAGACGCCATACAACGCGCGCAAGCCCTCTGGGGTCAGCGTCACATGGAAGCGCCCGGCCGGCACCGATGTCGGCGCTGCGCCCACCGCTGGCAGCTCTTCGGGATTGAAAGCGAATGTGCCGCCGAACTCGCCCTCTTTGAAGCGCGGGAAGGCGAACCAGATCAAACCGGCCGAAGCCTCGCCCAACAGCAGGGCAATCGAAGCGCCCCAGATGTAATAGAGGAACTCGCGCCGGCTGGGCGCCGCAACTTGGATGCCGGGCGCAGCGCTTTGCCGTGCCGCCGCCGCGCTCATCATCCGCGGACTGGTAGATTCTGCTGTTGCCATAGGCTGCTGTCATCCTTCCTTTGCGCCAGCATGGGGCGCTGCAATCACGCCCTGACCTGCGTTCGTTCAATATATCACAAACTGCAAATGCAATACAAGGTTTATCCGCGAGCCTTTCGCGTTGGAATATCCCCCCAGGCAGTCGCGTTTAGCTGATGCCGTTGGCAACTTGCAGTTCGCGGATGAAGCGGATGATCTTGGTCGCGTCGTCTGGCGAAATGTGCGGCTGGGGCGGCATATCGCCATAAGGCCAATGATGCTGGCGCACGCCAAGAGTCACCGCCATATAAAAAGCTTTGTCGGAATGGTGGCGCGGCTCGTAGATGATATGCACGAGCGGCGGTCCTTGCATCGTGCCAGCGCCGTTTTCGCCATGGCATTCCAGGCAAGTGGCGTTGAAGAGCGCTTCTCCCTGCTTGCCCATGTCGGTCAGCTCGGTGGTTTTCACGGTCACTGTGCCCTTGCTGCGCGCCTCTTCGTGCAGGACGAAGGCCAGCGCGCCAACCGCCGCCAGCGCCGCCACAGCCAGCGCCATCAGCAGCAGCCGTCTTCGTGATTTCTTTGCCTGCTTCTCCTCTGGCATCAGTAACCCCCTATCGCTGAAAGTGCTTCGAGAAGCTGCATCCCTGGCGCTGTGAATTTCGGCATGCGGATTGACCAGCGCATATACGGTAGAATAGCGCAATCGGCAGCAGAAGGCTAAGGCGAGTTCTTGGCATGGCGATCAGTGTAGACCGGCAGGACAAAGCGCTCGGCAAGTATTACAGGCAGCTGGCCGAGCTGAAGAAGTCGGGCGTCACGCACGAGGGCGGAACGCGCCATGCCTTCAGCGGCTTGCTGCGCGATTTGGGCAAGCGGCGCAAGCTCGACCTGCGCGAGGAGCATCCCATCCACCTGCCTGGCGCGTCGCATCCCATCCGCGTCGATGGCGCGCTGGTGGACGACTTCAAACGCCCGTTCGCCTATTGGGAAGCCAAAGACAGCAGCGACAACCTCGACAACGAAATCAGCAAGAAGTTTGACAAGGGCTATCCCAACAACAACATCATCTTCGAGGACAACATCCGCGCTGTGCTCTATCAGGACGGGCATTTGGCGCGCACAACGCTCATCAGCCAGAAGACCGATTTCGCCGCGCTGCTCAGCCAGTACCTCAGCTACCGCGCCGAATCATTCGACAGCTTCAACCAGGCGGCGGAAAGCTATGGCGAAGAGATCCGCCGCATCGCCAGCGACCTCAAGGCGAAGATCGACCAGGCGCATGAGCAAAACCGCGCTTTCCAGGATGCCTACGACGGGCTGATGAGCCTGTGCCAAAGCGCGCTCAACCCCAACATCAGCCGCGAAGCTGTCGACGAAATGCTCATCCAGCACCTGATGACCGAGCGTATCATCAGCAAGGTATTCGACTTGCCCAGCTTCTCGCATATCAATGTCATCGCGGTGGAAATCGAGAGCGTCATTAACGCCCTCACCAGCCAGCACTGGAACAAGGCGGCTTTCTATGGCGAGCTTGAGCCATTTCACAAGCGCGTGGAAGATGCCGCCGCCGACCTCGACCACAGCCAAAAGCAATCTTTTATCAACAGCATCTACGAACGCTTTTTCCAGGGCTACAGCGTCAAGGTCGCGGACACGCACGGCATCGTCTATACGCCGCACGAGATCGTCGACTTCATGGTGCGCGCCGTCGACGACGCCCTGCAAAGCGACTTCGGCAAACGGCTGGGCGACCCCGGTATTGTGGTCATCGACCCCGCCACCGGCACGGGCAACTTCGTCGTGCAGTTGCTGCGCCATGTCCACGCCAACAACATCAGCCAACTGCGCGACTTCTACCGCGAGCGCCTATTCGCCAACGAAGTCATGCTGATGCCCTATTACATCGCCTCGCTGAATATTGAGCACTGCTACCATGAACTGGCGGGCGGGCGGCTGGCATTCGAGGGGCTGTGCTTCGTGGACACGCTGGACCTGGCGCGCGAACGGCAACTGACCTACCTGACAGAAGCGAACACGGCGCGGGTCAACCGCCAGAAAGCCGCCGACATCAATGTCATCATCGGCAACCCGCCCTACAATGTTGGGCAGGTCAACGAAAACGACAACAACAAGAACCGCAAATACGATGTCATCGACAAGCGCATCCGCGAGACCTACGCCAAAGATTCAAATGCGACCTTGAAAAACCAGCTATATGACGCCTATGTCCGTTTCTGGCGCTGGGCGGTGGACAGGCTGGGCGGGCATCCGGGCATCGTCTGTTACATAACGAATAACAGTTTTGTGGACGCCTATGCCTTTGATGGCTTCCGCAAGCACATGCTTCAGGATTTTGACGAGGTGTATCATTTGGATTTGGGCGGCAACCTGCGCAAGGCGCGTCCAGGACAGAAAATCAGCAATGTCTTCGACATCCGCGTCGGCGTCGGCGTTACGGTGGCGATCAAAAAACCCGCCGATCTTTGACACTTACGGCAAGTTAGTATATGATATGCTGTATACAATTCGACGGGAGTTTGTATATGGCAACGCAAGTGGTAAGCGCTGCGGAACGAGTCGGAACGATACCCTCTCCACAGTCTAACAGCGAGCGCATTACGACAATTGAAGCAATCCTGCCGCATCTTGCTACAAAGGCGGATTTGGAACGTCATACCCGGCTGCTCATCATGTGGTATGTCGGCACGCAAATTGCGCTGTTTGCGGCCTTGCTGCATTTCCTAGGCTGAGGAGCAAAATTGTGGCAGCGCAAGCAACGGATAAACATGGGCATATTGAGAATGTCTTGTCTTGCCTGGCCACAAAGCAGGACATATCAGACCTGAAGTCCGACTTGACCTGGCGTATTGTTCTCGCCATGACTTTTCTTACAGCCATATTTGTCGCGGTATTGGAATTACGCGGCGCAGCTTAGTGATTGTGGAACGACTCAAGAGCCGCCTTTTCTACCATCGCCTGCCCGACGACTTCGCCAAAGACGAGAAGCTCGACTTTCTCGCCAGCAAACAGAAAACCGATGTCTCATGGCAGCGGCTGAATCCCAACGCCAAGCACACCTGGCTGGTCAGCGACACCGAAGCGGAGTTCGAGTCTTTCCTGACCATCGGCAGCAAACAAGGCAAACGCGCCAAATCTGTCGAGGACGAAGCTATTTTCTCGCTTTACTCGCCTGGCGTATCAACATCCCGCGACTGGTATGTTTACGACTTTAGCTCCCGTAGCCTCTCAAATCGAATGGAAGAATTTGTCCGCAACTTCAACATTCAGGTTTACTTGTATTCAACCGAGCATCCGCCGCCTAATGTCGATGATTTCGTCGATTACGACAAACTGAAATGGAGTGCAACACTCAAGAGGCATTTGCGAGCGAAGACGAGTGTAAAGTTTGGCGAACAACATCACAGACTCTCGCTCTATCGACCATTCACGGTCAAGCATCTTTATTATGATCGGGTTATTCTTGACAGGCCAGGTCGCCACGATCTCTACTTCCCGACTGATAGCAGTGAGCATGAGAACCGAACCATTATATTGAGTGATGTTGCTTATAGAGCGCGAACATTTTCGAGTTTCATAAGCAACATGATTCCCGACCTGCATCTTTGTTCTTCAAAAGACGCCCACCAATGCTTTCCCTTCTACACATACGACCGCGATGGAGGCAACTGCCGCGAGAATATCACCGACTTCGCGCTCGCCCGTTTCCGCGAACAATACGCCGACCCGCGCATCGACAAGTGGGACATCTTCCACTATGTCTATGCCCTGCTGCATCATCCCGGCTACCGCGAACGCTATGCCCTCGATCTCAAGCGCAGTCTGCCGCGCATCCCGTTCTCGCCCGAGTTTCGCGCCTTCGCCCGTGCGGGCAGGCAACTCGCCGACTTGCACCTGCATTACGAAACCGCCGACAGGTACTCGCTGGAATGGGAGCGGATGGCCGGGCAGATCGACTTTCGGGTGCAGAAGATGTTGCCGCGCGGCAAGCAACCAAGTCAATTTGGCGAGTTTAAGTGGTTCGACAGCCTGAAGTACAACCAGTCGCTGACGCTGCACCGCATCCCTGAGCGAGCCTTCGCGTATCGGCTGGGCAATCGCAGCGCGCTGGAATGGGTGGTCGACCAGTATCGCGTGAAGCACGACAAGCGCACCGGCATCACGCACGACGCAAACGACTACAGCGATGATGCGCGCTACATCGTGGATTTGTTGTCGCGCGTGATTACCGTGAGCCTGAAGACGATGGATGTGGTGGATGAGCTGGCGGGGTTGGGGTTTCGCTGACCCCCACCCCAAACCCCTCCCCGGCGGTCTGTGTCTACGCGACCCAAAATGAGGGAGGGGCTTTTATTCTGCGGAATCATTTGAAAACTCCCCTTCCCTCGTTCTGGGGGCAAGGGGCCGGGGGATGGGGGCTTCGTCACCCTGTGCTAAAATCACCGCCATGCCAACACGCACGCTCCGCCACGACTCCACCACCTGGCTCGACCTGGTCTCCCCGTCCGCCGCTGATGTCGCGCGCCTGCACGAGCGCTACCCGCATTTCCACCCGCTCAACCTGGAAGACATCCGCAGCCCCATCGAGCGCCCCAAAATCGACCAGGACGATGACTACCTCTTCCTCGTCATGCACTTCCCGCAGTGGGACTCGGCTGGCGAAGTTTCGCGGGCCAGCGAGGTGGATTTTTTCGTCGGGCGCGATTATGTCGTGACCGTGCACAATGGCACGCTCAAGCCGCTGACGAGCGCCTTCCAGCGCTGCCAGGCCGCTGACGAGGCGCGCGCCGAGCTGCTGGGGCGGGGCGGTCCCCACGCTTTCTACACCTTGCTTGACCAGCTTGTCGACTACATTTTTCCGATTTTGGGCAAGGTCGAGGGGCGGGTGGCGGCTATCGGAGATGCCCTCTTTGAATCCAACGCCAAGCGTACCATCCGCGAGATCGCCCTGCTGCGCCGCGACATCATCTCCCTGCGCCGCATCATCCGCGCGCAGATCCCGATTGTGCTGGAGCTGGAATCGGTGGCGCACCCTATCCTGCACGAGGATATGGAAGAGTACTTTGGCGATATTGCCGACCACCTCTTCAAGCTGCGCGATATCGCCGATGAGAACTTCGAGATTATCAACAGCTATGCCGAAGCCGCCGACACGCTCGCCAGCCATCGCATCAACGAGGTCATGCGCATCCTGACGGTCATCTCGGTCATCATGCTGCCTCTGACGCTGATATCCAGCATCTATGGCATGAATATCGATTTGCCCTTTGCCGATGACCCCAACGCCTTTATGCTAACCGCCATCATCATGATCCTGGTTGCCCTGCTGATGCTGCTGATCTTCCGCCTGCGCCACTGGTTGTAGGCTCGCCCATGCTCAAACCCGCCGCTTATATTGAAGATGCCGACTCGCTGGAACGCGCTGTGGGTCGTTTGGCTGCCCAGCCGCGTCTGGCAGTCGATACTGAATCCAACAGCATGTACGCTTATCGGGGGCGCACCTGCCTGATTCAAGTATCGACCGCCGCTGAAGACCTGCTGGTCGACCCGCTGGCGATAGACGACATCGGCGCGCTGGGTGGCATATTGGCGGACGGGGCAATCGAAAAAGTTTTTCATGCCGCGGAATACGACTTGATCTGCCTGAAGCGCGACTTCGACTTCGATGTCTGCGGCATCTTCGACACCATGGCGGCCGCTCGCGTCTGCGGTTATGCGCGCATCGGCTTGGGCAATATGCTCAGCGACCTGCTGGGTGTGCCGCACGGCAAAAAGCACCAGACCGACGACTGGGCGCGGCGCCCCCTGCCAGCCAGCTATCGGCGCTATGCCCAAATGGACACGCATTACCTGCTGCCTTTGCGCGATCGGCTGCATGAGGAACTGGCGGCCGCCGACAAGCTGGACGAAGCCTACGAATACTTCGCTGATGTCACGCGTTTCGAGTTGAAGTCGCAGGAATTTGACCCCGATGGCTTCTGGACGCTCAGTCGTCCGGGCGCGCTGGACAACCGGCAGCTGGCTGCTCTGCGCGAGCTGTATATCTTGCGCGATGAACTGGCGCAGGCGCGGGATGAACCGCCGGGGCGCATGATGTCCAACAAGGCGCTGCTGCAAATCGCCAAATCGCTGCCACGCCGCCGGTCGGAGCTGGAGGGCATGCGCGGTTTGCCACGCTGGCTGGTGCGCCGCCACGGCCACGAAGTCATCGAAGCGGTCAAACATGGCGCGGAAAGTCAACTGCCGCTTGCGCCACCCCGCCAGCCTCGCATCCCCAACCATATCGCCGAACGCTATAACGCCCTCATCACCTGGCGTCGTCAAAGAGCACAGGCGCGCGGGGTCGAATCTGATGTCATCATCAGCAAGGACGCGCTGTGGCAGATCGCCCGCCGCAATCCGCATGGCCTCGACGATCTGGGCGATATTGAGGGACTGGGTCCCTGGCGGCGCGGGGAATATGGCGCGGAGCTGCTGGGTGTGGTCAATGGGCGCGGCTGAAAACGGCGCTCTGCCCGAACGCTTGGCAGCCCTCCTGCGCATCCTGGATGGTCATTCGCCAGCCGACCCCAAAGAAGCGCGTGACATTCAGCTTATCAAGCGGCTCATCTGCCAGCACAGCGACATCATGAGTCCGCGCTGCCAGGTCGGGCACATCACCGCTTCGGCGCTGGTCATCGACTGCGCAAGCGGGCGCATCTTGCTGCACTTTCATCGGAAGCTTTGTCGCTGGTTGCAAGTGGGCGGCCACCTGGAAGGCGAGACCGATGTCGCCCAGGCGGCTTTGCGAGAAGCGCGCGAAGAAACTGGCTTGCCCGATCTGGCGTTCTTCCCGCTTGCTGCTGCTGTGCCGGTTGATCTTGATGTGCATACGATTCCCGTGCAGCCTGACATGCCAGCCCACCTGCATCTGGATTTTCGCTATTTGCTGACGACCCGACAGCCTCATGCCCTGGCACCAGAACGGGGCGAATCGCTGCAGTTTCGCTGGCTGAGTGTGGAACAAGCGCTGGCCATGGGCGATGCGCTGGACTCCTCGCTGCGGCGTCTGCTGCGCAAGGCACAGGAACATGTGCGGGCGTGATGAATTTGCCTTCGGCGCGCCTTTACTCTATACTTCGATTGTTCCAATGCGCTTACACTGCTTCTGAGGATTTGCTCATGGTTGCCTGCCGTGTACCGCGTCTTATGAAATTTCTGCTGCCGCTTCTCATCATCATCGCGCTGCTTAGCGGATCCTTGGCGCAGGCGCAGGACCCCACACCCACACCAACGCTCACCAGCTTGTCCGCGGCGGAGTTGAACTACCCTTGGACACATCCGACGCCGACGACAAATGGCGCGGTGCGCCTGAAGCACCTCCGACATGACTATGTGCAAATCCATTGGGACAATATCATCAGCAGTGTGGAAACGGATCTTTCGCCGTACTACCGGGTGTATCTCGCCCCCGTCGGCTTTAAAGGCTGGAAAAGAGCCATTCTTGGGTATTGGTGGTACGAATATACCGCCGCAAAAGGCATGAAGCCGGACACGGAATACAAAATCTGGGTAACTGTGGCTGACGAGTGGTGCCGGCGCCAGACCTGTTTTGGCAAGCCATTGGCGAGCCTGGATGTATTCACCTTCCGTACTCCGCCCAAGCCGGTCAATGTAGCGCCCGCCGGCACTATAACCGTATCAGACATCAAAACACGCAGCGGGGACTATACCGGTAGATATAAAGTCTATTGGGGGGATTTCGCCTCCAGCTTCTCCTCAAACTACGGGCTGTCCGTTACCGTGGTTGTGCAGGCTGCCGGTGCCAGCAAAGCAATTACCCATACCAGGTATCACTTATATCGGAGCATAACCCTAAAGCTCAAGCCCGATACCGAATACACCGCCTTCGTGAAGTTATGCAACAAGGGTTGTGATGCGGTTTTCAAGCAGTCGCTGCCGACCACTTTCCGCACCAAGCCGGATCCAAACGCGCCGCCAACTGATACGCCAGTCGCGCAG
>JAJEBK010000015.1 GCA_022823945.1 Anaerolineae bacterium | reverse complement strand
CAGCACGATCCTGACTTTCGTCTCCGGTGTGTACTTGCGATGCCTTCCCATAGGGCTGTCTCCGTCCCTGTGCATCCAGTATACTCTCTTTACTAGGTGTCCAGTTTTTCGGGACCACTACACCCCATCCCCCGGCCCCTTCCCCCACGAGAAGGGAAGGGGAGCAATGTCAGTGCCCACAAGTATCGAGCGAAGCCACGCCCCCACGAGGAGGGAAGGGGGGCAATGCCAGTTCTCCCAAGCAACGAGCGAAGCCACGCCCCTACGAGGAGGGAAGGGGAGCAATGCCAGTTCCCGCAAGCAACGAGTGAAGCCCCGCCCTCTGCATTGGGGAGGGGTTTGGGGTGGGGGCTAGTCAACATCTTCGTCACATCCTTCTCAGGCGCGGAAAGAGCACTTCTTCATAACCGCGTCCGATGAAAAAGCCCGCCATCACCGTCAGCATAATGCATAAGCCCGGCGGCACGATCCAGTAAAATGCCTCGCGCGAAAGCGCCAATGAATTGAAGGCGTCTTGCAGCATATAGCCCCAGCTGATCGTTTCGGGATCGCTAAAACCCAGGAAGCTGACCGATGCTTCGGTCAAAATCGCCCAGGCGATGGCCAGCGTGCCATACAAGAAGCTCAACGGCAGGATGCTGGGCGCGATATAGACAAAGATAATGCGCAATTCGCTGGCGCCGCTCACCTTGGCCGCGCTGACAAAAGACTGCTCTTTGATCACCAGCACCTGCGAGCGAATCACGCGGCTGCTATCACGCCACAGCAGCACCGCCATCGCCACCACGACATTCCAGATGCTGGGGTCGAAGAAGGCCGATATCACAATGATGAAAGGGATGAAGGGGATGCCAAACGCCACATCAGCCGCGCGCATCAGCAAGGTATCGATCCAGCCGCCATAATATCCCGCCAGCAATCCGACCACCGTGCCGATGACCGCCACCGCGATCGCCGCAGAAAAACCCACCAGCAGCGCCGCCCGCGAGCCATAGATCAGCTGACTGAAAATGTCGCGGCCGATATTGGTCGTCCCCAGCTGGAAAGTGTTGACATAGCCCTCGGCTTCGTCTTCGCCCTCCTCAGCCATCCAATAGGGCTCAGCATCCTTGATCCAGTCGCCATCTGCGTTTTTTAGCGGCGTCAGCGGATCGTTGGGAGCGATGATGGGCGCGAAGACAGCCACCAGGGTAAAAAATGCAAAGATGAACAAGCCCAGCAGCGCCAGTTTATCGCGCTGGAAGACCTCCAGGTTGGTCTCCCACAACTGGCGCAGAGCCGAACCCTGGCGGAATTCCACCGTCTTTTTGCCGCGCAGCTCGCCGCGGACCATGGCTTCTTGTTGCATGGGCTAGTACACCCCCCTCGGTCCCCCCATCAGGATGGAGGGATGCCGTCGTCCGCCGCATACCTGTCTACAATGCAAAATCATAGTTCCGTACCCTCTGCTCTCCATCTCATCCTCCCCCTGACCCGACGGGGGTCAGGACAGTTTTTTCTACCCCATCCCCGGCCCTTCCCATATCAATGGGGAAGGGAGACTCGTCGAGAAACCAGTGCAATTTTTGCTAAGCTGCATGAAATTGAGCATCAGATTTCATTTTCTCTGAATGCGCTCCCCCTCCCTGATGCTTCGGGGAGGGAGTTGGGGGGTGGGGTAGACCCTCACATGCGCTCCCTTGGAAACCTGTCCTGTCCTCCCCCGACCCGACGGCGGACCGAAGGGGTCTAGCCTGCTTACGACGCCTGCGCCTGCGCCGAAGCCCCAACACGCGGGTCGAGCAGGCTGTACAAGATGTCAGCGATGAAGTTCATGGTGACGATGATCAGCGCGATGAGAAAGAAGGCGCCCTGCGCCAATGGATAGTCGGCGGATTGCACCGCCCGCACCAAAGTCCGCCCCAGGCCGGGCCAAGCGAAGACTGTTTCGATGACCACATTGCCGCCGATGCTATAGCCGATGCCCAGAGTCAGCGCCGTCAGCACGGGCAGAACGGCATTGCGCGCCGCATATTGAATCATCAGCCGCCGTTCGCTGTAACCCGCCAGCCGCCCCATGACGATGAAATCCTGGTCGAGTATTTCCAGCATGTTCGAGCGCATCAACAGCAGCGGCAGCCCGTGCAGATAGACCGCCAGCGTGAAGGTGGGCAGAATCATGTGCCGCCAAAACACCGGCGAAAGCAGCTTGTCCCATTCTGTCTCCCAGCGATAGCGCACCACAGCCGGACCAATGCCCGACGATGGCAGCAGCTTCCATTGAAAGGCGAAGAAAGTCAGCAGCAGCATGCCCACCCAGAATTGTGGCGCGGCGCGCGTCATCAGGGTGAAGGTCGTGCCGACCCGTTCGATGCGGCTGCCACGCAAGGCGGCCATGGCGATGCCACCCAGCACGCCAACGCTGTACGCCAGCAGCAGCGAACAGAGCGTCAGATAGAGCGTGTTGGGCAAGTCGGCGCGCAGGATATCAATGACGCTGGTGCCGGCATAATGAAAGGTATCGCCCAGATCGAGCTTCAATAGGTTGATGAGATAAATCACATATTGTTCGTGGAGGGGCCTGTCCAAACCAAAACGCGCCAGCAGCGCCTGTTCCTGCTCTTTGGTGAATTCTGTGTCGATGTAGCTGGCCATGGGGTTGCTGGGCGCCAGCCGAAACAGCAAAAACAGCAGGGTCACGATGACCCACAGCACCATCATGCTCTGTAGAAAACGCCCGACAATGTAACTGGCGATGCCGCGGCTCATGTTTTTCCTTTCACCCCCATCCCCCGGCCCCTTCCCCCACGATGAGGGAAGGGGTGGTTCCATTGATGGGAACGCTGGTCAAAGCCCCTCCCTCTTTATGGGTCGCGTAGACACAGACCGCCGGGGAGGGGTTTGGGGTGGGGGTATTAACCCTCCGGATAATGCAAGCGACCATCGTCGTCCCAGCTGTAGCCGGCATCGGCCAGCAGTTGACGCGCGCCGTCGATGTTGAAGTCGTAGGTGGGCAGGTCTTCGCATTGACGCCAGTATTCCAGCGCTGCCGAAACGAAGCTGTCGGCCGGCGCCGCGAAGCCGTTGTAGATATTGTCGATGATGAACTGCTGCGGGATAGAATGCGCCACCGCCTGGCGGAAGTTCACATCATCAAATGGCGCATAGCGCACATTGAAGGCGAAGTACTGGAAGCCAATGCTGATCGCCGAGAAGAGATCGAGCTGCTCGTTGCTGTCGACGATATCTTGCAGCACGCCAGGATCGCCGGGCCATTCCCACAAGAAGTTCATCTCGCCAGATTGGATCTGCCCCAGCGTGGCTTCCTGGTTGGGCAGCACATTCATCAGCCAGACATCGATCTTCGGGCGCGCCCAGTGATCGTCAAATGCCTCGAGCAAGACGAATTCGTTGACATCGAAAGCGACATACTTGAAAGGACCCGAGCCGATGGGGATGTCTTCTTGGATGCTGTCGACATCGGCATCGTCTTTGGTCAGCAAGTCTTCCATGATGGGACGCCAGACATGCTCGGGAATCAGGTTCAGCTTGGCCAGCGAGCTGGTTTCAAATGCCGCCGATGGTGTGTGCAGCGTATAGCGCACATTCAGGTCATCGATGATCTCGATATTGGCGACATTGCGGACGAAGGGATAATAGTCCGGCGCTTCCGGCACGAACCTTTCTTCTCCTTCTTTGGTCTGCATCGTTCCAGCCTGCGCCGCTTCGAAAGTATAAGCGGCATCTTCGCTGGTTACCGGCTCGCCATCGTGCCAGGTCATGCCTGCGCGCAGGGTGACGACCACATTCAGCGAGTCTTCCCAAGTGACCTTCTCGGCTGCCCAGGGCTCGGCGACGCCGATTGGGTTGATGCGCATCAGGCGGTCCCAGGTCATTTCGGTGACGCGGCTGGGGGCATCGCCGGCGATCTCCAGCGGGTTGAAGGAATTGAGGAAGGATGTCGTGCTGGTGGTCAGTGTGGTTTCATCGCCGGTCGGCTCGATGCCGATCCAGGTCCAGAAGTTGTGCACGCCGATGCCAGCCTGAGTCACGACGCTGTCGGGATTGAAGACCTGCGTGTTGACGACTTGCGGGGTCAGCGGATGCACGAAGTAGGCGTTGACCATGTCGTTGCGGATGATCTGCTGCGCTTCGCAGATGATATCGAGGCGAGCTTCTTTGTCGGCCACTTCCACGCGCTGGGCTTCGGCCAGGGCGTCATAGTCCGGGTTGTTGTAGCCGATGAAGTTGTAGCCGCCATCGCGCACGCTGGAATGGAAGAGGTTGTAGGTGAACTCGTCGGGATCAGAGCGCTCGGGACGCCCAACCATGCGCCAATAGGTCATCTCCCAGGCATCATCGCCGGTGCGGGTGTACCAGATTTCGTCGATCAGCTGTGCCCAGGGCACGGCGCGATGTTCGACATCCAAGCCCAGCTCGCGCATGTTTTCGACAACCAGGCGCGTGGTTTCATATTCAATCGGTCGCTCGGCTTGCGTCACCGAACGCACAATAATCGTCGGTACGGCTTCGCCCATCGACTGTGTGCTGGCCGGCAGCATCCCAATCGACAGCAGCAGAATCAGCAGGCCGCTAAGCCCCAGGATTTTGCGGGTCATGATGGTGTTTCTCCCTTCAGATAAGTTGGCTTTGTTCATTCAAGAATCGGATTGGCTCTCGCTGCGCGCACCTCCTTGGACCAGATACCCCATGCCGTCATCATAGTGTAACGCAGCTTGCGGCGACAAAACAGCCAGCCGCTCGATCACTGCGCGCGCCTCGTCCCCCTGCAGCAGCTGCGGATTGCCATCGCCATCCAGCAAGGCCGGCAGCAGCTTGTAGTGTACCGCGTTTGCTGCGACTTCTGCCAACAGGATTATCGTCTCCGACCACTGGCGGTTACGGCGTTTGATATTCAGCGTATAGGGCGAATGACGGCTGATCGGCGTTTCGCGCGCTGGTCCGCGATTGTGATGGAATATGAAGTTGCCCAGGCTGTAAAAGATCGGCGCCCCCTGCCAGACTTCGACCTCCTGCAGCGAATGCGGATGCGCGCCGACGATCAAGTCTGCCCCAGCTTCCACCAAGGCATGCCCGACCTCGATTTGATAATCCGCCAGTCCATCTTGAAAGCGCGGACGCCAGGTGGGCGGCACACCCCAGTGCATGGCGACGATGACGAAATCGGCGCTGCCTCGCGCATCAGCCACAGCTTGGCAGGCTCGCTGCACATCGTCTTGCCAGGCGCGCGTGTACACATAGGGCGCGCTGCCCGGCTGCTCGAGGCTGGCGGAAGGCTCGACATGGTAGCTCTCGCTGATATGAATCGGCGCGACGCCAGGCCGCATGTTGGTGGCGGCGGAACCCGGACCCAGCGTCGAACAGCCACCCAGAAAGGCGATTCGCGTGCCAGCGATCTCGACAACTTGCGCGCGCCAGGCTGCATCCAGGTCTGCGCCTGCGCCGACAAAGCGCAAATCATGCTCGCGCAAATTGTCCAGCGTGTCGAAGAAAGCCGCCTCGCCATAGTCGAACAGGTGGTTGTTGGCCAGCGTCAGCATGTTGAAGCCAAGCCGCTTGACTTCGGGCAGCAGGTCGGGCGACATGCGCATGTTGATCCACTTTTCGGTTGGTGCGCCGCGAATGCTGACTGGCGCTTCGAGATTGCCAAAAGCGATATCGGCAGTGCGCAGCGCAGCGCCAACTTTCGCCAGCGCAGGCGTATCGGGCAGGGGCTGCTGCAAGAACAAGTCGCCGACCAGCGCGATTGTGGGCATGGCTAGACCCGCTCGCCCCCTTTGTAGACCGCGGCGATATCGCGCAGAGAGCGAATATCCGCGATTGGATCGCTATTAAGCAGCAGCAGGTCGGCGTATTTGCCCGCTTCGACCGTGCCGATCTCGTCATCCCAACGCAGGATCCTGGCGTTGTTGCGCGTGGCGATTGTGATAGCTTCCAGAGGCGGCACATCGTTTTCCACGATCAACTCGACTTCACGCGCCAAAGCGAACCGGTGCGGGGCGAGTGGATTGCCGCCGGCATCGGTGCCACAGCCCAAAAAGACGCCCTTGGACCGCGCCAGGGCGATCGTCTTGCGGATCTGCTTGACGCCCTGCTCGATCATGGGCTTGCGGCGCTCGGCATCGGCTTGCTGGACGGGCGACAAGGGATAGCTCTCCAGGTCGGGGTTGCCCACGCCCACCGTGAGGCAAAGCGCTGCGCCACGCTCGACCATCATGTCGGCAGTTTCGTCGTCCAGGTAGGTGCCGTGCTCGATAGAATCGACGCCGCCCAGCATGCAGTTGCGGATGCCGCCAGTGCCATGGCAGTGCGCCGCCACAGTCCGCCCCATCATGTGCGCCACTTCGCAGACCGCCGCGATCTCTGCGACCGTGAGCTGGCTGGCGTGAATGTCTTGTCCAGGTGTCGCGCTGCCGCCGGTCGCCATCAATTTGACGAGGTCTGCGCCAGCTTTGATCTGCTCGCGGGCAGCCTTGCGCATTTCGTCCGGTCCATCGGCTTCGCGGGCGATGAAGTGGGCGTGCCCGCCGGTCATGCTGATGACGCGCCCGCACAGCTTCATGCGCGGTCCTTCGATCCAGCCGCGGTTGATGGCATCGCGCAGGGACATTTCTATGTATTTTTCGCCGCCCACATCGCGGATGGTCGTCACCCCTTGTTGCAGGGTGCGCTTGCAGATTTCGACCGCCTCGAGCACCAGGGCATCGCGCGGTTTTTCCAGCAGGGCGAAAGTGCTCTCTTCGCCGTTGTAACAGATGTGGATGTGCGCGTCGATCAAGCCCGGCAGCAGCCACTTGCGGCTGGCGTCGATCTGCTTTGCAGCTTGGGCAGCGGCCGGCAGTTCGGATGCAGCGCCCACCCAGGCGATGCGCCCGGCCTGTACATGCACGGCGGCATTTTCCAGCGGCGCTCCGCCATTGCCGTCAATCAGCGTCGCGCCAACGAGTACGAAGTTCATGTCATAGTCCTTTCATTTGAGGTCATATCGCAAAAACGTGATTGCATCCCCACCCGACCCGGCGGGAGTTGCCGGGGAGCGAGAGAGTCAGTTCTTCCGATGCAGCAGATCCCGCGGCGAGGCAGCTTGCCCGCTCGCTATCTTGGGCGGCGTCATATACGCGCGCTTGGAATGGCTGAGGCCCGCGCCCAGCATCGCTTCCAGAAACTTCAACTGCACGCGCGCCGGGTTCAAGAAGGGCACGCCCAGCTCGGCCTGGCAGGCTTCGGGGATTTCCAGGAAACCCATGCTCATGCAGCCGACGATGAGGGTATCGGCGCGGTCATTTTCGATTGCCTTGCGCGCCTCGCCCAGCGTCGCTTCGATAGCCAGTTCGCGGTCATGGTGCAAATCCAGCACGGGGATGTTGACCGCGCGCACGCTGGCCAGCTTGTCGCCGCCGCCGCTGTTGCGCAGCGTCTCTTCCAGCGGGCCAATGACGCTGTCGGTGACAGTGATGACGCTGTACCGCCGCCCGAGCGCCGATGCCATCAACGCGGTCGCCTGCCCCGCCCCGACCACGGGGATATCGACGATCTCCCGCAGCGCGCCCAAACCTGGATCGCCATAACAGCCCAGCAAGATGCCATCCCAGCCATCCGCCTGCAATTCATGCGCCCGCAGCGCCGTCTCGGGGATAGACAGGTATTCTTCGTACATGCTTTCGATAGAGCCCGGTCCTGCGGGGATGTCTGTGATATCGACTTCGGTGTCGCGCGCGGCATAGCGCTGGAGATACTCGCGTCGGCGTTCGAGTTCGGCTTGTCCCGCTTCTGTCCGCCCCATCGGTCCGGATACAAGGTAGATGAGTTTCATCGTGTTTTCCTTTTCGGGCGAGTCATTCGTCGCCCCGCTAGATTTACCCCTCCCCGTCGGGACGGAGAGGGTAGCCAAGACCTGCTTCCCCCTGACCTGTCGGGGGGACCGAGGGGGGTTGCGCTTCCCCCTGACTCGTCGGGGGGACCGAGGGGGGTCAGATTTTCTCCACCGCCGCCCTGGCGATATTCGCAGCCGACTCCAGCGCCCAGGCCACACGATTGACGCCACGAACGAGATGCGTCCGCGTGACGCGCCGCATGTGATGATCGGCATTGGCAAGTTCCAGCGCCGGTGCCAGATCGGGCAGTTGAGGAACGCGCATGGCCGGCTCGGTGCGGAAGCGTCCCTGCCGCGTGAAGTTGATCAGTACCAGTTCGCGCGCCATGCCCAGCAAGGCATCGTTGACCGCGCGCACGGCGGCCTCATCAACCGCGCCTTCCGCCAGCTCGCCAGCAGCCGCATAGAGCCCGTCCAGCGCATCATTCAAGTCGGCCAGCGCATCGGTCGCCGGTGAAAAATCGACTTCGTCGCCGGCCGCCGCCGCATAGTCCGCCAGCGTATCGGCGAATTCGGCTGTCAGCGCGCGGAAGTCATACGGATGCAGTGGGTTATTAAGCAAACGCTGCAGCGAGGCGGCATACACGCGCAGGTCACGCATCAGGTGGTCTTTGTCGGCAATTTCCAGCGTGTCGTTTTCGGTATGCCAGGCGATATTCGCCCCACAGCCACCCACCGCGTAATAGCCCATCTCTTGCGCTTTGGAAAGCGGCATGGACGACAGCAACATGAACAAGCTGGAGATGCCAATGTTGTTAAACGAATAATCGCCAGCCTGGTGCGGGCGCTCGCCACTGAAGCCCAGCCCGGTCGAATCCAGCACCGTCTGTTTGGCGAAGTCATGCGCCTCGCTCATGATGGTTACGCCGCGATATTCGGTCGCCCAGCGGCAGCCCGGCGAATCGATATTCATCTGCGCCACACAATCGCGCGCCAGGTCCAAGCCATATTGATCGGCATACCAGGTCGATGCGCCATACCGTCCCGTGGAATGCCCCGACCACCAAGCCACCCGCAAAGTCCGCGCCATATTGTCGGCCTGGCTATGGAAGATGCGCGCCAGCTCGAGCAGGGTCGCATTGCCCACCGCGTTGTCGCCGATGCCCACATCCCAGCTATCCACATGTCCGTGCACCAGCACAAATCGCTCGGGCTCGATCGTGCCTTTGATTTCCGCCACCAAGCATGGACATTCAAACCAGCCCTCTTTCAGCTGCGTGTGCAGGGTGGCTTCAGTCTGGCCATTCGCCATGCGCTGCATCAGGTCTTCGCCGTCGGGAAGGTTGATGGACAAGACGGGGATATTCGGCTGGCGCTGATAATTGTCTAGGTCGGGCGCGCCCCAGATGGTCGTGCAGATGCCCCAGTGGATGTCGACGCCGGGATTGATAAAGATCGCGCCGATAGCGCCCTGATTTTGGAAATACCAGACCGGCGGCGGACCTCCAAAGCCATCCACCACCACAATCTTGCCGCGCACATCGACTTCGGTAACGGGCGTGAAATCGAAGAAATCGGCGCTGCGCCCAGCCGCGAAACCTTCGATGCGCACCATCTCGCCAGAAACGCCGGCCGCGGGCGTGCTGATAGAAAAAGCCGGCGTCTTGGCGCGGTATGACTTGCTGCCCAGCGCCAGCGATGCCCGCACCGGCACACTCAAAAATAGCTCGGGCATGTGCATCTCGTGCGGGATGCCCAGCGCTTCCAGCCGCCCGGCAATATAACCAAAGGCTTCGCGTTCGTCAGCGGATGACGATTCGCGCACCAGGCTGGTGAAGCGCTCGATCAGCGACCAAGGCTCATCCGGCGCGAGGCTATCCAGCAGAGCGGCTTCCAAATCTCCTTGTTTGGCTTCGTACAATGTTTGCATTTCGGGTGCATCCTCCACAATGAACAGAATCATCGACGGGATTGTAACCCACCAGGGCGCGAAAGTGAAATGGGGGCGCGCCAGGCTGCAAATCGGCCACTCACTATCGCGGTCTATGTTACGATTGCCAAGCAGCCAGTTCGCCGACTGTGGCGCTTTTGGCATCAATTTTTGGCATCAATAAGGAAAACCGCTGAACCAGACATGAGCGCAAACGAGCTTTCAGCCTCGCTAGACTACGCGCGTGGACGCCAGGCCGACTTTTTGCACGGCTTCATGACGCTGCTGCGCTTCCCGTCCATCAGCCTGGAGCCAAATCGCCAAGCCGACTTGCTGGCCTGCGCCGAATGGATCGCGGACCAGATGCGCGGGACCGGGCTGGACAATGCGCAACTGCTGCCCACCGCTGGCAATCCGATCGTTTATGGCGACTGGCTGCATGCGGACGCCGACAAGCCCACTATTTTGCTCTATGCCCACTACGATGTGCAGCCGATCGCCGATGCCGCCCTGTGGCATACGCCGCCTTTCCAACCGACTGTGGTGAAAGAGCGACTGATGGCTCGAGGCGCAGTCGATGACAAATGCGGCGTCTGGATCGTGCTCAAAGCCGTCGAATCAATGCTGGCAGCCTGCGGGCGGTTGCCTATCAACATCAAATGCCTGTTTGAAGGCGAAGAAGAACTGGGCTCAAAGAACACAATCGCCGCGCTGAATCAATATCGCGACTTGCTGGGGGCTGACGCGTTGATCATCTGCGATGGTCCTTTTTCGCCAAGTCAGCCCGGCATCGGCGTATCGGTGCGTGGCGCAGTGCAGGGCGAGCTGCGCGTAACTGGTCCGCCCCAAGACTTGCACAGCGGTCGTTATGGCGGCGCAGTGCGCAATCCCATCCACAGCCTGGCGCGCATCATCGCAGCGCTGCACGACAGCGACGGTCGCGTGCGGCTGCCGGGTTTCTATGGTCAGGTGGCACTGCCAACGACTGAGCCAGATGCCGACGCAGATTTGCAAAAGGCGGTGGGCGTAGACGATTTCTTTGGCGAAGCGCTGGGTTCTTTCGCGGTTCGGACGACTATGCTGCCGACCCTGGATGTGGGCGGGATTTCCGGCGGCTACAGCGGCAAAGGTCTGCGCGCCATTATCCCGGCAGAAGCGGGCTGCAAATTGACCCTGCGCACAGTGCCGGGGCAAGACGGCGCAGAGATCTGGGCAAGCCTGGTCGAGCATGCCGAGGCCTTCCGCGAGCCGGGCATAGACATCGAAGCCAGGCTGCACAGCATCGCCCATCCTTTTGCCATGGCCCCCGACGGACGAGAAGCGCGTGCCCTGCAGCGAGCGCTGCAAGCGACGCTGGGCGTGCCGGCGCGGCTGCTGCGGCATGGCGGCTCGCTGGCAATCGGTGGCGTTTTGGCGCAACTGCTCAATGCGCCTGTCAGTATGCTGGGCTTGGGTTCGGGTGGCAATTCACACGCGGCGAATGAATACATTGTGCTGGACGATATCGCGCCGGCGCTCGAAGTGGCGATTCGCTTGTTTTTTGAACTAGCTGTTGAATAAAGCCTGTCACGGATGACTGACGGGAGCGCTTTCACTCCCCGCGCACATCCAGCACATCGCGCAGGGCATCGCCCAGAAAATTGATGCTCAACACCGTGATCATAATCGCCAAACCCGGATAGATGCCCAGCCACCAAGCGCGCGAAAAGAAGCTGCGGGCATCGCTGATGATCAAGCCCCAGGTCGGCGTAGACGGCTTGACACCCAAGCCCAGGAAAGACAAGCCCGCTTCTGCCAGGATGGCGAAAGACACGCTGAGCGTAGCTTGCACGATGATGGGCGCGATGGCGTTGGGCAAGATATGCCGCAGCATGATGCGCGCATTTGACGCTCCCATAGAGCGCGCCGCCAGCACATACTCTTCTTCGCGGATCGACAGCACCATGCCGCGCGTGATGCGAGCGAAATCGTCCAGGAATGCCAGCACGATGGCCACAATGACATTCTCCAGCCCCGTGCCAAAGACCGCCACCAGATACACCGCGATGATGAAGTTGGGGAATGCCCACTGCAAATCGATATAACGCATGAAAATGGTGTCGATCCAGCCGCCGTAATAGCCAGAAAGCACGCCCATCGCCACGCCCAGCAGCATCGAAATCGTCACCGCCACCACGCCCACGAAGAGCGAAACGCGCGCGCCGATCAAGATGCGCGTGAACAGATCGCGCCCCAGGTCATCCGTGCCCAGCGGATGCGTGATCGAGGGCGGCTGCAAAATATCGAATTCTTGGCTTAGCGGGTCGTAGGGCGAAATCACCGACGCGAACAGCGTACTGAGAATGATCGTGCCCAGCAGCAGCATGCTGGCGATGGCGCGTTTATCCCGCAACAACTGCTGATAGGCGCGCGGACGCTGGGGCAGGCTGGGCTGCTCGATGCCGCGCATCTGCACAACAGAATCTTGCTTCTCCCTGACTTGTCGGGGGGACCGAGGGGGGTTAGTCATAGCTGATGCGCGGGTCGATCACGCGGTAGAGCATATCGACCGCCAGATTCATGAAGACCAGCAAAACCGCCACCAGCAGGATGCTGCCCTGCACGACCGGATAATCGCGGTTGAGGATGCTTTGGATCAGCACCCGTCCCAGCCCCTTGATAGCGAAGACATTCTCCACCACCACCGAGCCGGAAAACAGCAGCGCCAGCGAAATGCCCATGACTGTGACCACCGGTATCAAGGCGTTGCGCAGGGCATGGCGAAAGATGACGCGGCGTTCGTTCAGCCCCTTGCTGCGCGCCAGGGTGATGTAATCCTGCCCCAGCACTTCCAGCATGGCGCTGCGCGTCAGGCGGGCGATCGAAGCCGAAAATGGCAAGCCCACCGCCAAGCCCGGCAGAATCAAATAGCGCAGCCACTGGTCCAGCCCGGCGCTCATGGGTCGATAGCCGATGGCGGGAAACCAGCGCAGATTGACGGCGAAGACGATGATCAGCACGATGCCGATCCAAAACGAGGGCATGCTGATGCCCAGGAATGCCGCGAGGTTGAAGCCATAATCCAGCGGGCTGTCTTTCTTCACCGCCGAGATGACGCCGGCCGACAAGCCCAGCGTGAACGACACCAAAAAAGCCACCACCGCCAACGAAACCGTGCGCGGCACCGCTTCGGCGATCTGCACGCTGACCGCCTGATGACTGCCATAAAGCGATTGCCCCAGGTCGCCAGCCAGGGTGTTGCGCAGCCAGAAAAGATATTGCACGATGACGGGCTGGTCCAAACCCAGCTTGGCGCGGATGGCATCGGCGGCAGTGGGATCGACATCGGCGAGCAGCGCGGCGATCGGATCGCCCGGCACCGCCCGCAGCATGAAGAAGACCAGCGTGCCGACCGCCCAGACGACAATCAGCGCCTGTATCACCCGCGCGACAAAATAGCGCATGTCCTGCTACATCCTCCCAGACAATGCAGCCGTAGGGGCGAGGCGGTGACTCGCCCGGTCAGACCCTCTAGCAACAAATCCCGCGCATACCCTGCCTGCTTGCCACCGCGCTCCCCCTCCCTGATGCTTCGGGGAGGGGGTTGGGGGTGGGGTAGACCCGCACAAGCACGCCCTTGGAAACCTGTCCAGTCCTCAGCCGACCCGACGGGGGGGGCTAGGGGGTCTGTCTAGCTCAGGCTGACGCGGTCCAAGTCGCGCAAGCCCACGATGCGGCTCTCGGGCGGATAAGTCACCTCGGCGCGATGCACGAGGATCTCCGTGCCATGGAAGATGAAGATGGACGCCAGCTTGTCGCTTGTCAGCTGGTTGGCTTCTTGCACCAGTTCTTTGCGCGCGGCGGGATCGGCTGTGATCGCCTGCTGGTTGATCAGTTCGTCGACGCGGTCGGCGGCGAAGAAGCCAAAATCTCGCTCGCCATATTGCTCGACCAGGTCGGCGTCATTGCGGTTTGCGCCGTTGAAGCGCGAGCTGCGCAGCATCCAGTCGACCAAGCCGTCATCGGGGTCGAAGTCGCCGCCGCTGCCCAGCCGCAGCAGGTCGTATTCCATGCGGTTGGCATCTTCAATCAACACAGTGAAGTCTTTGATGTCCAGCTCGATGCTGATGTTGAGGTTGGTGCGATACATGTCGACGATGACTTCGGCTTGACGGCGTCCGGCGGGCGTAGTCAGCAGCTTCAGCGTGGGGAAGCCCTCGCCGCCAGGATAGCCCGCGTCCGCCAGCAAAGCCTGCGCCGCCTCGACATCGAAGCGCTGCTCGCTGGTTTCGTTGATGCCGGTGTCGAAGTAATAGCCCATCGCTGGATTGATCGTGCCGAAGGCTGGCACGCCGCGTCCGAACAAAGCCCGCTGGATGAAGCGCTCGCGGTCGAAGGCTTTCGCCAGCGCCAGCCGCACCTTGAAGCCGTTTTGCTGCTTCAGCTCATCCACAGACAGGTTGAAATCCTCGACCACCATGGGCTCGCGCCAGGGATTGACGAAGACCGACTGGAAGCCGTTGCCGGGGATCTCGTCCACGACCAGGTCGGGGTTCATCAAGAAGCGGTCAACCAACTCGGCAGCCACGCCATTGCCGCCGATGAGGTGGATATCGCCGGTTTCGATTGCGGCAGCCAGCGGCTCGTTTTCGGGGATGGGGATGATTGTCACCTTGTCCACGACCGGGCGCGCCGGGTCATAATAGTCATCAAAGCGCTCCAGCACGACGCCCTGCCCCAGCTGATGCTCAGTCACGCGGAAGGGTCCCGTCCCGACCGGCATCAAGCCATAATCCGCCAAGCCCATGCTGTCGATGGCGTTGCTGTTGACGATGGTCATGGCGCGTCCGCTGCTGCGTTCCAGCGTCTTGACCAGCAGCGATGCTTGCGGCTTGCCCAGGGTCAACTGCACGGTCATGTCGTCCAACGCGACTACATCCAGCACATTGACCAGGTTGCCATAGTGAATCGACTGCTCGGGATCTTTGGAGCGATTGTAGGTGAAGACGACATCGGCAGCCGAAAAAGCATCGCCATTGTGCCAGGTGACGCCCTCGCGCAGGTTGAATGTCCAGACCAAGCCGTCATCGGAAACCGTCCAGTCGGTGGCCAGGTCGCCTTCTGCCACCAGGTCGGCATTGATATGCGTCAAGCCGCTGAGCACATTGGATGCCACCTGGAATTGCAGCACTTGGTTGATCTGCGCGGGGTCGAGGGTGGTGATTTCTGCTGTGCCCGCCCAGCCACAAATCAGATGTCCGCCGCCCTGGGCGAAAGCGCGCGTGGCTGTTGGCAGGACGATGCCGGCCGCCCCCATCAGATGCGACAACGACAGCGAGCCGCCTGAGGCCGCCACCAGCCGCAAAAATGAACGCCGGCTCAGCTTCGGGCCGCTGATCTCGTCTTTGCTCAAGCCAAAGAGCGGGTCGCCCGGGTCAAAGTCATAGGCGCGGCGCTGTTCCTCGGCGATGCGCGATCTTTCTTCACCGCTGAGGCGAGCAAAAATATCTTGTAGTCGTTTGTTCATCTTCATCCTCCATCGGAAATTATTGGGTAGACCTCAGTGCCACAAACAAACAGGACGAGTATAGAAGCTCGGCCTAGCGAATGCAATAATTGACGGCAACCGGGAGTGGAGATCATTGATATCTCAAATCGTCCCCCTGTAGTGGTCCCGAAAAACTGGACACCTAGTAAAGAGAGTATACTGGATGCACAGGGACGGAGACAGCCCTATGGGAAGGCATCGCAAGTACACACCGGAGACGAAAGTCAGGATCGTGCTGGAAATCATTCGTGGCG
>JAJEBK010000039.1 GCA_022823945.1 Anaerolineae bacterium | reverse complement strand
CAGCACGATCCTGACTTTCGTCTCCGGTGTGTACTTGCGATGCCTTCCCATAGGGCTGTCTCCGTCCCTGTGCATCCAGTATACTCTCTTTACTAGGTGTCCAGTTTTTCGGGACCACTACACCCCATCCCCCGGCCCCTTGCCCCATCGAGAGGGAAGGGGAGCTAGAATCGAGCAATTTGGTCGATATTTCGGGTGTTTTCAGCAATGCCATGCCGAGGTTGCATGCGATCATTCGGTTGTGAGCCCCTCCCTCATTTTGGGGGAGGGGTTTGGGGTGGGGGTTTACCGCCGCGGCAGCCACACCGTCATCTCCCCCACGCCACGATTGTTCCAGGCGTAATAGGGGATCAGCGTGATATCCAGCGCCTCGACCTGTTCGCCGCCAGCTTCTCGATACAGCGCGCCATTGCTGCTCTCATCGACGCGCAGCGCCCGCCCGCGCAGCACGGTGACGCCGCCCAGCAGGTCAGTCTTCTCCGCTCGCAAGCCCATGTCATCGGGCGCATACACATCCAATATCGAAGCATCGTCGGGCAGGTCGAAGCTCTCCAGGCAATAGACCAGCGGTCCGCGCATGACCGCGACATGATTGCGGATTTCCTCCGCTTTTGGATGCGCTTTGATCAAGCGCGGGCGCATGGGCAGATGCAGCTCCAGCTTGTCGCCAGCCTTCCAGACGCGTTTGACGACAGCGTAGCTCTGCGGCGTCGCATGCACATCCAGCGCCTCGCCATTGACGCGCAGTTCCGCGCCGCTCGTCCAGCCGGGGATGCGCAAATGCAGCGCGACTTCGTCCGCAGGCGCAGCATCGATAGTTATGCGCACCGTGCCCTCCCACGGATAATCTGTCTCTTGCGACAATGCGATTTCGCCGCCGGGGGTGCTGGCGTTCAGGCTGCTGCTGCCATACAGGTGCACCCACAGCCCTTCGTCCGACTGGCTGTAAACCCAGTTGTGCAGCAGGGCGAGCGTGCGGGCGGTGTTGGTGGGGCAGCAATAACAGAAGAGCGTGTACCAGCGCTGATAGCGGTCTTGGCTGAGCAGCGGATGCTCTGCGCCATACCAGCGCAACGGATTGGTATAGCAGAAGTTGATGCCATCCAGGCTCATGGACGAGAGCATGCTGTTGTAGAGCACCAGCTCGACGATGTCGCTGTATTTGGCATCGCCGGACAGGTTGAGCATGCGCCAGTTCCACATGGCGTTGGCGATATTGGCGCAGGTTTCGTTGTAGGCGGTGGCGTTGGGCAGCGAATATTCGTGCCCCCAGGCTTCGTGCACTTCGGTGGCAGCGCCGCCAAACTCCGGTCGCTGCGATGCGCCATGGTGCTGCGCCGATGTGCCGCCGGTGATGTACATTTTGCTTTGGATGGCATTTTCCCAAATGCGCTGCAAACCTGCCAGCAATTCCTGGTCGCCCGTCTCCGCCACCACATCCGTCGCGCCGCAATACAAATAACCAGCTGTCACCGCATGCCCGACAGCCCGAGTCTCTTCGCGCAGGGATACCAGCGTTTGGTTGAGGTCGCCGCCGCCAGGCTGCGACCCGCGCATGTCCACGAAGGTCTGCGCCAGCTGCAAATAGCGTTCGTCGCCGGTCGCGCGATACAGGTCGACCGCGCCCATCGTATTGGAGGGATTGAAGCCAAAATGCGCCAATTCTGGCGGGCAGGGCACAAAAGTCTCGCAGAGATGGTCGCCCAGATTGATGGCGATTTGCAGGAAGTTGCGCTGTCCGGTGATGCGGTGATGCACGCTGGCGGCTGTCAGCAGGTGTCCCATGTTGTAGAGCTCGTGCCAGCGGAGGTTGTGCCAGGGCTGCAACCCATCGCTCAACTGGATATTGGTGCTGATGTAGCCGTTTGCCTGCTGCGCCTGGGCGATGACCTCGATGAGCGAGTCCAGTTCGTCCAGGATGGCTTGATCCTGTGTCGCGCCGTACATGTGCGACATGGCTTCCATCCATTTGTAGCAGTCGCCATCACTCCAGTGGGTGCCGATGCGCTGCCCCTGCTGCAGCCCCGCCGCCAGGTAGAAGTTGCTGAAATGCGCGCCATTGTTGTCGTCGTTCAGGGCGTTGCGCATGCTGGGCAAGACGGTATCGCGGCAAAGCGTGTGCAGGTCGCCCCAGAAACCTGGCTTCCAGCGCACCGCATCATGCGCCAGCGGCGATAATTTCTGATATTTTCCGAATTGCTGCATGAGACCCCCCTCAATCCCCCCGTCAGGTCGGGAGAAAGTTACTTGTAGCCTGTGAAGACGACGCCCTGAATAAAATATTTCTGCGTGAAGAAGAACACGATGATCAGCGGCAGCATCACCACCAGCGACACCGCCATCAGCGAGTTCCATTCTGTGCCATAAGTGCCCTGGAAGAAACGCAAGCCCAGCGCCAGTGTGTAATTGTCGGCGCTGAACAAGAAGATCAGCGGGCGGAAGAAGTCGTTCCAATGGAACTGGAAAGAGAAGATCGCCACAGCCGCCAGCACCGGTTTGGACATGGGCAGGGTGATGCGCCAAAACACGCCAAAGCGCGAACAGCCATCGATCACCGCTGCCTGGTCGAGCTCGCGCGAGTGCGTCAAAAAATATTGCCGCAGCAAAAATATGTAAAAGGGATTGCCAAAAAACGATGGCAAAATCAGCGGACCGAAAGTATCGATCATGCCCAGTTCGCGGAAGATCAAAAACTCGGGAATGAGCGTAACCTGGCGCGGCAGCATCATGGTCGCCAGCACGACGATGAAGAGCGTGTTGCGCCCGCGCCAACGCAATCGCGAAAAAGCGTATGCCACCACCGATGACACCAGCACCTCGCCGATCAGGCACAGAATCACGATAACAAGCGTGTTGCGAAAGTAGAGATCGAAAGGCAGCTGACTCAAGGCATCGGGATAATTCTGCCAGATGACTTGCTGGGGGAAGAACTCGGGCGGGAAGCGAAACACATGGCTCAGCGGCTTCAGCGATGTGCTGATCATCCATTGCAAGGGCAGCAAAATCACGATCGAGCCGATGCCCAAAATCGCATAGACGATGATCTTGCTGACGATCTGCCGCGCGCTCAAGCTGACGCCTGTGCTGCTCATCAGTTGTCCTCTGCCGATTCAGCTTCGTAATATACCCAGAAGCGGGCGGTGGCGAACAAAATCAAGGTCAGCAGCAGCACCGCCACGAAAAAGACCCAAGCCAGCGCCGAAGCATAGCCCATCTTGAAGTTTTGGAAGGCCTGCCGATAGAGATAAAGCAGGTAGAAAAGCGAGGCGTTGGCTGGTCCGCCATCGGTCATGATGAAAGTTTCGGTGAAGATCTGCATGGAGAAGATGACGCCGGTGATCAACTGGAAGAAGATGGTCGGGCTGAGCATGGGCAGGGTGATGCGGAAGATGCGCTGCCACCAGTTCGCGCCATCAATCTCGGCGGCTTCATAGAGGTCGGTGGGGATAGCTTGCAAGCCCGCCAGGTAGATGACCATGCCGCCGCCCACGCTCCACAAGCGCATGATCACAAAAGCCGGCAAGACCCACACCTTGCTGCCCAGCCAGGCAGGTCCTTCGATGCCAAAGATGCGCAGCGCTGTGTTCAACAAACCGAAATCGCTGCTGAAGATCCATTGCCACAATATCGCCACCGCCACGCCCGACAAGATGGCTGGCAGATAATAGATCGTGCGGAAGACCGCCAGCCCGCGGATATTCGTGTTCAGCAGCATGGCGATCGCCAAGCCAAAGACGATATTCAGTGGGATCGACGCCAGCGAGAAGATGACGGTGATCTTCAGCGAGTGCATGGGCAGCGGGTCGCTGAAAAAGAGCTTGTTGTAATGCGCCAAGCCGACGAACTCGGGCGGCGACAGCAGATTCCACTCGAAGAAACTGATCACCAATGACGCGACCATGGGGAAGGCAGTCAGCAGCAGAAAGCCGGCCAGCCACGGCGATACCATCGCCCAGGCCAGCACGACCTCTCCCTGCTGCCAGGTCAGTCGAAATCGACGTAAGGGCAGGGTCACACTAAGTCAACCCTCCTCGATTCATCAGACCCCTCACCTCTTCCCCGACTCGCTGATAGAGATTTGCCTCCCCCTGACCTGTCGGGGGGACTGAGGGGGGTGACATTCGGCATAAGGGCGTAAATGCGCATCAACCGCTGCGCCACTGCCCTTCTTTGATGAGCGGGTTGACCTGGCGCACGATCTCGTCGCAGACGACTTTGGCATCACGCTCTTCGCCAATCATCAGCAGGTCGATCTGCGCCTGCATGATCTGGGTGATTTCGCCAAAGTTGGTCAGCACGGGGTCGGGCGCGACGAAGTGCCGCGCGGCATCCAGCATGACATGTTTGTTGGCTGGCGGCAGCGGATCGGTGATGAACCACTTCTCCTGCTCCGCAAACGATGTGCCCTGCAAGCCGCCCTCGCGGATGATGGTCTCCATGGCAGGACCATTGAAGAACTTCAACAAATTCCAGGCGCATTCGGGCACTTGCGTCGTCTTGGGGATGACCAGCGGGTAGTAGTAGACATAATTGGCGCGGCCACCTGGTCCGGATGGATAATGCCCCAGCGCGATGCTGAAGTCGGACTCGCGGTAGTTCGGGAATGCCCAACTGCCGCTGTAGAACATGCCCAGGCGGCCTGTCTGCATCAGCGCGCCGGTGCCCATCTCTGCCAGCGCTTCGGGGCGCGGCGCAAAGCCATGTTCCCAGCGCAAGTCGGCATAAAACTGCAAGCCTTCGACAGCGCCGGGCTCATTGAGTGTGCACTCGGTGGGGAAGAAGGGATCATCGACGAGCTGCCCGCCGAAGATGCGCACCCAGGTCTGCCAGACTTTGTCCCAGCCCGTCACATCGCAGGCATATTGCGTCGTGCGGTTGCCTTCGCGCTTGGTCAGCTTCTCGCAGCTGCTGAAAAAGTCGTCGACCGTCCAGCCCTCGTCATCCCACTGGGCGGTGGGCATCATGGCACCGGCTTCTTCAAACATGTCCTGGTTATAAAAGATGGCGATGGACGCGACATTGTCGGGCATGCCATAGATGCCGCCCTCGTGCGTATAGGCTTCGATCGCCAGGTCGGGGAAGTTGGACAGGTCATAATTGTCGGCGTCTACATAGGGCTTGAGGTCGAGGAGCAGGTCATCGGCCAGGAATTGGGGCAGCAAGCCGATCTCGATGATGAAGACATCGGGCGGGATGCCAGCCGCCAAACTGGTGAATAGCTTGTCGTTGTAGCCCGAGGCGGGACCGCCCGGCACCGAGGTGAAGTTGAGCGTGCAGCCCGGATAGGCGTCGTCAAAGGGCGCAAGGGCTTTTTCGCGGATGCCGATCAAAGGCGGACCATCCCAAAACATGATGGTGACTTCTTGGTCGTCCTGCGCCATCACCGCGCCGAGGCCAGGGATAACGGTTGTGCCGGCTGCTAGCGAGCCGATCCCGCTGATGCGCAGGAAGTCGCGGCGGCTCATGTTAATCTTGCGTGTCATTTTGTTGCCTCCTAACAAATCAGGGTTCTTTGCCTTGCAAAACTTGCCGAACAAGTTGGGTCAATATCGCGGCTCCTTTCGCCCCTTCCCCAGAAGCGGCTGCTGACTAATGCTAACAAATGTTGCCGCAGCTTGCGCCATTTCGCTTAACTCGGCAGGCTGCGGCGCTTTCCCCGCATTCACTCCGGCGATTGGTCCCAGGCGCGCAGTGTACGCTGCAGTGTGTGCTGCAGATGCTTGCGCAACGCGGCCTGCGTCCTGGCGATATCTCGCTCTAGCAAAACATCCAGGATTTCCAGATGTTCTGGCAACGCATCATATTTGCCCTGCGGCTGCAGCCTCGCCACGATATGATGCGCCCAGTCGATCAAGTCTTGCAATTGCCCCATAATGCTGATCAGCAGCGGATTTTGCGAATGGCTGACGATGAGATCGTGCAGGAGATTGTCGCAGTCGACGAGCAGGGACAGGTCGCCAGTCCTGACGAAGTGCTGCCCGCCCCGTTGATAAGTCTCGCGCGCGGCTATGATTTGCTCTTTGGGGATGCGCGGGGCAGCCAGCTCGACCGCCAGACATTCCAAAGCGATGCGCACCGCCATGGTGTGTCGAAAGCGCGTTTGGTCAAAGTCCTCGACATAAACGCCACGCCGCGGGGCGACCTTGAGGAAGCCCAACCCGTCCAGCCGCCGCACCGCATCCCGCACCGGCATGGCGCTGACTTGCAGGCGCTCGGCGACCTCGTCAATGGTCAGCCGTTGCCCGGGCGCGAGGTCGCCAGCCAGGATTTCTCGTTTGAGCTGGCTCTCGATCTTGTCGCTAAGCGAAGTCGTATCGAGCATGCTTTACCACTTCTGGTGAATGAACACAGCCTGCTGCATTAAAATCTAATATCTAAAATATCAGATCTGCGCTTATACAGCAAGCCAATGTGCCAGATCCCCCAAAATTGCCAGGCACCTGTCCATCCTGCTTGACCGTCCATCTGCGCTACAATCTGTGCATCTCCTTGTGGTCAGTGGTGGGACGAGGTCCGGCATGCCCGAAATCATCGTCATCGGCGGCGGCGTCATCGGCTTGAGCAGTGCGCTGGCCTTGCAGCAGCGTGGACACAGCGCTCGCCTCATCACGCGCGAATTGCCACAGGAAACAACCTCGGCCGCGGCCGGCGCGATCTGGGCTGGTGGCGGGTTGGATGGTCGCATGCGGCGCTGGGCGGATGATTCGCTAACGCGCTTCCTGACGCTCTGCCAAGTCCCCGACAGCGGCGTAACCCTGCAGCGCATCCAGGACTTTCGCAGGCATTATCCCGGCGCGATGTCGCTCCCCTGGTTCGCGTCACGGCTGGCGCATTGCCAGCGCATCCCCGCGGATGAGCTGCCGGGCGGCTTCGCGGCTGGCTTGTGGCTGGATGTGCCCATCGTCGCGCCGCCCCGTTACTTGCAACATTTGCACGGGCAGTTCCTGGCGGCAGGCGGCATTTTGGAAGTGCGCCAGGTCGATTCGCTTGATGATCTGCTGGACGATGCCGATCTGGTCGTCAATTGCAGCGGTGTCGGCGCGCGCAAGCTGGCGGACGACCCGGCTGTTCATCCCATCCGCGGGCAGACTCTGCTGGTCGATGCGCAAATTGACAAAGGCTTCATGGATGAAAGCGCCTTCACCTACCTGTTTCCCCGCGGTGATGGTGCCTTGCTGGGTGGCACGCAACGGACCGACGATTGGCGGCGAGAACCGGACGAAGGCGAATCGGCAGATATTCTGGCGCGCTGCGCAGCAATTGAGGAGGCTGTGAACAGCGCGAATGTGCTGCGAGTGCGCGTTGGTTTGCGCCCGGGCCGACATGCGGTCCGCCTGGATGTTGAGCGGCGGACGAACGGGCGTATCATCCACAATTATGGGCACGGCGGCATCGGCTTCACATTGTCCTGGGGCTGCGCGCTGGAGGTTGCGCGGTTGGCAAATGCCAAACCCCCCTCGCCCCCCCCCCCGACAGGTCAGGGGGAGGCAAGCCCGCAAGACTTCGTGTAGGGGGAGGTGGTGGGTCGCCCGTGATTGTCCGAGATTTATATGCGGGCGATATGATATGTCGCTCCTTCGACAAACGCGAAATGCAAAAAGGAGAAAATCATGACCCGACAGCTCATTTCATCCGGCACGGATTATGAGCGCATCGCTGGCTATTCGCGGGCGCTGCGACTGGGCAATATCGTGCATGTATCGGGCACGACCGCCACGGAAGGCGCAGATACCATCGTCGGCATCGGTGACAGTGCAGCCCAGACGGCTTTCATCCTCAGAAAGATCGAAGCAGCCCTCCACGAAGCTGGCGCAAGGCTGAGCGATGTCGTGCGCACGCGCGTCTACCTGGCGCCGAATGCCGATTGGGAAGCAGTCGCCCGCGTGCATGGCGAAGTGTTCGGCGAGATCCGCCCCGCCAATACCTTGCTCTATGTCGGGGGGCTGGTTGGCGCTGACTACCTGGTCGAAATCGAAGCCGAAGCCATCATCGACGATGAAGCGCCATGATCTTCAGCCTGCGCTTCAACAACGAGCTACCCGTGCGTGATTATGTGCGCTATGCGCGCGCGGCAGAAGCGGCTGGCTTCGACCAATTCTGGGTGAGCAACGATCTCTTCCTGCGCAGCGCCCCGGTCATCCTGACGGCGGTGGCGGCGGCGACCGAACGCATCGAAATCGGCAGCTGCATCCTGAATCCCTACACCCTGCACAGCGCCGAGATCGCCATGTTTGCCGCTACGCTTGATGAGTTTTGTGGTGGGCGCTTTTTGCTGGGGCTTTCTGCGGGCGCGGCTGACTTTCTGCGCTGGCTGGGCATGCGGCAGCAACTGCCCCGCACTACGGTGGTCGAGGCGGTCGCTGCCATCAACAGGCTGACCGCAGGCGAAAATGCGCGTATGCAGGGCAAGGCGCTGCAATGGACGGACGAAGCCTGGCTGCGTTTCCAGCCTCGGCGGCGCGTGCCCATCTATCTGGGCGCAATGAGCCCGCGCATGCTGGAAGAGATCGGCGCGGTCGCGGATGGCGGTTTGCCGCTGCTTTTCCCGCCCGAGCATTACGCCGGCGTGTTGCCGCATATCCAACGTGGCTTGACGCGGTCGGGTCGCGCGCAGACCGATATAGACCTCGCGGCTTGCATCTGGTGCTCGGTTTCTGATGATCAGCGGGCGGCAGAAGCCACGCTGGCGGACAAAGTTGCCTATTATGGACACGCCATGAGTCCGTTGATCCTGACGCAACTGGGTTTGTCTCGCGCCGACTTCGAGCTAATTCGTCGCGCCTGGCATGTCGAGGGCGATGTGGCAGCCGCGCGCTCCATGGTAACGCCAGCCATGCTGCGCATCGGCATTGCTGGCCGGGCAGCTGATCTGATCAAGCGGCTGGAAGGGCTGGTGGTGATGGGAGCGCGGCATATCAGCTTCGGTCCGCCACTGGGTCCACATATCCTGGATGCCATCAATATGCTGGGCAGACAGGTTCTGCCGCATTTTCGCCAAAGCAAAGCATAAAAACACATATCCAACCTGCCCGCTGGCTATGCTAAAATCTCTCCAATTGTGAGCTTCTCATAGCGAAAGATGCGCCATGCGCCGCAGCTCTGTTGTCTTCCTCGCCGTCTTTTGTCTGATGATCGCTTTGCCAAGCGCTCGCGCCCAGTCCGAGCTGCCTATATGCACGCGCGCAGAATTCCTGTCTATTTTCGACCTGGTTATTGATTATCAGGCGCGCTTTGCCGAGCCGCCGACCGATTTCACTGCGCTGATGACATACAGCCAGCAGCATGCCACCGACCGCCTGACTGTCCTTGCGCAGGGACCGCAGTGTGCCGAAGCGCTGGAATTTGGCGCGTTGCTCGTCCAGATGGGGGGCGACTTTGCGGCCCGCGCCGCGCTGGAGATGGCTGGCACGCCGGCCGCCAACAATCCCTATCTGGTGCTGCCCGATCGCGACCAGCAGATAAACGATCACCTGGATGCCATGCTCGACAATGACCGCTCGCTGGCACAAGCGCCCGAGCAACGACAACTGCCCACCTGCACAACGCAGCAACTTGATACCTATACCGCAGCCGCAGCAGACCTGATCGGACTCTTGTCGACAGCCGACTATATGGACAGTCGCGACGCTTTTTCAGCCATGCTGGAAGCGCGATTGACCTGGCGCGCGAACAGGCTGCCCACCTTGCCCCTTTGCGCTGAGACGGTCGCATTGGCGCAAACGCTAAACGCCGCCCTTACCGACAGCGCGACCAGCCTCAGCTTTGCCTTTGTGGGCGTTCCAGCGGACGAGAATCCCTTTGTCGCGCTGGCAGAATTCGGCATGCAGCGCATCGCGGCTTGGCAGGCATCTCCTGGTTCGGGCACAGCGTCCGCAGCCTCGCAGCCCATCGAAAAGCGCCGCTTGCCCGCTTGCAGCCGCGACCAACTGGACAGCGCCCTGGCGGCTATCGACAGGGATTACTTGTCCACTTTTGAAGCGACAGACGATGCCTTGCTGCGCAGCCAGCTGCATCTTGATTATCGCGGCAGTGTGTTGTCTCGTTTGCCGGTCTGCGACGAAATCTTCGCGGTACGCTGGTGGCTGGATGAATGGCTGGGCGCGCCTGAAAATGAGAATCAAGCTCGCCGGGACGATGCCCTACTGCGCTTGGAGGCTGCCCGCGCCAGCGCCCCGATCTCCAGCCAGAGCGCCGCGTGCAGCGATGCCGACCTGCGCTTTTTCACAGCCTACATCACGCCCGCCTTTCACAGCTTGCTGCGCGCCTCGCTGTCTGTGAACACCTTCGCGCAGCAATCGGCGCTGGAACAGGAAGCGCAGGCTTTCCGCGACTTGCTTTGGGCGCATTTGCCAGGCTGTGAAGATGGCGTCCGATTGAGTATGCAGATGCGGAGCATCGCCGCCGACTTTGTGGCTGCTATCAAGCTGGAAGCCGCCGGCGCATTCGCTGTTGAGATTCCTTACACGCTCGACCTGCCTGCTGCCATTGTCCAGTTGGGCGAGCGCTTGAACGCCATCGAAGCGACTCTGGGCATGGGCGAAACGCAGACCTGGTTTGTGGATGTCGAGGGCTTCGCCAATGTGCGCAGCTGTGGCTCGACAGCTTGCGGGGTGGTGACAGTCGTACAAGCTGGCGACCCGCTGGATGTGCTGGACGATAGCGGCGATTGGTTCGAGCTGCGCTTGCCCGGCGGCGGCACGGGATATATCGCCGCTTTCCTGGTCAGCGAGACACCCTTGAATTGATTGACGCGCTCTCCAAAAAAACTACGCCAGCATCTCGCGCATTTTCTCCAGCCCGGCGCGCAGCTCGATTGTACGGTTCGTGCCGGTTCCGCCTCCGATATGCGGGCACAAAATGACATTGTCCAGCGCGGTTAAGGGGCTTTCGGCTGGCAAGGGCTCGAAGGTGAAGACATCCAGCCCGGCCCCGGCGATGCGATTTTCTGCCAGCACGTCGATCAGGGCATCTTCGTCAATGATGCCGCCGCGCGCGATATTGACCAGATAGGCGCTGGGTTTCATCAACTCCAGTTGCGGCGCGCCGATCATGCGCTCGGTTTCTGGTGTATGCGGCACAGCTACACAGACATAATCGCTGTGGCTCAGCACATCGTTCAGCGGGGCATAGCTGGCGTCAAAGGCCGCTTCCAACTCGGGAGAAAGTCGGCTGCGCTTGTAATAGATGCTGCGCATGCCCAGCACACTGGCGCGCCGCGCGAGCTCGCAGCCAATCTCGCCCATGCCGATGATGCCCAGGGTCTTGCCGACCACCTCGTGCACGCGCGTATTGTGCATCCAGTGGAAAGCGATTTTGCGCTCGGCAGTGATCTCCGGCTTGAGACCCCGATAGCGATAGGCACCCATGGCGACTGCCTCGTGCCCGTTGACCAGGTCTTTGCTCAGCGCCAGGATGAGTGTCAGCGCCAGTTCGGCCACGCAGTTGGGTCCCTTGCGCGGCACGGTGGCGAAATTGATGCCGCGCCGGCGCAGGGCGGGCATGTCAAAGTTGGTATAACTGCGCCCCAACTTCAGCGCCGCATGCAGATCGGGCAATTCGTCCAGCAGGGCAGCATCCACCTGCGCCGCCTGCGCGATGATGCCGCGAATCTGGCTGGTCGGCTGCGTGACGAGCTGCAGCGCAGGAAAATCGTCCGCCAGCGCCGCCACCGCGTCTTCATGTCCATCGTCCAAAATCAGCACCGTTTGCCGCTCGCTGCCTGCGTTCACCATGTTGGGACTCCTGGATTGATTGGCTGTTTGCATGCTGAGTATAGTTTTTCGCTTCTGTCGCGTCAATTTGCACCCCCCTCGGTCCCCCCGACAAGTCAGGGGGAAGCAGGCTTTGGCTACCCTCTCCGACTCGTCGGGGAGGGGCTGGGGGTGGGGTTAGAAAGAGAACCACCCACCGACTTAGACATTCTCCTCGGATTTGCGGGGGTTGTTGCCTTCGCCGGCCAAAGCGGTTACAGTCCGCGCGATGCTCACGCAAGCAACGATATATACGAGGAGATTTCTATGGCACTAGCCACCAACGCCGCGCAGCTGGTCGAAATGGCGGTCGTCGGTTTTGTCAGCCAGCCGACAGTGCGCGGCTATATCCCCCAAGCCGATGGACAAGCCACCATTTTGCCCGGCATGTCCGGCTTCATTTACAACGCGCGCGTCGGTGATGCCGCATTTGGCTGGGCAGCCGACCACCTCGAGCCAGGCGCGTCTATCGCCCATCCCGACCTCGATGCCGACTATGCCATGCACTACCTCACTTGCATGGGCAATCGCGCATTTTTGATGAGCGGCTTGGCCAAAGGCACAGAAGGCATTGTAACTGGCGAGCACGCGCGCCTGCTGGTCGACTTTCCGCCAGAAGCCGCCGACTTGATCGCAGTGGGCGATGCTGTACAAATCCGCACGCTGGGGCAGGGCTTGCAATTTGCCGACTATCCGCATATCACGCTCAAAAAATGCAGCCCGCGTTTAATCGAAAGCCTGCCTATCGAAGCTGTGGACGAGCGCAAAATCCGCATCCCCGTCACCATGGAACTGCCTATCCAGATCATGGGCAGCGGCGCAGAGTTGAATCCCGACTTTGTCGACCAGGATTTGATGTCGGGCGACCGCGCGCTGATGGCCGAGCTGGGCATCGACCAAATGCGCCTGGGCGACCTGGTCGTGGTCAATCACGCCGACCATCGCTACGGGCGCGGCTACAAACCCGGCGCCGTAACCATCGGCTTGTGCATTCATGGCGATTCGGTGATGACGGGGCATGGTCCCGGCATCCTGACGCTTATGACTTGCGCCGAGCCTTGTATTGAGTGGGTCATCGACCCCGCAGCCAATATCGCCAATTATCTGAATATCCGAGAGGCAGCATGAGCGCAAAAAACAACGCAAACCAGGTGATCAGCCTATCGGTGCAGGGCGCTATCACCCCGCCGCGCATGCCTCCGCTGCCGGCCATGCCTTATTCGCTGGCGGCTGATGGCACGCCCTTCCTGCTGCCCGCCTATGGCAGCATCGTCTACAATGTCTCGGTGGGCGACAGCGCCTATGGCTGGCTGGCCGACTGCGTGCATCCGGGCGTCAGCGTCAAGCTGGACGATGCCACCGGCAACCGCGGGCTGAATGTGCTGTCCTGTGTGGGCAATACGGCGATTGTCATGACCGGCAACGCCAGCAAAGCCCGCGGCACGGTCACCGGCAAAACGGGGCGCTTCAGCGAACATGTCATCATCCACTTTGACCAGGCTGTGCGCGAAGAGTTGGCTATCGGCGACAAAATCGTCATCAAAGCCAAAGGCACGGGGCTCAAGTTCGACGACCATCCTGATATCATGCTCAAAGGTTGCTCGCCAGAACTGGTCGATGCGTTGGAAGTCGCCACCACAGACGAAGGCAAATTGGCGGTGCCAGTGGTGGCGCATGTGCCGCCGCATTTGCTGGGCGCGGGGGCGGGCTTGGTCAGTGATGGCGGCTCGATCCACATTCAGACGGCCGACCTCGCTGCCCTGCAAGAAGCGGGCTTGCACGAGCTGCGGCTGGGCGATGTCGTCGCGCTGACCGACTATGACAGCAGTTGGAATCACGGCTATCTGCGCAATGCGGTGGGCATCGGCGTGGTCGCGCAAGGAGATAGCCCCCGCGCTGGCTATGGCCCGGGCATCACATTGATCATGACATCGGCGGGCGGCAATATCGCGCCCATGCTCGCGCCAGGCGTCAACCTGAGCGACCTGCTGCTGTGAAACCCCTCGACGCTCGCATGGGCATCCGAGGGAAACGGACAATGTGTGTTGCAACGGAAATCGTGTAGGCGCGAGCCATCATACCGCCGCGCTGGTGCCTTGCTTGATGCCCAGGTTTACGCTCGCCTACAAACGTTGGCGGACACTCTGGTCGTGGAATCTGGCCTGTGAACGACCGAAAGTTTCATTCGACAAGCGCAATAATGACCAGCTATCGCAAGGGGGTGCTGCCATGAGCCCGCCACAAACCTTGAGCCGGCCGCTGGCGAGGCGCGTTGCTACATTGGCTGCGCTGCGCCCACCGCCAGACTGTCCGCCAACGCCACAGCCTGTCATTGATGCAGCAGTCGCCGCCCTGGCGCGTGGAGAAACACACTACACCGACCGCCCCGGCATCCCCGAGTTGCGCGCCTGGGTGGCCAACCATCTGCGCGAGCGTTGGGGTGTGACCGTGGACGCCAGCGAAGTCACCATCACCTGTGGCAGCACCGAGGCGCGTTATGTGGCTTTGACTCTGTTGACAGCGCCGGGTGACGCGACGCTCTGCCTGGGCGATGACACACTGATCCGCGGTCCTCTGCAGTTGCTGGGCGGGCATGTCGTCCGTGCGCCAGATGCTGCCCTGCGCCTGCTCTACCTGCGCCCCGATGATGACCGCGCTGCTGTATTGGACTGGCTGCGGCTGGCACAAGCTGCCGACTGGTGGATCATCTGGGACAAGAGTTTTTGCGCGACCGATGACTTCCATCCGGCGCAAGCTGAGCGGCTTGCGGAGCGTGTGGTGACGATCGATTCGCTTTCGCAGGGGCTGGCGGGCTGGCGGCTGGGCTGGATGGCTGGCTCGGCGGCGGCATTGCGTCTGCGGGCGGGCAAGCAAGCCATCACCATCTGCACAACGGCTGTTTCGCAATGGGCGGGCTTGGCTTGGCTGCGGGCTGGAGGCGCTGTATGAATCACAATCCCAAAATCCCGCAAAACATACGCGAGCTGGCGGCTGATGGCACACAACTGCGTTATGCTCTGGTGGAAATGGCGCGCGAACTGGATGGCGTGATTGCGCTGGGACGCGGAGACCCCGACCTGCCCACCCCGCCGCATATCGTAGCCGCTGCCGAGCGGGCTCTGCGCGATGGACACACGGGCGCAACCACAGTCGCTGGCATGCCGGCTCTGCGCGAGGCGATTGCCCATCACCTGCGCGAGCAAAATGGTTTGCCGGTTGGACTCGACAATGTCATGGTGACCACCGGTGGGCAGGAGGGGCTCTTTCTGGCTGTGCAGGCTGTCATCGATCCCGGCGACCACATCCTGGTGCCCGATCCGCGCTACAGCTCCTACGATGACGCCATCAAACGCGCCGGCGGCATCATGCAGCTGGTGCCGACCACGCGCGAAGATGCCTTCAACCTGTCTGCCCAGGCGCTGGAAGCCGCTATCACGCCAGAAAGCAAAGCCTTGCTCATCGTAACGCCCAGCAATCCGACCGCCGGCATCGTCACCGAAGACCGTCTGCGCGCTATCGCCGAGCTGGCTATCCGCCACGATCTGGTCGTCATCGTCGATGAGATTTATAGCAAGATCGTCTATTGGCCCTGGCGTCATTTCAGCATCGGTTCGCTGCCCGGCATGGCCTCGCGCACCATCACGCTCGATGCCTTCTCCAAAGCCTACGCGATGACCGGCTGGCGCTGTGGCTATGTGGCGGCGCCGGCCGATGTTATCGATGCCATGACGCGCATCAAACAGCTGACCACCGGACCTGTCGCCAGCGTGTCGCAGTGGGCGGGCTTGGCTGCCATCACCGGTCCCCAGGATTGCGTGGCAGAATACCTGGATATTTATACGCAGCGGCGGGCGGCGCTTCTGGAGGGCTTGCGACAGATGGGATTCGCCTTTGGAGAGCCGCGCGGCGGACTTTTTGTGTGGGCGGATTGCTCGACCACCGGCATTCATGCTGCCGAGCTGTCTTATTTGCTGTTGAAAGAAGCGCGCGTGTTGATCTTCCCGGGCACGGCTTTTGGCGAAAAATGGCGCGATTATGTGCGCATCACCATGCTGGAAGACCTGTCAACCTTGCGCGAGGCGGTCGGGCGCATGCTGCCGGTGGTGGCGCGGTATCGTAGCCCTTCCAGTGAGGACGGAGAGGGTACCTAACTGTATAGACACAGGGGGATATGTTTGAAGAGACTGCTGTTTCTGATGGCTTCGACGGCTAGGCTTTTGGTCGCATTCATTGCGCTCATCGCCGGTTCGACAGTCTTGGCGCAAGCAAAAGTCTGCACATCGTCCGACCATATCAACACGGCCGAAATCAAAACCGCCGTCGGCTTCTGCCCGCCCGGCACGAGCCACGCCATCATCATCATCTCCGAAGACATCACCCTCGAAGAGCCTTTGCCCGCGATACGAGGGACGATCACCGTTGAAGGCGGCGGGCACACCATCAGCGGTGATCAGCGGTTCCGAATCTTTGACGTCAATGGCGGGAATCTCACCATCAACAACTTGACGCTGACGGAGGGCAAAGCCGACAACGGCGGCGCAGTCCGTTTGCGAGCGGGGGGGCTGGCGATCTACAACAGCAGCTTCGTCAGCAATCGAAGCGAAACGGGCGGCGGCGCGATATACGCCGATGGTGGAACAGTGAGCGTCAATTCCAGTCATTTTGCGGCGAACTGCGTTACAAGAGCCACTCACGTCGTCGAGTTGAATCGCATCAGCGCCGAAGCCGCGCGCTTCGTCGATGGCGATGGCTGCCTGAGCGT
The DNA here is from genome assembly GCA_022823945.1 of Anaerolineae bacterium. Classification (GTDB taxonomy): domain Bacteria; phylum Chloroflexota; class Anaerolineae; order Aggregatilineales; family Phototrophicaceae; genus UBA6055. The sequence goes on along the minus strand of JAJEBK010000039.1, from coordinate 45,668 downwards.
CACCTATTACTGGCCCAGCCCGGGAGACATGGTCGCAACCAAGGAAGGCGATGGCGGGGCAATCAGCTTCGAGAATGGCGCCCAAGGCACGGTTGAGAATGCCAGCTTCCGCAATAACAAGGCGACCAATGGCGGGGCAATCGCGATGTTGGGCAACGAGAGCGGCCTGACAGTCGCGGCCAGCAGTTTTTCCGGCAACATCGCCAAAGCAGACGGCGGCGCGCTGAAAACAGAATCGGGCATGATTCACATTTCCAACACGACATTCTCCAACAATCGGGCAAGTCATGGCGGCGTTGCCGTCCTCGAAAGCGGCGAGATTGCCATGACCCACGTGACGATGAAAGATAACCGCGCGGAATGGAAGGGCGACGCGATCGTTAACTGGGGCGGCGTCGTCAAGCTGCGCAACAGCATCATTGACAGCTTGAGCCGGGACGACGACTGCATCGGCGCGCTTGATCAAATCGTCGGCACATTGAGTCGCGATGAAACTTGCGGCAATTTCCGCAGCGATGATCCTCTGCTGGGCGACTTGACCGGTGAACCGGCCTGGCATCCGCTGGGCGACGGCAGCCCGGCAATTGACGCGGCTGACCCGGCCTATTGCCCAGAAGCCGACCAGCGGGGCGTGGCGCGTCCTCATGGCGGCGGCTGCGACATCGGGGCGGTTGAAACGACGACCGCGGCGCCCCCGATTCCAGATGAGCCGTATATATGCTCGCTTGATGAACAGATCGTCGCCGCCAATACCGACGCGCCCTTTGGCGCCTGCCCGGCCGGCAATGGTCCCGACACCTTCTACATGATCAGGGACATCACGTTGGACGCGCCGCTGCCGCAGATCGCCAGTGACATCACGATAGAAGGCAACGGCTACACCCTAAGCGGCGACGGGCGCTTCCGCATTTTCGATGTCAGGGCGGGCAAACTAACGATCAATAACTTGACCTTGGCTGACGGGAACGGCGGTTCCTATCGGAAGGAGCATGGCGGGGCGATACGGGTGAGAGGTGCCTCTCAGGTTGATATTAATGACGCTACCTTTCGCAACAATGAAGCGCAATTTGGCGGGGCAATCGCGCTGGACAGCAAGTCAAGCCGTCTGTTCGTCAATAAGAGCAGCTTTGTCGGTAACAAGACGGTTTTTGACGGCGGCGCGATCTATTCCTTAAATGGCGGCACTATCTCCATTAAGAATAGCAGCTTTGTCGGCAATAGGACCACCAGGGGCGATTCAAAGGGCGGTGCCATCAGCGCCGAAAATACCGTATCCGTTGACATCAACAATAGCAGTTTCATCGGCAATATCGCCAGCATCGGCGGCGCTATTTACGGCGGGCTTCCAACCAGCTTTTTGCGGAGCCGGCTCAGCCTTACGCTGACGCATGTGACCATGCTGGACAACGCGGGCTATGGAAAGGGTCTTTACATCGAGAAGAACAACCAGGGACCAGTCCGCATGTTCAACAGCGTGATTGTCGGTCGCGGAGGCAAAATCGCCCACTGTCACGCGCAACTGGCGCAGAACATCGGCAATTTCATCGCCGATGGAACCTGCTCGCCCCGGTTAAGCGGCGACGCGATGCTTGAGGCGCTGGCCGACTCGCGAGATTATATTACGCCAATGCCGGGCAGCCCATTGATACGCGCGGCCGATCCGCGATTCTGTCTCGCTACCGACCAGATAGGCAATGCGCGCGCGATATCCGGCTCTTGCGATATTGGTGCCATTGAATATATTGGTGCCATTGAATCCATTCCAGTCAGCCGGTCGCTGTCCGATTGCGCAGTGACCACGACCCACGGTCTCAACTTCCGCGACGCGCCCAATGGCGAGCGCATCGGCGTCGTGCCGGAGCGTACGCAGCTCAGGGTTTTGGCGCGGACGCCAAGCTGGATTCAGGTTGAGCATCAAGGCGCGCTGGGCTGGATCAGCGCCGACTATGTGACGACTCAGGGCAACTGCGATTAGATAGCTGGCGGCAGAATTGCCTTGCGCTTATTGCCAACGCTGGTCACTCTGGCAGAGTGGCGCTGAAGGTGGAGTAGCTTTGACAGCCCCCCTCTAAATCTCCCCCCAATGCGATGGGGAGGGAGGTAAAATAGCTACACTAGCCCTTCGCCAACAATAGGAGATACTTCATGGACACATCGCTTGTCGCCGCGCAACTCTACACCATCCGCCAGCACACGCAAACACGCGACGACTTCGCGCGCAGCATGAGCAAAATCCGCGAGATCGGCTATCGTGCCGTGCAGGTCTCTGCCATCGGCGATATCGCTGATGCGGATGTCAAGCAGATTGTCAATGACAATGGCTTGCGCATCTGCAACACGCACATCTCTTTCGACCGCCTGCAGAACGACATGGATGCCGTCATCGCCCAGCACCAGCTGTGGGACTGCCGTCACATCGCCATTGGCAGCATGCCCGCGCCTTTTCGCGAATCGGCTGATGGCTACAAGCGCTTTGCGGCGCTGGGCAGCCAAATCGGCGAGCGGCTGGCGGAGGCTGATATGACTTTCAGCTATCACAATCACAGCTTCGAGTTCGTGAAATTTGACGGGCGCGCCGGGCTGGAGATTCTGTTTGACGAAAGCGACCCGCGCTACCTGCAAGCCGAGTTGGACACCTATTGGGTTCAACATGGCGGCGCAGACGCGGCCGCGTGGATTGATCGGCTGGCCGGGCGCATGCCGGTGGTGCATCTAAAAGATATGGTCATGCTGTACCCCCCTCGGTCCCCCCAAAGCGTTGGGGAGAAGGATTACCGACCGCAGCAGGCAATGGCCGAGGTGGGCGAAGGCAATATGAACTTCCCGGACATTCTCGCGGCCTGCCGGCGGGCTGGCGTGGAATGGTATGCGGTCGAGCAAGATATCTGCCAGCGCGACCCCTTCGAAAGCCTGGCGATCAGCTTTGAGAACCTGGCAGCGCTATGACCCCCCTCAATCCCCCCGACAGGTCAGGGGGAGGCAAGGCGGCCCGCCGGATCGCGTCGATACTTGAATAGCATACGGTAGAATCAGAGGGGTGATTCGTTAAAAAGGTCGCCTTCATACCCTGTTCCTGTATGCCCTGCCGGGCTTGGCATATTGAACTTTGCGCCATCTATTATCTCATTTACCGTCAGTAGCTGTATTCTCGGATACGCCTTGCCGTCAATCTCTATATCGCCAGCCATTGCCATTGTCTGCTTGAAGTTCTTTAACTGTCGTTCGCTCGGCTCATGCAAGGTGATTAAACCCGCCATTTGGATGTTCTCAAATTGCAATACAGCATTTAGTGATCGCACGTCATTAATTCTGACATTTTCTCCGCCCTTGACTTCCAATGCCATAGACTGAAATATCTTCTCGCCCAGCATATCAAAGTAGATGCGCCCGTCTATTCCGTCATCGGCTGTTTTCTTGACATTTACGAATCCGTCTACTTTCTCGACACACCATTTTTGGAACTGATAATGATCTTGCTTCCATAACTCAAAAGCGCCTTCCCAGTTCTTCGGTACGCCGTCAATAACATAGTCCTCGCCCTCTGTAAGCCCCATACGCTCAAAAAGCCGGCGACGGGCGACGCGGCGTATTGCGTGAATGGTTATGTCGACGCCGATCCATTGGCGGCCGAGCTTGTTGGCAGCTTCAATGGTGGTGGCGCAGCCACAGAATGGATCGAAGACAACATCTCCGGGATTGCTTGACGCCTTGATAACACGCTCCAGAAGGGCGAGTGGCTTTTGCGTTTTGAAATCCAGCCACTCACTAGACCAAGGCAATAATGAATGATGTTGCCAAACATCATCAGGTATCTTCCCTTTCTCATAATCTCTTTTCGATCCATCTGCGCGTAATTGTCCCTTGTCCCACTTATGGGGCGTTCTTACAGCATCGACGTTAAACACCCATTCTTTGCTGTTTGTGTAAAACAGCAATATGTCATGTTTTCTTGCCCAACGTTTCTTCGACGCTCCACCGCCAGAGTAATACCATACAAATTCATTTTGAAAATTCTTTCGCCCAAATACAACATCCATCACGATCTTCAAGTAGTGGCTTGCTGTCGAGTCACAATGCAGATAGATGCTTGCAGTCGGTTTCATCACCCGTTTTATCCATAGCAAGCGTTCGGTCATGTAGGATAGGTACGCCGCCATATCCGCTTGCACATTTACCAGCCCGCTCAGGAAGTGCGCTAGAAAGTCCCCGCCATGCCCGTCAATCGAGTGCTCGCGCAGTAACTTGGGCATCGCCCGGATTACGCGCATACGCACTGCATCCAGCGCCCATGTATCTGTGTATGCCTCAACCTGATCGGGTAGCGGCCGTCCTGTATGGTCTTTGTAGATGTTGTTGTAGTCGCGCTTGGAATTGAATGGCGGGTCAAGATATACCAAGTCTACGCTTTCAGGCTGCATCTTGTCGCGTATGACTGTCAGGCAATCGCCGTAGTAGAGCGTATTCATGCAAAGCACCCTCGGATAAACATATCGATCAAGTTGTTGGATTCGCTCAACAAATGGACAAGCTCCCACCATATAATTTCGATTTGGCAGTATAAAGAACGATCCAAGAGTCAACTAGACACAGACCGACAGTCGCCTGTAAAGCCCCATTTGAAATGACCACACTGGCGACCTATCTGCGAATGCCAGTTCGGCCGCCTACTCTCCAACTTCCACAGCCTACCCCCCGTTCAACTCCGCGGCGACATTGGTGCTGACCCACAGATTCTCCAAAGCCAGCGTATTCTTGATGCGCACGACGCGCGCATCGGCAGCCTGGCTGGGGTCGGCGCGGAAGGCATCAAAGAGCGCTGCCTGGATGGTCTCCTCATCGCTTTCGAAGACCAGCGGCATGCGTCCGCGCAGCAAGAATCCGCTCGTATACAGATTCTTGGTGGTGATGGGAAAGTCGATTTTGTCGAAGAGCTTGCGCGACATAAAGTCCGCCAGCCCATAAGCCGTGGCGTTGCCATGCGAGGCGGGCGTCAGGTCGAGGATGACGATGCGTTTGACGCGCGGCGCTTCTGGCTCGGGCTCGCCATCGATCATCCAGCGGCCGATGATGTTGGTGTCCAGCCCGGCACCGCTGATGTCCTTGCCGATCTCGTCGATGATCAGCACATCGATATCATCGACCGGCAGGCTCGGCATTAGCTCGCGAGAGCGCTGCAGCAAGCGATGATCGCCCGCCACCACGCCATCGCTGCCAAAGCCTTCCAGATGCGCCACGGCGTGATAGCCATCCTCGACGATGCCGAAGCCAGCCAGGAAGGGGCTGTTCGCCAGCAGATGCTTGGCCACCACGGGCATGTAATCGCGCAAGCCCACCACGCCATGCTGATGGATCGCCCGCGCGCCGGTCTCTTTGCCCAAGCCGATCGCCAGCATCTTCAACAAGCCGCTTTCGTGCGGACCATGAAAATCGGTGTGGACTTTTGTCCGGTTGGTGATGATCAGCCCATCTGCGCCGGCGACATTTTTGTCCAAATAGGCGCGGACGCCTACGCTGGTTAGCCCCATGTCCACCACTTCCATGGTGGCGTGAATAGGGCAGCCCATGCTCGCTTCGTTGATGCCGAGTCCGTCCAGCACCTCGATTTGGCCTGCGGGCGTGCCGCCGCCATGACTGCCCATGGCGGGCACGATGAACGGGTCGCCGCCGCTGGATTTGACCAAGCCGACCAGTTCTGCGGCGATTGCGTCGATGCTGGCGATGCCGCGGCTGCCAAAGCCCAGGGCGATGCGTTTCCCTCGCACTTGCCGCGCCAGCCCCAGCCGCGCCCATTCGGCTCGCAGCGTGGCGGGGATGTCAACAGGCTGCGCTTTGGGCAGCGCCTGCGTGATTGGGAACAGGTCGGGGATGTGGATGTCTTCCATTTGTGGGCTCTTTTCGCTTGGCTATCGCGGCGTATTTTAGCATAAGTAGAGCGAAGCAAGTCATGCAAAAGCTAGGCACAGATGGTACGTCAAGCAGTGAGAAAATAATCAAAAAGAATGGTGTAGGGGCGAGACTTGTCTCGCTCACAACACCGCAGTGTATAGTTTGGGCGACTCAAGAGTCGCCCCTACGTCGTTCCGTCTGGTTGTTGTACAGCTTTAGGCGATAGGCGATCGACAATTTTCACCGCGAGCCCAGCAGACTCCAATCGCTGTCGGGCGATTTCGATGTATTCGCGCGAGATGTCGATGCCGATGAATTCGCGCCCATGCAGCAGCGCCATCTTGCCGGTCGTGCCGCTGCCGCACATGGGGTCCAGCACCAGATCGCCGGGCTTGCTCCAGGACAGGATATGGTCTTCCGCCAGCTTCTCCGGGAAGACAGCGGGATGCTGAAAGGCGATTTTGTCGCGGGTGGTGCCGCCAAGACCAACCGCGTAGGACCAGATATTTGTGCGCGTCTTCTCTTTTTTTAGTTCGCCAAGTTTCTTCTTGTTGATGCCGTCCGGCAGTTTGTTGTGCGTCAGCAGTTCCATGCCGTGCCGCGCGGTCGGAACTTTTAATGGGTTGAATGTCGCGGGTTTGCCTTTGCTCAGCACGAACATGAATTCGTAGGCGTTGGTATAGGCGTTGCTGCGCATGAAGGGCGTGTTCTTCTTCTGGTAGATCATGATATCGTGCGCGGAGAAACCGATCTGCTGGAAGGTTAGCGCCTGGCGAAACGAGGTCAGGCTGCGTCCGCCGCGGATGCGGTCGCCCACGACCCAAACGACCACGCCGCCGTCCGCTGTGACGCGATAAAGCTCTTGCGCAATGTCCTCAAAAGGAAAGCTGTAGCCATTGTAATCGCGCAGTTCGTCATAGGGCGGCGAGGTGACGACCAGCTGCGCGCTTGCGTCCGCCAGTTTGCGCATCCGCTCGACGCAATCGCCTGCCATCAGTTTGCCTGCGCGCTCTTTGGTCTTGTCTTTGACAGGCTGTTCCCGGGCGAGCGTCAGTTCCATTTGTTCCATGATCGTCCCGTCCAAATAACCAGGCGAGTTTATGGGCTATTTTGCAAGCATAGCATACCTGTTCGCTATTGGCTTTCGCAACTATCTGTGTCGAAAACTCCGCTCGCCTATTCTCACCGCAGCGCGTTGTGCCCGAGGGGCTGGCAAGCTAGAATCGGCAGGGATGCAAAGGAGCGCAGGTTATGACAAATCCGCAACTGCTGGACGGCGGCATGGGGCAAGAGATCGTCAATCGCGGCGGCAAAGGCATGTATGGCGAATGGGCGAGCGGCGCACTCTATGAAGCGCCCGAACTCGTCAGCGAGATTCACCGCGACTACATCGACGCCGGCGCCGACATCATCACCGCCAACACCTATGGCACAACGCGCACCCGCCTGCGCTACATTGACAAGGAAGACCAGCTCGCGCCTCTGCTGCAAATCGCCAGCGACCTGGCGAATGCCGCCCGCGACCAGTCTCGCCGCGACATCCAGATCGCCGCCAGCCTGCCGCCGCTGGAAGCCAGTTATGTCAATACTTTCGCGCTGTCATTTGACCAGACCGCCGCCGAATTCGCCGAAATGATGGACCTATTGGCGCCGGGCGTGGACATCTACCTGGGCGAGACATTTTCGACCGGCTTCGAAGCGCGCGCCTTCCTGCAAGCCGCGCAGGGACGGGGCAAACCGGTCTGGCTGGCGCTGACCCTGGACGACCGACATCCCGAGCGACTGCGTGGCGGAGAAAAGCTGGCCGATGTCATCGCCTCGCTGCCCGATCCGCTGCCCGATGCCCTGCTGCTGAATTGCTGCAAACCAGCCACCATCAGCCAGGCGCTGCCCATTCTGCAAACCAGCGGGCGGCCTTTCGGCGCATACGCCAACGGCTTCACCGGCATCCCCGACGACTGGGTAGATCGCGGCGGGGTGGCGCAGCTTTCGGCGCGCGAAGATATGTCGCCAGAAGCCTACGCGCAGGATGTGGCAGGCTGGCTTGAATTGGGCGCATCTATCGTGGGTGGCTGTTGCGAGACGGGTCCGGCACATATCAAACGTCTGCGCGAACTGATTGACGCGGGCAATGGGTCGGCGGAGGCAGGACAATGACTCAACTTTGCGCAATCATAACCGGCGCGGGCAGCGGCCTGGGACGGGCGATCGCGCTGCGGCTGGCGGCGGCTGGCATGACAGTGCGGCTGGCGGGACGAACCGAGAGCAAGTTGCACGCGGTCGCGGACGAAATCGCTGCGCTGGGCGGCTCTGCGCAGGTTCATGCGCTCGATCTGGAAGACGACCATGCGCTGGCGGGGCTGGCCAATGAGCTTGCGGGCGAGCGTCTGGATGTGCTGGTCAATTGCGCCGGCGACTGGCTGATCGCCATGCTGGAAGGCACCAGCGATGCCCAGCTCGACCACCTGTTGCGCTTGAATCTGCGCGCGCCTTATGTATTGGCGCGGCTGCTGTTGCCAAACCTGCGCCGCAGTGACAACGCCAGCATCATCAATATCGGCTCCATCGTTACGGCGCTTTCTGTGCCCGGCGTCAGCGCATACACCGCGTCCAAAGTCGGCTTGAAAGGCCTCACGGGCGCGTTGGCTGCCGAATTGCGCGAGGAGCTGGTCCGCGTGGTGATGATATCGCCCGGACCTGCCGATACACCCATGCGTGACGCTGCCTCGCCGGGCATAGACAAGTCGCTGCTGGTCGAGCCGCGGACAATCGCCGAACTGGTGCAGGTGGTCGTGTCGTTGCCGCGCGGCATCACGACCAGCGACTTCACCCTGCATTCCCTGCGCTGGGGGTAGGGCAATCGCCTCCCCGACGAGTCAGAGAGGGTAGCCATAGCCTGCTACAACCCCTCCCCCAGCCCCTCCCCGTCAGGACGGAGAGGGTAGCTAAAGCTGCTTCCCCCTGACCTGTCGGGGGGACCGAGGGGGGTCAACCATGAGCATTTTTCCAGCGCGCATGCACGGCATCCCACACTTCGGGATTGATCAGGTGTGGTGGGCGTTCGCCACGCAATGTTTGCAGCACTTGCTCCAGCGCGTGCACAACCAGGCGGCGCTTGCCGACCATCGTGGCGCTGGCGACATGCGGCGTGATCACCACATTGTGCCGTCCCAGCAGCGGATTGTCCGCCAGCGGTGGTTCCGGGTCGGTCACATCCAGCCCCGCGCCGAAGAGCCGTCCCGCGTCCAGCGCATCGACCAGCGCCGCTTCATCGACATGCCCGCCGCGCGATACATTGATGAAGACCGCGCCATCTTTCATCTGCGCAAATCGCCGCGCATTCATCAGCTTGTGCGTCTGCTTGTTCAGCGGCAGGTGCAGCGAGACAACATCGGATTCGCCCAGCAGCGCCTCCAGCGACTCGGCTCGTTGGACGCCTAGCGCCGAGAAGCGATCGTCCCCGACATAGGGGTCGTAAGCCACCACCTGCATGCCGATGGCTCGCGCAACGCCGCTGACATGCCCGCCGATGCGCCCCAAACCCACCAGCCCCAGCTGCTTGTTCTGCAGTTCCAGCGCGCGATAGTCGCCCCAGACATTGGTGGATTCGCCGCTTTCCAGCATATGATTCAGCGCGTTTTCTACGCTTTTGAGCCGGCGCGCCACACTGAACATCAAGGCGATGGCTTGCTCGGCGGTGGAGACGGTGGGGGCGTCTGGCGCATTGACCACGGCAATTTGGCGGGCGCTTGCCGCAGCGATATCGACCTTGTCATAGCCGATGCCCGTGCGCGCGATGATTAGCAGACGCGGCGCGCGATCCATGCACTTGGCATCGTAGCTATTCCCGCCAGCCATGACCGCGTCCGCCCCTTCCAGACTGTGCCAGCGATCGGGCTGGTCGGCAGGGCAGATGCCATCCGCCACATTTTCAAAGAGGGGACGGTAGTCGTCGGGCACAGATTTTTCAAACCAGATCTTGTACATGGTCGCTTCCGTTTCTTGATGAGTGATTGCGCGGATGGCTAAAAATGCACATCTTCGTCAACAATTTCGCCGATATCATCGGTGGCTTCGCGGATTTGCCTGAATTCGGCGGTCAAAGCGCGGTTAAATGCCGAAATGTCGGAGCTGTGCATGACCAGATTGGCGCCGGCTTTCACCCACTTAATTTCGTGATGGGCAAAATTATGGTGGATGCCCACGCCCACATTCGCCGCCCGCGACTTGCTGATGATCGTGTGAATGGCGGCTTGAAAGTCGGGATGGTCGTACTGCTCGGGCAGCCCCAGGCTGCATGACAGATCGTGCGGACCCACCAGCACACAATCGACATACGGCAGGCGCAAGATGTCATCGAGATTTTCCAGCGCCGGCACACTTTCGATATTGATGAAGAGCGCTTTGTGCGTATTGCGCCGCGCGAGATAGTCCGCCAGCTCTGGCTCGAGCTCGTTTTCGCCAGCCAGCGCCGCGCGCAGCTTCTCGCCTTTCAGCGGAGCAAATTTGACTGCGCCGCCCAGTTCTATGACTTGCGCGGGCGATTCTACATAGGGCGCGATGATGCCGTGCGCGCCGCCATCCAGGGTCATCTGCGCCAGGTAGGGGTCGGGCTCGGGGATGCGCACGACGGGCGCTAGGTCGAGCGCGGCGTACAACTGGCAGAGCCACGAGATGGCGCTGCGGTCTTGCGGCGTATGTTCGGTATCAATAAAGACCATATCCAAATCGAGATTTTTCACCACGCGCGCCCATATCGGCGAGGGCGAATACATGGCGCTGCCATAAACGCGCTGCCCGCTGCGCAGGGCATTTATTAACTGTTGTCCATTCATGCGCATTGACCGCCTGTGCTGTGTATACCTATTGGCGGATGGTAGCCGCGCCCAAGCGATAACGCAACAGGCGCGTTGCCCTCAGGCAGGGCAATCGCATCAAATTATTTTGCCACCGAGTACACCGAGATGAAGGAGTGCGCCGAGAGTTTGTTGTCGGCGCATAATGTAAATGGCTGTACTTTGTGCCAATGTGGTGCGGATGGTTCGCAGCTAGATGCCATTAGATTGCAAAATGTTTCCTTTCCTCTCGGTGCACTCAAATGTACTCTGTGAACTCGGTGGTAAAGCGTTAGAGAGGATTTCCTGGCACTGAGTTTCATTTTAATGCAATTGCCCTGTGCCCTCAGGGTCGCCCAGTGTGGTCTGTGGTATAACTTTTTTGCGAGGAGCAAAGGACAGCCTCATGACCACTCTTATCACCGGCGGTGCCGGCTTTATCGGCAGCCATGTGGCAGAAGCCCTGCTGCAGCGAGGCGAGAATGTGCTCGTCATCGACAATTTCAACGATTATTACGAGCCAGCCATAAAACGCGCCAATGTCGACAAACTGCGCGGATACGATAATTTCCAGTTGGTCGAGGGCGATATCCGCGATGCGCAGCTGGTGGAGGGGCTGTTTCGAGCGCACAGCATCCGCCGCGTAGCCCACCTGGCCGCCATGGCCGGCGTCCGCGCCAGCGTATCCCAGCCGCGCTTGTACATGGATGTCAACCTGGGCGGCACCTTGAACCTGCTGGAAGGCGCGAAGCTGGGCGGCTGTGGGCAATTTGTGCTGGCCTCGACCTCGTCGGTCTATGGCAAAACGCGCCGCCTGCCCTTCATCGAGAGCGACCGCGCCGATCGTCCGCTGGCTGCCTACCCGGCCAGCAAGCGCGCCGCCGAGATGCTGGCGCACAGTTATCACAATCTGGTCGGCATGCAGGTTACGGCGCTGCGTTTCTTCAATGTCTATGGGCCGGCGGGACGACCCGACATGATGCCCTGGCGGCTGATGGAAGCCACCCAAAGCGGTGAGCAGATGCGCTTGTTCAATGGTGGTGAAATCCAGCGCGACTGGACTTATATCGCCGATACGGTGGCTGGCGTGATCGCTGCGCTGGAAAAACCGCTGGGCAGCGAGGTCATCAATCTGGGCTGTGGCGCGCCCATTTCGCTGGGCGAGTTCGTGCGCATCATTGAAGGGTTGGCCGGCGTGAAAATCAATGCTGTGTCTGTGCCCACGCCGTCCAGCGACCCGCCGATCACCTTTTGCGACAATAGCAAGGCGCGGTGTCTGCTGGGCTTTGCGCCGACAGTCGACACGCGCGAGGGGCTGCGCCGCACCTGGGAATGGTATTGCCGGTATCGCGGGCTGTAACGCCCAAAGAATTGACCCCGGTTCACACCACCATTACGCCGCGCGGGAAGGTCGTCAGCGATTCCGCGCCTGCCTCAGTGATGAGGATGTCGTCTTCGATGCGCACGCCGATCTCGCCCATGCGGTAGATGCCTGGCTCAATCGTGAAAACCATGCCCGGTTGCAGCGTCTGTTGGTTGCCACGCACGATGTAGGGCGCTTCATGCGCTTGCAAGCCGATGCCGTGCCCGGTGCGATGCCGTATCAAGTTGCCACAACCGCCCGCGATGATGGCTCGTCGCGCCGCCACATCGACCGCTTCTGCTGTAACGCCGGGGCCTGCAACTGCCCGCGCCGCCGCATTCGCCGCTTCGACCACGGCATAGAAGTCGCGCTGTGCCGTGGTAACCGCGCCGACAAAGACAGTCCGCGTGATATCGGCGCAGTAGCCGGCCACGCGCGCGCCAAAATCGATGAGCAGCGGATCGCCGCGTTGGATGCGGTAATCGAGCGGAGCCGTGTGCGGCAGGGCGGTGTTTGCTCCGGCATGCAGCAAGGTCTCAAATGCCAGACCATCCGCGCCCAACTCGGTCATGCGCGTATCCAGGCGGGACGCCAACTCGCGCTCGCTGATGCCACTGCGCACGCTTGCCAATATGTCATGCAAAGCCGCTTCGGACAAGGCGATGGCGCGGCGAATGGCGGCGATTTCTGCCGCGTCTTTGATCATGCGCAAGTTCGCCAGCTCCGCGCTGAAATCGAGCAGATGCGAATCGGGGGCGCACTGATGGAGCAAACGCGCTTCGGCATAGCGCAGGCGGTTCGCCTCCACGCCGATGATCCTGCCGCCAGCAGCCAGCGATTCCAGCGCATGTCGCAGCGCATGTTGTGGCGATTCAGCATCGCTGTAGGCGAAACTGGACGACTCGCCCAGAAGCGCCGGACAGACGAGAGCGGGTTCGCCAGCCAGCGGGAAGAGCGCCAGCAGCGGTCGCCTCCCGGTCTGCCAGTCCCGTTCGTTGAGATAGCGCAGGGTTGATCCGGGCGTTAGAACGGCGATATCCACGCCAGCCGCGCGCATGGCAGCCCGCAATTTGGCGCGACGGTCGGGCAGTACGCGCATCAGGCGTAGAAGGCGGGGTGGTCCATGGCGCGAGTTGGTTCGGGCAAACCGCTGTCGACGCTGCGCAGGCAGGCATCGGCGATCACCAGCGACATATAGCCATCCCAGGCTGAGGGTCCAGTCGGCGCGCCCTGCCGTAGCGAATCGACCCAGTCTTGAACTTCGATTTGGTAGGCTTCGGCGAAGCGGTCTTGCCAATCGGGCGTAACGGCTTGCGACAGCCTGCCGGCGCGGCGAATGGCCGGGCTGCTGTGGCTGTGCGTCTGCGCTGTTCCCAGCTCGCCGACGATCTCCACGCCAACTTCGTAGCCATAACCGCTGTCGCCGCTCCATTCCAGCGTGGCCAAGCCGCCATTATCCAGCGTCAAATGTGCCAGGGCAAAGCGGGCGCTGTGGGGCATATCGGCGCGGTCGGGCAGCCATTGCACAAAGGCGCTCTGCACCTCGCTGCCCATCAGCCAGCGCAGTGAGTGCATGTCATGGATGAGCGAATTGACGATCGCGTCCTTGATGCTGATGATCGTATCGCCGCGGCGGGGGTTAAAATGCGTGCCACGAAAACGCAGTGGCGCGCCCAACTGTCCGCTCAATAGCAGCGCCTGCAAGTCGCAGTGGGCGGGGTCGACCTGGCGCATGAAACCGACTTGCACGAGACATTGTCCGGCAGCCAGCTCGGCATTCACGATGTGCTCGGCGTCGGCCAGGCTGGTGGCCAGCGGTTTCTCGCAGAGCACGGGCTTTCCAGCGGCTATGGCTGCCAGACTCAGTTCGGCGTGGCTGGCATCGGGCGAGGCGATCAATATGGCGTCAATCTCGGGGTCGGCGATGAGGCCAGCGGCATCTTGTACAGCGCGTGCACCGCAGGCCTGTGCGACTGCATTTGCCCGTTCGCGGTCGATATCCATGACGGCGGCTACATTCGCGCCATTTGTGCGCAGCGCCAGGTTATGTGCATGCAGACCGCCGATTGCGCCCGTACCGATGATACCAACCTGCAGGTTATCCGCGCTCATGCCCTGTCCTTTCTGCGCTTCAATGGATTCTAGCGCCCGGCTTCGTCGGCTTCTTGCGCCAGTTCCTGGATCTCCCGCGCGCTGATGTCGATTTCATCCGTTTTGGAATAGATGGTGAGTAAGGTGACGCGGTCGTTGAATTGGACATAATAGATGACGCGGAAGCCGCCGCTCTTGCCGCGTCGGGCTGCGCGGTTGGGCAGGCGTACTTTGTAGACGTTGAAGCCGACGCGGGTGATGCGCTGTCCGGGGCGCTAATCGTTTTGCAGGCGCTGGAATAAAGGGCGTAGATCAAGATGGATCGAGGGAAACCTGCGCTGAAGTCTCCTGGTTCGTTTGCGAAACGCAGGATGGGTGTCAACTCTCGTCGGCACTGAGCATAGCTTCGCGTTCTAGCTCGTCAAGGAATTCCAGCGCGTCTTGACCTGTGTACCCAGCAAGCATATCGCGCAGTCCCTGGCGTATATCTTCCATGATTTCTTCTTTTGTGGGCTCGCGGAGATAATCTTCCTCGAGCGCCGGCTTCGCTTGCGCCAAAGTCGGGTTCAATTTGTCGAGGTGCATTGCCTGCCTCCTGCAGCGTCTCTGGCAAGTATACCGCAAGCCCGCCACGCTATTCAATAATAAGGCGAGACTCGTTATGATATATGCCATTATCCGGGCGCAGGGGACGAGGCGTACCAGCGGCGCTTCAATAGATTCTAGCGGCCGGCTTCGTCGGCTTCTTGCGCCAGTTCTTGGATCTCCCGCGTGCTGATGTCGATTTCATCAGTTTTGGAATAGATGGTGAGTAAGGTGACGCGGTCGTTGAATTGGACATAATAGATGACACGGAAGCCGCCGCTCTTGCCGCGTCGGGCTGCGCGGTTGGGCAGGCGTACTTTGTAGACGGTGTAACCGATGTGTGGGATGCGCTGGCCGGGGCGCTCATCGTTTGCTAAGATCGCGATAAGTTGGCGCACATCATTCGTGATTGATGGATACTTGCGCCCGAATTTCTTTGTGCGCCTGCGAAATCTCGGCAAGATGTTAATGTGAGTTGGCATCCTGCCTCAACTCGCGGTCGATTTCATCCAATATTTCTAGCGCCGGTCTGCCTAGCCCGGCCTTTGCTTGGATGATGCCGATGCGTATATCTTCCATGATTTCTGCTTTCGTCGGCTCGCGATCGTCGTCGTCTTCAAGCGCCGGCTTCACTGGAGCCAAAGTCGGATTCAGTTCCTTGGGGTTCATTGCCTGCCTCCTCCCTCTATGAGCACAATTGTAGCGCAAGCCGCAGGGCAATCGCATTAGATACTTGACCGCCGAGTATGCCGAGTTGAAGGAGTGCGCCGAGAGTTTGTAATACAGACAGGCTCCAGAGCGGCTGCGCTTGTGGACAACTGTGGCAAGGATGCGCCACCGCTTGACGCAATCAGATTGCTAGGACTAGCTTTTTCTCAGCGCATGTACTGCCGGCGCAGCGCAACATGTCTTTTTTGTTCTCGGTGTACTCAAATTTACTCGGTGAACTCGGTGGTAAAGCTTTTGAGATGCTTACCTTGCACAGGGCTTCGTATTGATGCGATTGCTCTTATGCAAGCCTGCCGCGCTATTCAATAATAAGGCGAGATTCGCTATGATATGCGTCATTATCCGGGCGCAGCTGGGGGCATGTATGACACTCAAACTGGGCATCATCGGCGCGGGACGCATCGGCCGTGTGCATGCCGACACACTGACGACGCGCGTGGCTGGCGCAACGGTGTGGGCAATCGCCGATATTCATGCGCCATCCGCCCAGGCTGCCGCGAGCGAATTCGGCATTCCCGCGCACACGGACGATCCCGCCGCGCTCTTTGAACTGCCCGAGCTGGATGCAATCGCCATCTGCAGCTCCACCGATACGCACACGCATTTCATCAAAATGGCTGCGCGAGCTGGCAAGCATATCTTCTGCGAGAAGCCAATCGCTCATGACCTGGCGGAAATTGATGCGGCGCTGGCGACTGTGGCCGCGGCGGGCGTGCAACTGCAGATCGGTTTCAACCGCCGCTTTGACGCCAACCACATCCGTTTGAAACGGGCGATTGACAATGGCGAGATCGGCGCGCCACAGTTGCTGCACATCATCAGTCGCGATCCGGCCCCGCCGCCCATTGAATACATAGCGGTGTCTGGCGGCTTGATGATGGACATGATGATTCACGACTTTGACATGTGCCGCTTTCTGCTGGGCGAGGTGGTCGAGGTCTTCGCCATGGGCGATTGTATGGTCGATCCCGCCATCGGCGCGGACGGCGATATCGACACCGCCAAAGTCATGCTGCGCTTCGAAAACGGCGTCATCGGCAGCATTGAAAATAGTCGCCAAGCCGTCTATGGCTATGACCAGCGCGTGGAAGTCTTCGGCAGCCAGGGCGCCGCCAGCAGTGGCAACCGGCATGCCAACGCCGTAACCATAAGCGATGGGGGCAGCGTCCGTCGCGACTTGCCGATGAACTTCTTCATGGACCGCTATAGGGATAGTTACGCCGCCGAGATGGCTGCATTTGTGGCTGCCATCGCCAACGATCAGCCCGTCCCGGTCAATGGCGACGATGGGCGCGCGCCGGTGGTGATGGCAAAAGCGGGCCTGCGCTCGCTGCGCGAAAATCGACCTGTGCGCCTGGCCGAAATTGACGGGGCAAAGGCATGAGCAAAACCTGGGACTCGCTGCACATGGGGCGCAGCTCCATCGACCTGTATTCGAATGACATCGGCGTGCCTTTCACCGAGATCGACAGCTTCGCGGCCTATGTCGGCGGTTCGCCCACCAATATCAGCGTGGGCGCGCGACGGCTGGGGTTGAAGACGGCGCTGCTGACCGCGGTCGGCGAAGACCCGGTGGGCGACTATATCTTGCACTTTCTGCAAAACGAGGGCGTCGAGACGGGCTTCATCCCGCGCAAGCCAGAACAGCGCACATCGGCGGTTGTGCTGGGCATCGAGCCGCCAGACAAATTCCCGCTGGTGTTTTATCGGGAAAATTGCGCCGACATCAATTTGACCATTGATGATGCCCTGGCTGCGCCGTTGACCGATTGTCATGTCTTCCAGTTCGCTGGCACCAACCTCAGCCTGGAGCCCAGCCGCAGCGCGACCATGCTGGCTGCCGAGATTGCGCGGTCGGCGGGGGCGCAGGTCGTCTTTGATATCGACTTCCGCCCCGACCAATGGCACGATCTGCGCGCATTTGGCGTGGTGGCGCGCTCCGTCTTGCCCCAGGTCGATGTGGTCATCGGCACAGCGGACGAGATTAACGCGGCGGTCCTGCACGACGAGTCGCAGATGCAGCTGACGCATTCGCAGGTCTCCGATGCCAAGGTGGCTGGCGATACGCACGCTGCCATTGCGTCCATGCTGGCTTTGGGTCCAGCGGCTGTGGTGGAAAAAGTCGGCGCGCAAGGGGCGAAAATCCACCTGCAGGATGGCGCTGTGATTGATGCGCCGGGCTTCCCGGTCGAGGTGACGAATATCCTGGGCGCGGGCGATGCCTTTGGCGGCGGCTTCATCTATGGCTTGGTGCGCGGTTGGGGCTGGTACAAGGCGGCGCGTCTGGGCAATGCCTGCGGCGCGATCGTGGTAACCGAGCACGGCTGCGCCAATTTCATGCCCACCCTGCCCGAGGTCGAGGCTTTCGCCCAAGCCTATGGCGGGTTGGATTAGGGACGCTCTGTTGGCGTCGCTGCGCAATGAACAACCGTAATTGTATCGACCATCTGCTGAGTCACTGGCTGTTGGCAGCAGCCCTGATCTTGGTCGCTGCGGCTTTGACAATCCCGCAGATCGATCGCTTGGCTTTTGATGCGGACTCCGTGAGGCAATTCATGGATGCTTACGGCCCGCGGCTTCTTGGCGAAAGCTATACGCCCTTCGCTGTGCTGGACTCATTAAACGACACTCAGCAACCACTCAGCCATTTGCTGCTGCATTTTTGGGGATACGCAGTCGGCCATTCACCATCGGCGGCGCGGCTGCTATTCATCTTCGCCGGGCTGTTGTCGCTGGCGATGGTCTACCGGCTGGCGCATGATTTCACAACGCCGATTGCTGCATCCTTCGCCGTATTCGCCGTGCTCTGCTGTGCTTTTTATTTCAGGTATTTTGCGCAAATTCGTTTCTATACCCTTGTTGTCCTGTTTGCCTCATTGCTGCTGTGGGTCTATTTGCGCATCAGCGACGCCCGCAGACAGCCGCCCCCGCATAATTACCTGGCTCTCGTGTTGGCTGGCTGCGCGCTGATGATGACGCATGGCTTTAGCTTTATCATTGTCATCGCCATTGCGCTCTATCATTTGCTGGTTAGGAAGAAAGATCGACGCTGGCTGCAAGTCACGGCGGCTGGCTTTGTCGTTCTCGCCTTGCTAAGCCCGCTGCTCTACAGAATGGCGACTGCAGGACTTGACCTAGCCCGACAGAATAAAGCAGCGAAAGCAGACCACATAGGCGATATCCTGTCGACCTGGCTCTCAGTTTTCAGCAATGGCAGCCCCCTGTTCCTTGCGCTTGTCGTCATGGCTGCAATCATGGGCTGGCGGCGCGGCTACTTGCGGGGCGCGAAGCCCTTTCTGCTGCTGCCGCTTTTCATTGTCGCCATCGTTTGCGCCAGCGTGTTTGCTGGCTTCCTGAGTGTTAATGATATGCGCTATTTTCTTGTCGGTATGCCGATTCTGGTCGTTTTCTATGCGAGCGGATTTTATGCTTTGTACAGGCTGCGCCGGTGGCTGGGGCTGCTGGTGGCTTTCCTGTGGCTGGGTGCCGGGCTGCACTTCGTAGCCACTGGGGATTGGAGCACTTTTGCAGGACACATCGTAGCAGCCCATTCGCGAGCGCCCTGGCACTTGATCAGCCGACACATGCGACAATCTGATGACCCCTTGCTGGCGCTGGAATTTGCTTTGGACGAGAACGCTCTGGACAACGGAAGCCGGTTACTCAGAACGCATTACTTCGGCCAATACGGTCTTGAGGTGCAAAACCGCAGCGCTCACGATATCGAGGGACGCATCAGCGGTGCCGCGCTGGAACGGCCTGGCTATTGGATCCTCTTCCAGCACGGCTTCACCGACCAGCAGACCAGCGACATAGTCACAGACACGCTGGAAAAGAATGGTTACATGAACTGCGAAAGAGAGACATTTCCCAACAATGTCGTGATGCACACCTACCGCTGGAAGAGCCTGCAATGCGACACGCAACCGAAATCAACTTTTGCTACTGCCGCCGGCGCAATCCAACATTATGGCGCGGTCCAGGAAGACGCGAAACTTCTATTTGCGGGCTTGTGGCAACCTGCATCTGACGCTCCCAGCGACGCTCTAAATGTCTCCTTCCAGTTGCTGGATGGCGACTGGCATAACCACGCTCAGATTGACTTGCCTGTTTCGAGCCTGTTCGAAATGCGGCAATTCCATTTCAATTTGTCCGAATTGCCCGCTGGCGATTATCGGCTTATGGTTGTTGTCTATGATGCGCAGACTGGAGAAAAGCAGACATGGCGAGGCAACGAGGGCTGGATCCCCGAAATGCAGCTGCTGGCGGAGCTAGAAATAACAGACTGAGCGACGCGGGACTGCCGGCGTGCTGACAACACCCCGCGCAAGCCAGAACAGCCCGCATCGGCTATACTCGCCAGCATTGAAGCGACTTCGCGAGAACATCCATGCTCACCACAGCCGAGTTGATCGTCATCGGCATCATCTGCGTGCTTTTTGGCTTGATCGCCTTGACGCGCCTGAAAACCGAGTTGATCGCTGTCATCGTGCTGCTGCTGGTGGCCTTCAGCGGCTTGCTGCCCGCCACAGAAGTCTTGGCTGGCTTCAGCAGTTCGGTAGTCATCACGCTGATCGGCTTGTTCATCATCACGCGCGGATTGGAGCAAACGGGCGTCATCCAGTTCATCGCGGATGCTTTGCACGATTATGGACGCGGCAGCGAAGCCAAGCTGATCGCCTTGTTCATGGCGGCGGGGGCGGCGCTTTCGCTGATTATGAATAATGTGGCGGCGGGGGCGGTGCTGCTGCCAGCGGCTGTGCGGGTGGCGCGCATCTCGGGCATTTCTGTTTCCAAACTGCTGATGCCCATGTCTTTCGGCACCCTGGTCGGTGGCATGGCGACTTATCTGACCACCGCCAACATCCTCATGAGCGAGCTGCTGCTGTCGCGCGGCCTGGACGGGCTGGGCATGCTGGACTTTTTGCCGGTGGGCGGTTTGGTCGTGTTTGCCAGCCTGGCCTACATGCTGCTGTTGGGGCGGCGTCTGCTGCCCGAACGCGCCTCCATGACACAGGCATTCAGCCAGCCCGACCTGCACAATACCTACCAATTGGCCGAGCGCATGTGGCAGGTGCGCGTGCTGACTGGCTCGCGATTGGCGGGACGCAGCGTGGGCGAAAGCGCCATCAATAGCGAGCTGGGCTTGACGGTGGCGGCTGTGCGGCGTGGCGGCGACACAATCTCCGTGCCCAAATCCAGCCAGCTAATCGTGTCGGGCGACGAGTTGCTCATAGTCGGGCGCGAAGAACGACTGACACAGCTGCTGGACTGGGGCAACGAGCTCGTCTCTGTTGGAGATGGCGCGCTGCTCATGGAACCTATCGAAATTATGATCGCGCCGCGCTCGGATGCCATCGACAAAACCCTGTCGCAATTGAAGCTCAATCGCGATGCTGGTTTGCTGGCTGTGGCGCTGTGGCGGGATGGACGCAGCCAGCACACCGATGTGCGCAAATTACCGCTGCGCGTGGGCGATGCTGTGTTGGTGGTCGGGCAGGGCGAAGACATCGAGCGGCTCTCGCACAACCGCAATTACATCCTGCCGGCTGGCGCCTATTCGACGCATACGGTGGACAAGCGGCGCGCCCCCTTGGCGATTGCCATAACAGCTCTGGCTTTGGCGCTTTCGATCTTGAATCTCGTGCCCCTGCCCATCGCCATGCTGGGTGGCGCGGCAGTCATGGTGATCAGCGGCTGCCTGGCGATGGATGACTTTTATGCCGCGGTCGAGTGGCGCGTCATCTTCCTGGTGGCGGGCATGCTGCCATTGAGCTTGGCGATCACCGATTCTGGTTTGGCTGATCGGCTGGGCGCGCTGTTGGTGAACGGCTTGTCGGGCGCGGGTGGGCTGGTCGTGGTGGCGGGCATGGTGCTGCTGACGATGCTGGTGGTGCAGGTCATCGGCGGACAAGTGACAGCGTTGCTGGTGGGACCGCTGGCGATCAATGCGGCGCTGCAGATGGGAGTGGACGCGCGGGCGATGTCGGTGGCGGTGGCGATGGCTTGCTCCATGGCTTTCCTCACGCCGATCGCGCATCCGGTCAATATCCTGATGATGGGACCAGGCGGCTACAAATTCAGCGACTTCTCCAAAGTCGGCATCGGCATGACGTTGGTGACGCTGGCGGCGCTGCTGCTGGGGCTGGCCTGGGTGTGGGGGGTCTAGGTGCCCCTCGTTTGCTTCGATCTGACTCCATCGCTCCCGTCGGGGCAAGTCATGTGCGCGCCGCAGTTGTTAGTCTGTCCAACCAATCCGAGAACAAAGAACACTGCTCGCGCATGGGCTTGATTCCGATTTCCAAGGCGGCGGCTCTGCCCATGATGACCTTCTGGTAATCGTCTACCAATGAAATGACCCGCTTGCTGGGAGCTGTGTTTGGGCTGTCGTCGATGTGTTCGGGTGTGGCAAACGCATTTCGTATACCAGCGAATGCCGACTCCAGCGAGGGCTTGCCGATGGCGCGGGCAAAGGCGGCCGGGTCGCTAAACAGCAAGCCCTCGAATTCGTGCATCTGCACATAGGGCACGAAGCGCCGAAGCGTGTACTCATCAAAATCCTCAGCCAGTCGTGTCTGCAGTGCTGTATGAATGCAATCTGCCTTTGCCGCTATATCACGCAATTCATTTGCTTTGCGCTTGCCAGGAAAAGTCGCGAGCAACCCGTAGTAGTCGATGAGGGTGGTGCACACAGGCTGGCTGTTGCCCAAAAGGCGTGGCTTGAGGGTCGAAAGCAAGCGGTGATAAGTCACGCCCCCGCCTTTATGCCGGGGTTTGCCTATCTGTGTCGGTGTCAAATACAACTGCCGCTTCGCCAGATAAGACGCCAGTACATCCTTGACGAAGGACAGTTCGGTTGGTCCTTCGCAGATGACAAAAACCTCTCTCACTCTGGAAGTCTCCCGCCCAGCACATTCATCGTCCACAGGTCGCCGAGTGTGTGTTCTTCCAGCCAGAGACTTAGCTCGTCTTCAGACTTGCGGCAGAAGACGGTCTCGCCATCCTTTCGCTCGACGATGAGCAGGTTTTCCGGGTCGAATTCGTCCACAAGCGCCACGGACTGCGTCGATACGATGACCTGCATGCGCTTGGACGCCGACCGCAGCAGCGCGCCCAGCAGCACGATGGCATGCGGGTGCAAGCCCAGTTCCGGCTCGTCGATGATGATGGTGGCGGGCGGGTCGGGCTGCAACAGCGCGGTTACCAGGCAAATGAAGCGCAGCGAGCCGTCCGATAGCTGGCTGGGCAGGAAAGGGTAGTCGCTGCCTTTCTGATGCCAGTCCAGCCTGATCAGTTCATCTTCGGGTCCGACTTCTTCCGGTCGCAAGGCAAAGTCGTCAAAGAACGGGATCGCCAGCTGCACATTTTTGCGAATCTGGTTGTAAGTATCGGGATGGCGTTTTCTGAGTTCAAACAAAAAGGCAGCCAAATTAGATGCGTCACGCCGTAGATATCGTTTATCGTGCAGCGCGCCTTTTCGTTTGACTCCTGCGCTGTTGCTGGTGTCATGAAAATGATAGACGCGCCAGTTTGATATTGCGCGATAAATGTAGCTGGCTCTGTAATAGAAATTGCGATCCGCCTCACCTTTGAGCTTTGTCTCGAAAGACCCAGACGGCAAGGCAATTCCGTTATCGTCAAACCAAAGCACTTCTCGCTCAGTGTACAATTTGTTTTCGACGTTCGACTGGAGTACAAACTCATACGCGTTTTCGCCAAAGGCAATCTTCACATGAAGCTCAGGGGTCTCCTTTACCCCATAGCTAAGGATGCGGTGGCTGCCACCGTGTTTGCCAACCCACACTTGCAGCCGCCCCTCCACCAACTCGCGCAGGAAGTCAAAGAAGGCCACAAAGTTGGACTTGCCCGCGCCGTTCTGTCCGATGAGCACGGTCAAATCCCCCATCTCCAGGTTCTCCAGCCGGCGTATGGACATAAAGCCTTGTATCGTGAGGCTTTTGATTGAGCGTGGTTGTTCCATTGCGCTTGCCCCGCAAGGCGTTTCTATTGCTGCCAAGCTTAGCACATTGTTTATGCCTCCAGATAGGATTGCGGTATCATACTGGCATGAGTTGACGAAGCTGTCTGGCAGTTGGCACGGTGATTGATTTTCTGAGTACGCCCATTTTGCACGGTCATGTTCTACAATCTTCGCGGTGGTGCCGCAATAATACTTGTCAGTATAAATCACAGCGGGGGAGCGCAAACTGATGTCATCACAAGCAAGCACTGCCAGACAAGGCTCGGATTCCCTAGCCAGCCGCCACAGTTTCTTGTTGCGTGGACTGCTGTTGATCATCGTGGTCGGCGTGGTGATGTCGCTGGGCAATGTCAACATTGGCGCGATCGGGCAGGGTTTGGGTTATGCGCTGGCGGGTGTCTGCGTCTTTATCACCTACCGCATCCTGGGTTTCGTTGATCTGACTGTCGACGGCGCCTTCCCCATCGGTGGCGCAGTCTGTGCCATTTTGATCGTCAATGGCGCTAGTCCAGAGGTGGCTCTGCTGGTGGCCTTTGTCTTCGGCGCATTGACCGGGCTGGCGACAGCGCTGGTGGATATCCTCTTCAAAATTGAAGGTTTGCTGGCCAGCATCATCGTCATCACTGGCGCCTATACGGTGACCCTGCGCATCATGGCGGGGCGCAGCAACATCCCGTTGCTCGGGCAAGAGACCCTCATCAGCCGGCATTCGCGCCCCTTCCGCGCCTGGCTGGTCGAGCAATTTGGCGATGGCCTCAAGCGCCAATCTACGAATCTGTTGGAGATCATTCTTTTTGGCGGGGTTGTCATCGTTGTTTTGGCGATTCTGTACTGGTTTATGCGCAGCGAGTTTGGCTTGGCGGTGCGCGCGACTGGCAAAAACCCGCAGATGGTCCGCGCCACCGGCATCAATCACTATGTGATGATCGCGCTGGGTTTGATGGTCGCCAATGGCTTGGCCGGCTTGAGCGGCTCGCTGGTGGTGCAGCAATTTGGCTTTGCCGATGTCAGCCTGGGCTTTGGTTTGATCGTTCGCGGCTTGGCGGCGGTGATTATCGGCGAGGTGCTGCTGCGTCCCAAAAGCACGGGCCAACTGCTGATCGCGGCGGTGGCAGGCATGCTGGTCTTTGATATATCACGCGCCTGGATATTCAGCGCGCTTGATCTGCCCACCACCGATATCCAATTGGTCAGCGCGCTGGTGGTGCTGGCCGCCTTGGGCACGCCGCGCCTCTACGAACGTTACAAAGCTTACCGTCAGCGTTTTGCCAACACGAGGTGAGATCATGCTGGAACTTGACAATGTCTCGGTAACATTCAATGCAGGCACAAGCAATGAAGTCCGCGCGTTGAAAGAGGTATCGCTGTCTGTCGAAGAGGGCGATTTCGTGACTGTCATCGGCAGCAACGGCGCGGGCAAAAGTACGCTCTTTGGCGTCATCGCCGGCGCGGCCACAGCCGACTCCGGGCAGATCCACCTGGGCGGGCACAACATCACACATTGGCCCGAATACAAACGTTCGCAAGTCATCGGGCGCGTCTTCCAGGACCCGCGTCTGGGCACCTGCCCGGGGTTGACCATCCGCGAGAATCTGTCGCTTGCGGCGATTCACGGTCGGCGTCTGGGTTTGCGGCGCGATGTGAAGAAAGACCAGGAACAGTGGTTCCGCGACGAGCTGGAGCGCCAACAACTGGGCTTGGAAGAGCGACTGGATACCGATGTGGCGCTGTTAAGTGGCGGGCAGCGGCAATCTATCACCCTGATCATGGCCACGCTGGTCAAACCCAGGTTGCTGCTGCTGGACGAGCATACAGCCGCGCTGGACCCCCGAGCCGCCGAACAAATCATCACCCTCACGCGCGACCTGGCAGACCGCCACGAAATGTCGACAGTCATGATCACCCACAGCATGCAGCAAGCCTGCGACCTGGGCAGCCGCGTTATCATGATGCATCAGGGCGAAATTGTATTCGATATTAGCGGCAAAGAACGTTACCAGCTGACCCCCGCCGACTTGATCGACCGCTTCCATTCGCTGGAAGATGCCGAGCTATCCGATGCCCAGATATTGGGGCAGACAGGCTCCTTCTCGCAGAAAGACCTGACCGCCCTCGCCCGCAGATCGAGCCGCAATCGCTAGTGAGCTGTCTGCAAAATCCCCCCCACCCGCAGGTCGCGCAGATGGCGACTGCCGGGCAGGGGAATGTGAAGGGAGACGGGAGCGTCTCTCGCGATGTCTAGCCGCTGGCAGCGCTGATGGCGCGCTTCAGGAAGACGCCGGCCATGGCGCTGCGATAGGCTTCGGGATATGCCACATCACCCGTCAGCCAGTCGCCAATGTCATCGCTCAGCGCAGCCGCAGCCGCAGACAGCGCAGCATCATCCAGCGAGCTGCCGACCAGCGCCGCCGCTGCTCCAGCGCACTTGACCGCCTTGACGGTTGCGCCGCCGACCGCGACATCCGCCTGCGCGCAAGTGTCGCCATCCATCTTCAGGCAGACGGCGACGCCCACGATAGCATAGCGTGAAGCGGGATGCGGCAACTTGACATAGGCACATTGACAGTCGCTGCAGTCGGGCAGGCTGATGCTGGTGATCAGCTCGCCATCTTGCAAGTCTGTTTCGAAGAGGTCGACGAAGAAATCTTGCGCGCTGACACTGCGGGAACCGTCGACACCCTGGATATGGATCGTAGCGCCGCAAGCCACCAGCGCGGTGGGCGGGTCGGAAGCGGGGTCGGCATGGGCGATATTGCCGCCCAGTGTGCCAAAATTGCGCACCGCCTGGTCACCCACCATGCCACAAGCCTGCGCCAAAGCCGGACAAGCAGCGCCAACCGCAGCCGACGCGGCGATCTCGGCATGGGTCGCTGCGCCACCGATCGACAGGTTGCCATTGCCATTCGTGATGCCACGCAGCGCGTCTATGCGGCTGATATCCACCAGTTGGTCGGGCGTGGACAAGCGAAGCTTCATAGCTGGCAGCAGCGAATGCCCGCCGGCGATGAACTTGCCATTGTCGCCGATGGCAGCCAATGCGCTTTCTACGCTGTCGGCGCGTTGATAGTCAAATTGTTGTGGCCACATGTAGTTAGTTGCCTCCGTTTGCATTCTGTATGGCTTGCCAGACTTTTGCCGCTGTCAGTGGCATGTCGATCTGCGCGACGCCCAGCGGCGACAGCGCATCCAGCACGGCATTGTACACCGTTGGCGTACTGGCGATGGTGCCGGTTTCGCCAACACCCTTGACGCCTACCGGGTGATGCGGCGATGGAGTCACCGTCTCGCCCAGCTCGAAGTTGGGGAACATATCGGCTTTGGGCATGCAATAATCCAGCATCGTGCCCGTCAGCAGCTGGCCGTTGTCATCATAGATGACGCCCTCGCACAGCGCCTGCGCCACACCTTGCACGACCCCGCCATGAATCTGCCCGGCGACGATCTCTGGATTGATCTGCGGTCCACAATCGTCAACGGCAATATAGCGCTGCAAGTCGATGCTGCCTGTAACCGGGTCGACTTCGACGATGGCGATATGCGTGCCAAAGGGATAGACGAAATTGGGCGGGTCATAAAATTGCGATTCCTCAAAGCCGGGGTCCATGCCTTCGGGCATATTCCAAGCCAGGTGCGCCATCAGCGTGACATCCTGGATGCTTTGCGCCTGGTCGGGCGATCCCTTGACCGAGAAGCTGCCATCAGCGTATTCAATGTCGTCGGGGTTGGCTTCCATCAGATGCGCCGCCAGCACGCGCGCCTTTTCTTTCAGCTTGCGCGAGGCTTGCGCCAATGCCGCGCCGGTAACGGGCGTCGTGCGGCTACCATAGGTGCCCCAGCCCATGGGCGTCTCGGTGGTGTCGCCGTGAATCACCTCGATGTCATCGACCGGGAAGCCGAGCTCTGACGAGATGATCTGCGCCAGGGTGGTTTCGCTGCCTTGCCCATGTGGCGATGCGCCGATGAGCGCTTGCACTTTGCCAGTCGGCGTTACGCGCACAGTCGCGCTTTCCCACAAGCCGCCCTGAAAGCCGACTGCTCCAGCCACCTGGCTGGGACCCAAGCCGCACATTTCGGTGTATGCCGTGACGCCGATGCCCAGATAGCGACCCTCTTGCAGCGCCTGCGCCTGCTGAGCGCGGAAGTCGTCATAGCCAGCCATAGCCAGCGCTTTGTCGAATGCCGCCTCATAATCACCGCTGTCATAGATGAGCGTGGTGGCGACTTCATAGCCGTCTGCAAAGGGCGGGATCAGGTTCTGGCGGCGCAGCGCGACCGGGTCCATATCCAGCGCGCCAGCCACTTTGTCCATCATGCGCTCCAGCAAGAATGTGGCTTCGGGACGGCCAGCGCCACGATAGGCATCAGTCGGCGTCGCATTGGTCATCACGCCGATCGACTCGCAGAAGACATTGTCGATTGTGTAGGGACCGACATAGAGCAAGCCATGCAGAATGGTCGGGATGCCTGGCGCCGCTGTGGAGAGATAGGCACCCATGCCGGCATAAACGGTCGCGCGCACGCCCAGGATCTTGCCGTCATTGCTGGCCGCCATGTCCACGAATTGCACATGGTCGCGCCCGTGAATGGTGGTGAGGTAATTTTCACTGCGGGTTTCTGCCCAGCGAATCGGCACGCCCAGCTTCATGGCTGCCCAGCTGACCAGCGCTTCGTCTGGATAGCAAGGGATCTTGCTGCCAAAGCCGCCGCCCACCTCTGGCGCGATGACGCGCACCTTGTTTTCGGGCAAGCCAGTAACAGCGCTGACGATGAAGCGGTGGATGTGCGGATTCTGCGAGGTGCACCACAGGGTCAATTCACCGGTGGCGGCGTTGTACTGCGCGCTGGCTGCCCGCGGCTCCATGGCTGTCGGCAACAGTCGCTGCTGCAAAATGCGCTCGCTGACCACCACATCGGCGGCTGCAAAGACCGCATCGGCAGCTTCGCGATCGCCCATGACCCAGCGGAAGGCGATATTGCCTTCGACATCGGCGTGCAGCTGGGGCGCGCCGGCTTGAGCCGCCTCGTGCGGGTCGACCACAACGGGCAACTCTTCATAGTCAACCATGACGGCATCGGCGGCATCCTGCGCCTGATAGCGGCTGTCCGCCAGCACGATCGCCACGCCATCGCCGACATAGCGCACGACATCGCTCGCCAAAGCCGGGTGCTCGGGCGTTTTCAAATCGCTGTCGGGGATGAGCCAGGCGGTGGGCAAGCCAGCCAGGTCGATATCGCTGCCGGTGAAGATGGCGCGCACGCCGGGCAGGCCAGCCGCGGCCGAAGAATCGATAGAAACGATGCGGGCGTGGGCATAGGGGCTGCGCACGACAGCCATGTGCAGCGCGCCCTGCAACTTGATGTCGTCGGTATAGCGCGCCTCGCCAGTTATCAGGCGCGGGTCTTCGCGCCGTTTGATGCCACTGCCGAAGATCCGCGTACTCATCAGGCACCTCCTGCGGCGGCGTCAGCCACCTGTTTGACCGCCTTCACGATATTGTGATAGCCGGTGCAGCGGCAGATATTGCCTTCCAGGTAGTGGCGGATATCGTCTTCAGACGCGCCGGGGTTGTCGCGCACAAAGGCGGCAGAAGCCATGATCATGCCCGGCGTACAATAACCGCATTGCAGCCCGTGATTCTCCCAGAAAGCGGTTTGCATGGGGTGGTGTTCGCCATTTTCTGCCAAGCCTTCAATGGTGGTGATGTCCGCGCCATCGGCTTGGGCGGCCAGCAAGGTGCAAGCTTTGGCGATCTTGCCATTGACATGGATCGTACAAGCGCCGCACTGGCTGGTGTCACAGCCTATCTTGGTGCCGGTCAAGTCAAGGTCTTCGCGAATAAAATGGACCAGCAAGGTGCGCGCCTCCACTTCGCGCGAGACAGCCTCGCCATTTATGGTCATGGATACATTCATATTGTCCTCCTCCGCCAATCAATCAAGTGCTTCGCGCCTTACAATGGCGATTCGAATTAGCGCCAGCAATATATACCAGCTTGCCGCCAGTATATCGCTTTTTTTGTTGCGCTGCAAAAAGTCGCCGACGCAAATGCAAACGCCTGCTTCCTGCGCTTCAAGCCTCTTCGCGCATGTTGTTAAATTGGCTCGTTCGCCTGGTTAAACCCAAGCGCGGAATGCCACCCCCCTCAGTCCCCCCGACAGGTCATGGGGAAGCTAAACCCTTGACTCCCGCTCCGATTCGTCGGGACAGAGCGTTAGAGGAATTGCGCCAGGTGATGCTTCCACAGCGCAGCCAGCGTATGCGTACCGTGTCCGCGTGTCTGGTCGCTGATTGGCAACAGCACATAACGCGCGTCAGGCAGTCGCCGCATTGCCGCTTCCATGATGCCCAGCTCGGGCGGATTGACCTGGTCATCGGCGGAGTTGATCGCCAGCAGCGGCGCGCGGATATTCTCCAGGCCCGGCGCGGGATCATAATCTTCGCTGGCGGCGAAGGCGTAGAGCATGTCGTTGGCATCCAGAACGCTGGCAACTTGGCGAATGCGCTGCGCCAGGAAGCTATCGGCGGCAGCGCGCGTCGGCGCTTCATTCTGCCAGTGCAGCGGGCAACTGGTCATCATGATCAGCAGATGGACAGCGTTGATGAGTCCGGGCGGCTGTTCTGCGTAATCGCCCTCTTGCCAGGCGGGGTCGCTGCGGATGGAATCCATGATCATCTTGCGAATCATGCGGTTGCGCCCGGCGATCTGCGCCGGCAGCGATGCCAGCGGCAGCAGGCGATCCATAAAGTCGGGCTGCTGCATGCCCCACAGCCAGGTGTGCATCCCGCCCATGGAAGTGCCCATGACGAGGCGCAGGTGGTCGATGCCCAGGCATTCTGTCAGCAGGCGATATTGAGCGTGGACCATGTCACGATAGCCATATTTTGGGAAGCGCATGCGCAATTCATCGCTGGGCTTGCTGGAGTTGCCGTGACCGATACCATCAGGCAGGATGATGTAATGCGCGCGCGCATCCAGGGGCTGCCCCGGACCAAAAAGCTCGCCGGCGAAGGTCGGCTGCATGAACTGCGCGCCACTGCCGGTCGTGCCATGCAAGATCAATACGGCATTGCTCGTGCGCCCATTCGCGTCTCGTCGCGGTTCGCCCAGGGTACGGGCGTGAATGCGCAGTCGCGGGAAGACCTCGCCACAATCAAAGGCGAAGTCGTGCAAAAAATAATTGCGAGCCAGCGCTTTCATGCGCCTGCAGCGGGCAGGGCACAGCGCCGCGCAAAGAGTCGGTGCCCGCGCAGCATCATCAGGTTATAGCCGGGCGCGCAGTTGGGGTCGGGCTCATCGACAGTCAAGCCGGGATACGCCGCCAGGTTGCTCCAGGTCGAGGGGCAGCTGATGTAGCTGATGCCATCGGCGCAGGAAATGGTCGGCTGGTGGATGTGCCCGTGCAGGACGCCAGCGATGCGATGGCTGTGTCGCGCCAATATGGCATGTGCCGCCGCTCCGTTCTGTACGCGCATGGAATCGTCCAGCCAGGCCACGCCAGTTTCCAGCAGCGGGTGATGAGTCGCCACGATGATCCGCCCGTCCCGGCAAGAGTCCAGCGCCGACTCCAGCCAGTCCAGTTGCTGTGGGCGCAGACTGGGGGCATGCTCGCTGCCGCCACTGGTGTCCAGCGCGATGACATGCAAATCGTCCAGGTGCAGCTGGGCATCGCGCAGGACATGGCGCTGTCTGCCATCGTGCAGGATCGCGCTCAGCAGATCGCCCGAATCGTGATTGCCGGGCAGCATGATGATGGGAGTGGGCAAAGCGTCCAGCAGATCGCGGGCGCAGTGGTAATCATCCGCCAGTGGCTCGGCGCAGACATCGCCGGTATGCAAGATAAAATCGATCGCGTAGGGCAGCTGTTTGATGGCGCGCAACAGATTTTTTGCGTCTGTGTTGGGGTGGGGGGTGCCCGCGCGCATCCAAGGTGGATGATACGCTGGATCGCCGCTGATGTGCGTGTCGCTGATATGCAGGAAGGTAGTCATGGCTCGCTCAGGTGATTGCCAGTGGATTAACCCAGGATCCAGTCGCGCCGGTCAGTTTCAATGGCGCGATGAGCAGGAGAAATTCATAACAGCGCGCCGCCGCCAGCTCGTCCAGGTTGAGATTCTCGACATGGGTGATGCCGCTGTGCACCAGCAAAAAGCGATGCACCGAGTGGTCATAGGGTGGCATGGCTTCGACAGCCATATTGTCTGCGCCCACCAACGTCATGCCCTGCTCGACCAGGCATTGCGCCGCCGATAAATCGAGCCCGGTCTGGGCATCGCGATAAGCGGAGTCGCCTGCACGCAGCCGGGCTATGCTGCCCGTGCGCACCAGCACCGCCGTGTCCGCGCCGATCGCTGTGCCTTGCCGCGTTTGCGCCGCCAGGATGTCGTCCGCGTTGATGATGGTCGCCGGCGGCAGCATGTCGACGCCTTTCTGCCCAGCCACATCGAGCAGTACGCCACGCATTACGATTGGCGGCATCTGCTCAATGCTGAGATGGCGCTGTCCGTCCGAGCTTGCGCTTTGGCTGGATGGGATGGTCTCGCCGGCGGCGGCATAGATGCGCGGTTCGCCTTGGGAGTCGGGGTTGCCAGCGGCATCTTGTTTTTCGGCGATGTGACAAAGCGCGTCGATGTGCGTGCCGACATGGATGGACATGGAAATGACTTCAGCGGCGGGAGCAGCCGGGTCGATCGTGGATGGGTCGCTGTGGCGCAAGTGCGGCGCGATCGAATACGACTTCATGACTGCGCCGGGCGTCAGCATGCCCTCCTGAAAATCGACGCCCAGGCTGTAGACTTCGCCAGATTTAACCAGGCTCAGCAACTGCGGCGTCAAACGCGGGATGGGCAGTTGTCCATAGGGGGTATGGGGCATGGCTGCGCACTCCGTATAGATTTGTAGCTAAGTGTAACAGTTTGGATTTTTTGCGGCTAGCCAACCGGGTTGCCCGCAAATCCTTTCGCCACCCACTCGGCGTACCCGGCGGCGAACGAGGGGGTTGAGGCGCGCTAGGGCAAGGCATCTACGGGCAAGCCGCTGGGCACAGTTTCAGGCAGGATATGCGACAGATCCTGGGCGGCGGGGTCGGTCAATGCTTGCAAGAAGCGCACCAGGTCGGCCGCATCAGCCTCGCTCATGGGCATGCCAGCGCGCAGCGGTTTCGCTACAGAATGCGCTTGTCTGTCGAAGTCGTAGGGCAGCACCTGATTTTGCAGCTGTGGCGGCAGTTGCTGGCTCGGCACATAGGCGATATTGGCGCGCCAGGGATTGGCATGATGCCAGATTACCTCCGCCAGCTCTCGGTAGGCACCGCTGTGCAGGTAGGGGCTGGTCAGCGCTACATTGCGCAGGCTAGGCGTTTTGAAGCGATACTGGTCGCGAAAATCAAAGCTGACATTGGCGCGGCCGAGATCATCGCGGCCGCCTTCGCCATTGTCTTTGCCTGGTCCCAATTGTGGCGCGAGCAGGTTATGAAATCGCTGGTCGGTGAACAAGTCGCCGCTATGACAGCCGGCGCATTGGATACCCGCAGTCATTTCGCCAAAAAATAACAGCGCGCCGCGTTTTTGCGCCTGGCTCAGCGCAGTTTCATCGCCAGCCACATAATCGTCCCAAGGCGCGGCGGTGAAGATAAGCTGGCGCTCGAAGGCCGCGATCGCTTCCGCCAGTTGTCGCAAGTTGATTTTTTCACTGCCGAAGACATCGGCAAAGCGCGCGGCGTATTCCGGATTGTCGCTGAGTCGCTGCAGCAGCACCTGGCGTATGACCATGGGCGGATGCGTGCCCAGGCTGATGCCAGCCATCTCGTGCTGCGAAGTGATCGGGAAGAGCACCTGCGCCATGAGCGGGTCGTTCAGGTCAAGTTCGTTGATGGCAGCTTCCAACGTATGCACGCCAGCGCTCGCCTCGACGCGACCATCCCAAAATTGCCGCGAAAGCAGGGCGCTGTTGATGATGGTCGGGCTGTTGCGCGGGATGAACACATCGATGAAGGGGTTGGCAACCGTGCCCTCGCCATCCAGCTGCACCACTGCGCGAAAGGCGCGCTGTTCGCCCAAGCCCGTCCCGCCAGCGCCGATGGGCAGAACGCGCGCATCGGCCATGGCAAAAGCGGGATGATGACAGGTGGCGCAGGCGATATTCTGGTCGCCCGACAAAATGGGATCAAAGAACAGGTCGCGTCCCAGGCGCGTCAGCTCGCTGTCGGCTTCAATCATCTCGCGGCCCGGATAGGCGCTCAAACCCTGCTGAACGATAACGCGGCGCAGGGCTTCGTCCAGGTCGCTGATTTGCGCATAGACGGCTGGCGGCTGGTCGGCTGGTGGATAGCGGCGCGGCTGGGGCAGCGCGGCATCAAAGCCGATTAGCAGCAGGCGCCCGCGATAGACTTCGCTGATGTAAAGGCTGCCATCGGGCATCGGCAGCAGGGCGCTGGGGAAGTGCAGATCATCAAGTATCGTCCGCAATACGCCATTGGCATCCAGGCGGCTGAGACGTCCGCTGGCGGGC
The DNA here is from genome assembly GCA_022823945.1 of Anaerolineae bacterium. Classification (GTDB taxonomy): domain Bacteria; phylum Chloroflexota; class Anaerolineae; order Aggregatilineales; family Phototrophicaceae; genus UBA6055. The sequence continues at coordinate 11,690 of JAJEBK010000039.1, read as the reverse complement.
AGTTCGTCCAGGTCGGTGAAGCAGGGACTGCCGGGCGGCATTGCGCCAAACTCCAATATCCACAGCGCGCCATCACCAGCCTGCGCCACATCAATGGGCATATTCAACCCATCGACCAGGCTGCGCAGCCCTCCTGCATCGGGCATCGCCACCAACTCGCCGCTGTTCTGCACATGCGGGCAGCCACCCAGCAGCGCAACCACAGTGGCGGTCGATTGCCGCATTATCCCCGTGGGCAGCGCATCCAGCCGTCCGCTCGGCAGGCGCGGATTGTCCAGACGCGCGAAATGATGCACATAGCGCAGCGATCTGTCCCCGCCCTCGCTGACCAGCCCATTGCCCCCGCTATCGCTGATTAGTGGCGCGCCACCCGCGTCAAAAGCGATATCAAAAGGATGTAGCAAAAAGACAGTCCCGCGCTCGGTCTGGCGAGGTTGCAGATCCCGCGGCGTCAGAGGCTGGTCTGGCAAGCGGGCAGCCTGCGCAACCGGCAAGCTGTAGAGACCGGCGCTGGGCAAAGCCAAGATGATGTCTGCGCCATCCGGCGTTACAGCCAAGACTGGCGCGCTGAAAAGCCCGTGATTGACGCGTCCGGTCGGCAAACGCGAAAGCAACCGCCCCAAGACGCCATCGCTTTGCAGCAGACTGACGCCGGCGCTGCGCTCGCCATGTCCGCCGGCTTCGGCGATCAAGATGCCGCCATCGGGCAACGCTGCCAAGCCAGCAGGATAATACAAACCTTCGGCGATAACTTGCACGCGCGGCGCTTGTGCCTGACTGGACAAAGCCAGCAGACAGTGCACAAGAGCCAAAATCGCAAGCGCGCGACGCATAAACAAAATTGTATTGCAAATTGGGCGCGGAGGCGAAATCGGCCATTGGACGAACCTTGTATCGCCCCTACACCACCGGCAGCTGCATCAGGTTCGCGGTGTAATCGTCTTTCAGCCAGGCATAACCTGGATCATCAACCGGCGGTGTCGCGCGGGCATCATCCAGCAGCTCGCCAGCGAGATAATTCAGAAAATACAAATTGCTGCCTGGCGCGGCGCTGGTCGAATGGAAGCCCTGGGTGACCAGCACCAGGTCGCGGTCGCGCACGGCGAAGATTTCGTCAAAGTTGCTGTCAACGCGATAATTGCGGTGCAGCGCCACGCCATTGCCCGGTTGCGTACGAAAATAATAGGTTTCGTCCAGGGTGGGCGAGCCCAGATAGCCATCGTGGCAGTGTGGCGGATAGCCCGACCAAGCCCCACCCGGCACATAAACTTCGTAGAGAATCAGTCGCTCGGCCGGCAGAGGATGCGCCAGGATGTGATTGACCTGTCGCCGCGCTGCCCCGCCACCACGCACTTCCGAGCGAATCTCGTCCGGGGTGAAGAGCCGCGGCGGGTACTTGCCAGTCGCCGGCGCCGCTCCTAGCGCAAACTCAAAGCGCGATTCGCTGCGCACGCCGAATTCTTGCCCGGGCGGCAGATAAAGCACCGACGGCTTCTCGGCAAAGACGCCTGCGCGCTGCATGTGGAAGTTGCCCGCCCCCGTTTCGATGCTGCCAGCGCCCGTCAGCGGCACCAGCGCCAGCTCGGTATCTTCGGTGCGATGCAGATACACCTGCCCGGCCGCCAGGTTGACCACGCGATAAGACAAGTATTGCCAGCCAGCGGATTGTGGCGTCACATCCAGCGCGATCATGGCATCGGGGGTCGATTTGAGATGATTGGTCATGTGGAATCTCCAATTTCGGGCGAGTCTTCGCCTCTGCAACAAAATCTGCAACTCAAGAACTGCGCGCGAGAAAATTCTCGACTTCGCGCAGGGTTGGCAGCGCCTTGGCACAGCCCTGCCGCGAGACGACCAGCGCGCCGCAAGCATTGCCAAAACGCGCCGACCGCCGCCAATCCCAGCCACGCGCCCAGCCGCAGATCAAACCGCTGGCAAATCCATCGCCCGCGCCGACTGTGTTGACGATCTCCACCGGGAAGCCCGGCACATCAATCCGCGCTTTTCGCTGCACGATGCTGACTCCAGCTGCGCCACGTTTGACAATCAGCACAGCGGGGTGATTCCTGGCGGTTTCATCCAGCAGGCTTTCCAGTGCCTGCTTGTTGGGCGCTGCGCCACCAGCCATGACCGCGCTCGGGTCGGGCGACAGGGCGGCATAAAACTCTTCTTCGGTGCCGATAACGACATCGCAAAGCGGCAGCAACCGGCGCATTCGCAAGCCATAAGCCAGCGCGTGCGTCCATTGGTCGGGGCGCAGGTCGAGGTCGAGGAAGGTGGTCACGCTCAGCTGTCGCGCTTGTTCGGCCAGGTAGAGTGTTGCATCTCCAGCGCTGCCGCGGCTCATCGCTGTGCCAGAAAGCTGTAGCGCCCGCGCCTCGTTCAGTGGCAGCGCTTGCGCCTCATCCAGACTGAGGTGAATGTCGGCGGGATTTTCGCGGTAGAAAAGCAGAGGAAATTTGTCTGGCGGCTGCACGCCCACCACCGCCATGCCCGTCCGCCGTCCCGCCCTGACTGCGATATGCGCCGTGTCGACGCCCTCGCGCGCCAGATAGCGCCGCACAAAGCGACCCACCTCGTCATCGCCGACCGCCGTGAAAGCCAGCGAGCGCATGCCCAGCCGACTCGCGCCGATGGCGATATTGACAGGACTGCCGCCCACGCTGGTTTCGAAGCTGTTGATCTGCGGGAAAGGCGCGCCAATATCCCGCGAGAACAGATCCAGCGATACCCGCCCAACCGTGATGAGTTCTGGCATCAGCTGTCCGCCCGCATCAGCAGCTCTTCCAGCCGCCCGGCTTCGATTGCATCCAACGCCTCGCCGACGGACTCGACCAAACCCGGCAGCGCGCTCAAATCGGCATCCCAAAGCGGCTCGTGTTCGAGCATGGCACGCGCCAATGCCTCGTGCGTCTGGGCGGCTTGCCATTGCCGGGCAAACCAATCCAGCACAGTCGGGTCATCGTTGAGCTGGCAGATGTCGCCGCGGTACAAGCGCAAGAAGCCCGCCAGCGCCAGGACCAGCCGCCCGGGCAGCTTGCCCTCACTTGCCTGATACCCCAGCAGCGATGGCACGATGCGCTCTTTGACCTTGCTGGCGCTGTTGAGCGAAATGGTTTGCAGCTTGTGATGGATGCGCGGATTGCGAAAGCGGTCGAAGACATGGCGCGCGAATGCCCGCAGTTCGTCGCGCGGCACCTCGCTGACCGACGGGATAACTTCTTGAAAGATGAGCTCCTGGATAAATGTCCCCAGCGCTGGATGCCCAATGGCGTCGCGCACTGATTCAATGCCCAGCAGCAGCCCCAGCGGCACCATGGCGGTGTGCGCGCCATTCAGCAGGCGGACTTTGATGGTGCGGTAGGGCGCGGCATCGGCGACGATTTTGACATGTAGCGTTGTTTTTGCTCGTCTCAGGGGCAGCTCGTCCAGCAGGCTCTGCGGCGCTTCAATGATGAAGCTGTGATAGATCTCGCCAGCCACCAGCAGACGATCGCGGTAGCCCAGCTGCGCAAAGAGGCGCTCGGCATCGGCGGCGGGATAGCCGGGAATGATGCGGTCGACCAAGGTGTTGCAAAATTGATTGCAATTCGTCAGCCAGTCGCAGAAATCTCGTGGCAATGTCCATTGATCGGCGTACTGCAGGATGATCTCGCGCAAGCGTGTCGCGTTGTCGGTGATCAGTTCGGTCGGGATGATGATGCAGCCAGCTTCGCTTGTCCCGCCAAAATGCTGCCAACGTTCATACAGAAAACGAGTCAGCTTGGCAGGAAAAGTCGCCGGCGGCGCATCGTCCAGGTGGTCGTCTGGTGAATGCGCGATGCCTGATTCAGTTGTGTTGGAAAAGATGAAACGGATGCTTTCCTGACGCGCTACTGCCAGATAGGACGCGAAGTCGTCATAGGGATAGACAGTGCGGTTGACGCAGCTAATCAGCCGCGTTTGCTCGTGAAATTCGCCAGCCTGCACACCATGAAGCCAGGTCGTGAACAAGCAATCCTGGGCATCCAGCGCCTCGTAGCGACCTGGCGTGGCTTTGACCAGTACGACGCCTGCGCCGAAGTCCGCTTCGTCATTCAACACATCCACCAGCCAATCGACGAAGCCGCGCATAAAGTTGCCGCCGCCGAATTGCACGATGCGCTCGGGCTGGCGCGGCGCTTTGCGATTGGCTCTGCTCAGGAATTTTGTCATCTGTTTCTCCAGCCCCTCCCCGTCAGGACGGAGAGGGTAGCTATTAGATACTTCCCCCTGACCCGTCGGGGGGACCGAGGGGGGCAATCATCACAAACGATAGGTGTCTTTCGCCAGATCATAGGCCAGCGCGCGCATCATAGCGTGGGCGTCTTCGTCGTCAACGAAGCCGCGAACCAACTGCCCGGCCAGCCAGTGCGCGCAAGCCCGCCGCCAGACATCGTGACGGGTGGGAATGCTGGGATACGCGCGCGTGTCATCGTTGAAGCCCGCCAGGTTATACATGCCTGCCGTTTCGACCACGGCATCCAGGAAGCGAATGATGCCCAGCCAGCTGTCATAAAACCACCAGGGCGGTCCCAGACGCAGGATGGGATAATGCCCGGCCAGCGGCGCAAGCTCGCGGCTGAGCGTGGTTTCGTCCAGGTTGAAGAGCACGAGCCGCAACTTGCTGTGATTGCCGAAGCGGTCGAGCAGCGGCTTCAGATTGCGCGTGAATTCGCTGCCTGTGGGCATGTCCGCGCCCATATCCCGTCCATGCCGCGCATACAGGGCGGGATTGTGATTGCGCCACGAGCCGATGTGCAGCTGCATCACCAACCCGTCTTCGCTGCTCATTCGCGCCATTTCCAGCAGCATGTGCCCGGTGAAGCGATTTGCATCGTCGCTGCTGGCTTCTCCCTTTAGCCCCCGCTGGAAGATGGACTCGGCAGTGGCGGCATCCAGCAGTTCGGTATAGGCGGTCAAAGCGGCATGATCGGTGGCTGTCGCGCCCTGCGACTGGAAGAAGGCTCTGCGTTGTTCGAGCGCCTGGATATAGCTGACATAGTTGTAGATTTTCGTGCCAGATGTCTCGCCCAGCAGCTCGATATTGTCTCGCCAGCCTGCATCGATATTGACCACGGCGTCGGGGCGAAAAGTGGGGATGATGCGCCCGCCCCAGCCCGATTCGCGGATAGCAATGTGTTGCTCCAGGCTGTCGGTGGCGGTATCGGTGGTGGCCAAGACCTCGATATTGAAGCGCTCGTACAAGGCGCGCGGCCGAAATGCCTCGCTTGCCAGCTGTGCAGCGATATCGTCATAGATGGCCATGGCGTTGGCGCTGTTCAGCTTGCGCGTGATGCCAAAGACATCTGCCAACTCATCGCGTATCCAGATGCCGGTTGGCGTGGCGCGAAAGAGATGCCAGTTGTCACAGACCAACTGCCAGATCTTGCGGTGGTTGGTTTCGGCTGGCGCGCCGGTCAGCGTGGGGATGCCCAGCGCATCCAGTGAAATCCCTTGCGAATAGAGCATACGAAAGATGTAGTGGTCGGGGATGATCAGCAGGTCGACCGGGCTGCCAAAATCATAGTCGGGGTCGGCGAAAAGGCGCGGATCGACATGGCCATGCGGGCAGACCAGCGGCAGGTCTTTGGCGCTTTCGTAAAGCTGCGCGGCGGCGCGCTGGATAGCTGGCTGGGCAGAAAAATAGCGGTTGCGCATGGGCGGGTCTCGCGCTGGCGGTCGACAGGGCGCTATTGTACACGATGCAGCCAACGCAGGTAAGCGCTCACAACACAGAGAGTGTCTAAATCCAGAAAATTCGTCACTCCCCCCGATTCGTCAGCGGGAGTTAGGCAGGCTGTCCGCTGTCGCTGTACAGATAACAAGCCACCGACTGCCCATAGTTCCCTGGGAAGTTCGGAGGTGTATGTTCACATTCGGTCATGGTGTGCGGGCAGCGATGTCGGAAGAGGCAGCCGCTGCGGTCATCGCTGGGAGAAAGCTCCTCCAGCGGGATTTCGACTGTGCCTTGCCAGCGGCGGTCGGGGTCGGGACGCGGGATTGAGGCGACAAGCAGTTGCGTGTAGGGGTGCTGCGGGTTTTGGATGACGCTGGCGGCGGAGCCCGTCTCGACGACGCGCCCACGATAGAGGATGAAGATCTCATCGCTGATTTGGTGTGCGGTGGCCAGATCGTGCGTGATGTACAGCAGGGAAATAGCAAAGTCGTCGCGCAGTTCTTTGAGCTTGGTCAATATATTGGCGCGCAGAGAGGCATCAATCATCGAGACCGGTTCATCGGCGACAATGAGCTTGGGGTGCATGAGCAGGCTGCGCGCGACCACGATGCGTTGGCGCTGCCCACCGCTGAGCTGGTGAGGATAGCGCCCTAGCACTTCGCTGGAGCGCAAACCGACCTTATCCAGCGCGTCGTGGATCAATTGCTGGGCGTGCTCGCGGTCTTTCGCCAGTTTGAAGCTGCGGATGGGCGTCTGCAACAGGCGGTCGATTGTGTAAAAAGGATTGTAGACAGCGAAAGGGTCTTGGAAGATCGCCTGCACATTGCGACGGTAATCGCGGCGCTGGGCATTGGACATCGCCCACAAGTCGCGGCCTTGATAGACGACCTCGCCGCTGGTGGGTCGGATCATGCCCAGGGCGAGGCGCGCCAAAGTAGTTTTGCCGCTGCCGCTTTCGCCGGCGATGGCGATAATTTTGGGCTGGTCGGCGCGGATGGCCAGGTCAAAATCCTCGAGGGCGACGATGCCAGCCGGATTACGCTTGTTGCCAGTGAAAGCCATCGTCACATTCTTCAATTCCAGCAGCTTCTTGGGCTTCATGCGGGTTGTTCTTCCACTAGGTGGCAGGCGACGCGGCGGTCGGCGCGGACAAAGCGCAACTGTGGAATGTCGACTTTGCAGCGGTCTTCTGCCACGGGGCAGCGCGGATGAAATGCGCAGCCGCTGGGCAGCTCGAGCAACGAAGGCTGGCTACCGGGGATGCCGGCCAACTCGCGCTGTTCTTCTGGCGAGGGCAGCGAGCTGATGAGAAGCTGACTGTACGGGTGTTGCGGATCGTGAAAGAAGCTGCGGATGGGCGAGACTTCGACCATTTTGCCGGCGTACATGACGGCGAGTCGGTCGGCGGATTGCGCCATCAAGCCCATATCGTGGCCGATAATGATCATGGCGGCGTTGAGTTGTTGCTGGACTTCGTTGAGCGTCTGCATGACGACGCGCTGGACAACGACATCGAGGGCGCTGGTCGGCTCGTCGGCGATGATGACACTGGGCTCCAGGACGATGGCCAGGGCGATGCACACGCGCTGCTTCATGCCACCGCTCAGTTCGTGCGGGAACATTTCGGCGACGCTGTCTGGCAAGCCGACCCGCCCCAGCAGCTCGCTTATGCGCTTGTTGATGTGTGCGCGTGTCCAACCGCGTTCGTGCGCCTCGATCGCGTCCGCCATTTGATGCTTGACCTTGACGACCGGGTTGAGCGAATTCATGGAACCTTGCGGGATGAGCGACAGCCGACTCCAGCGGGTTTGGCGCATGGCTTCGCGGTCGAGCGTCATGATATCCTTGCCATCGCCCAAAATCGCCTCGCCACCCAAGATGTAGGCGGGCGGTTTGTGCAGGCGCATCAATGCCAGCGCCAAAGTGGTTTTGCCGCTGCCGCTTTCGCCGACTATGCCCAGCCGCTCGCCAGCATACAGCGAAAAGCTGACATCGTTGACAGCCGGGATAGCTTGCTCGCCGGCTCGGTACGAGACGCGCAGGTTGTTGACTTGCAGGGCAATCTCTTGGCTCATCCTTGTCTCCTCAAGCGCGGGTTGACGAATTCGTCCATGGCCGCGCTGACGAGGAAGAGCCCAACAAAGAGCACGATGAGGACGATGATGGGGGGCAGCCACCACCACCACAAGCCGCGGATAAGCGCGGAGTAAAGCTGCGCCCAATAGATCGTCATGCCCAGAGTCGGTGTGCGCTGGGGACCCAAGCCCAGCACTTCCAGGCCGATGCCAGCCAAAACTGCGCCCGATGTCGCGCCGACAAAACTGGCGGCTGCGATAGGCAAGATATTGGGCATGATTTCTTCGAAGATGATGCGGATATCGCGCAAGCCAGCCAGGCGCGCCATGTGCACATAGGGCTGCTCGCGCAAAGACAGCACCTGGGCGCGGATAGTGCGCGCGGTGAACATCCACGAAAGCAGCGCGATGATGATCGCCATATTGTCGACGCTCATCGTGCGAACAGAAGCTGCCACCACCAGCAGAATCGCCAGCGGGGGGATGGTCAGCATGGTGTCGGTGGCTGTGCTGATGACCATGTCGATGCGCCCGCCATAGTAGCCAGCGATCAAGCCCAGGCTCGCGCCCAACGTTACGCCGACAATGCCAGCCAGCAAGCCCATGCGCAAGGTTTGCGGCGTGCCCACGATCAGCACCGCCAGCATATCGCGGCCGCCGCTGGTTGTGCCCAGCGGATACTTGGCCGAAGGCGGCTGGTTGGATGGCACACTGATTGAGCGCGAATCGTCTATATCGACGAACAACGGTCCCACCGCGCTCAGCAGCAGCAGCGACGCCAGCAGCGCCATACCCAGCAACAGCTTCGGCGTGCGCAACATGTAGAGGATGACCGCTTTGGCGCGGCGCATGGTCGTGGCTAGCATGTCTCCCTCACTCCCGCGGCGCGCTAGCGTTCGATGCGCGGGTCGAGCAGCGGATAAATCAAATCTACGACCAGCACAGAAACCGCCACGGTCAAGATCAAGAAGAAGGCGACGCCCTGCACCATGTAATAATCAGAACTGCGCAAGGCGTTATAGAGCAGCCAGCCGACGCCCGGATAGGCGAAGACAACCTCGACCAGTACCGAACCAGATGCGACCGTGCCCAGCGCGATCGCCAGCGATGTCACCTGGGGCAGCAGGGCGTTGCGCATGGCATAGCCAAAGAAAACGCGGCGGTCGGACAACCCTTTGGCTTCCGCCAGCGTCAGATAATCTTCGCCCAGCACAGTCACCATCGTGCCGCGCATGCCCAGCGCCCAAAAGCCGACGCTCGTCAGCAGAATCGAAAGCGCCGGCAAGATGCCGTGGCGGATGACATCGAGCAGGAAGTCGATATCCAGAGTCGGGATGGTGCCAGAAGAGTAAGCGCCACCCAGCGGCAGCAAGCGCATCACAAAAGCGAACAGGTAGACCAGGATCAGCCCCAGCAAATAATAAGGCACGGCCGAAAGCACCATAAAAAAGGGCACGAAGCGGTTCACGGCGGCGGGCGTGCGCGGCCAAGCCATCAACGCGCCAAAGAAGGACCCGAATGCGAAAGAAATCACGGTGCTTATCGCCAAGAGGCCGACTGTCCAGGGCAAGGCGCGCAAGAGCGCAGACTCGACCTTTTGTGGATAATACGAAATGGAATAGCCTAGGTCGAAGCGCAGGGTGTTGACCAGGAAGCGGATATACTGCGTGAACACGGGTTGGTCGAGGCCAAAGCGCGCGCGGTAGGCGGCGACAATTTCTTGCTCGGCAGCGCCACCGGTGGATGCGCCGCGGGCGCGCAACTCTTCCAGCACAGCGCCGATGGGATCGCCCGGTGCCATGCGTGGGATGGCAAAGTTGGCTGTCGCGGCCAAGAGCACCACGATGCCAAACATGATTATGCGCCGCGAAAGATAACTCATCTGCGCTCTTTACCCCTTGGGCAAGACGCCCCACCCGCAGCTACGGGCAGGGCGCAGGTTCGAGCAAACCGGCTACATGGCCGGTTCAATCTCGGTGATCATCAGCAGCGCGGTCTGCCACCAAAAGCCGGGGTGGACATAATTGTTGTCCGCCGTTGGCCAGTTCGTCCAATAGTGGTTGTTGAACGGGGTGAGCAGCGAGGCTTCGGTCAGCGGCATGGCGGGCAGCTCGGTCAGCCAGATCTCGATGGCCGAGCGGAAGAGATCTTGCATGACTGGGTCTTCGCTGGCTGTCAGCGCCATCTGGTCGACGATCGCGTCATATTCGGCATTTTCGTAGCGGGTGCGCGAGCCGGTGACATCTTCGCCCAGCGGGGCGGAATGGCGGCTGTGGAAGTTGTCCAGCGTGCCATAGGGATCGCGGACTGCGCCACAAGCGACATCGATCCAGGCATTTGCGCCACCGGTGCGGGCGGTTTCGTTGAAGGCGGCGTTGTCTTGCAGCTTGAAGGTGGCGTCAAAGCCAGCGCGCTGCAGCAGCTCGGCGATTACCGGTGCCATCTTCACCTGGAAAGTCTCGCCCTGGCGGATAGCCAGATCCATCTGCACGGTGTTGCCCTCGCCATCGACCCAGAGATCATCGGCATTGCGGGTGAAGCCGTTGGCGCTCATCAACTCATCGACCTTGTCCTGATTCTGCTCCAGGGTCGGGTGGGCATCGAAGAGATCGGCGCTGGCGTTCATGTATTCCAGCAGGGGCGGGTAGCCGGGCATAATCCAGTTGATGGTGCTGGTCATGCCTTCCCAGGCGATATCGACCAGGGCATCGCGGTTGATGGCATAGCTCATCGCCCAGCGCAGGTCGGGGTTGTCGAAGGGCGAAACGGCGTTGTTGACCACCAGGTAGCGCGGGCAGGGGTCGAGGTAGGCATAGGGCAGCTCGCTGTACCAGCCGGTGATGGCCGGATTTTGGTCGACCACAGTCTCGAAAGTGCTGCGACCCATCAGCCACATGGTATCCAGCTCATTGTTGATGGCCAGGGCGGCGCGGCGCTCTTCGTTGCCAGCGGCGAGGAAGATGACGCGTTCGGGCGCGGGCAGATCTTTGAAGCCCGTCTCTGCGCCCCACCAGTCATCGCGGCGGTCCCACACCGACTCGGTCTCGTTGGAGTTGACCAGACGATACGGACCGGTGCCGACCGGGTAGCCCGCATCCAGGTCGAAGTTGGTGAAGGCGATCGGGTCCTCTTGCATCGAGTAGATGTGCTCGGGCACGATGTAAGTCGACCAATAGATGCCCACGCCGAAAGCGTTGAAGAGGTAGCGCGGGTTGGGTCCGTTGAGCGAGATGATGACGGTGTGGTCGTCCGGCGCGGCAACATTGCTGACGAAGTCGGCATGACGATCGCTGAAGCGCGCATCGCGGTTTTCCATCAGGAAGTTGAGCGTGTAGAGCACATCGTCGGCGTTGAAATCTTCGCCATCGCTCCACTTGACGCCCTCGCGCAGGTTGATGGTCAGCTCGGTGTAGTCGTCGTTGAAGGCGGCGCTTTCTGCCAGCCAGGGCACGAGTTCGCCCGATTCATAGTTGTAATAGAACAGCGACTCGTTGCCGACCTGGTTCATGCCAGCATGACCGAGCGAACCATTGGCCAACGGATTGAAGTTCTCTGGTGCCGGGTTGCGCACACTGATATTCTCGATGACCAGCGTTTTTTCACGCGGGACTTCGGCCAGCTGGGCGGTGGCGCTGGAGGCGACCAAGCCCAACAGGGCGCATAATACGCCGAGCGTCACAATAAATCTGCGATTGAACATGGGATTTCTCCTGGTTATGATCCGGGTTAAACAGTGTATAGGGCATTTCTGCACAGGCAGAATCAGCGACTATCCCGCTAGGTTGTGTTGACATTTGCTCGTAGCCAGATCATAGCACCAGCCAAGTGCAGAAAGCCGAAAAGGGATGTATCCAGCTTCTCAAAGCGAGAAAAGACACGGCGAAAATGCTTCATCTTATTGATGAAACGCTCCACCA